>NZ_FQUF01000012.1 GCF_900129085.1 Atopostipes suicloacalis DSM 15692
GTGACTCCTGCACTTAAGAAAATAAACGGTAAGTGTGTATTATCACTTTGTTCTTTAAAAGCTTTCGCAGCTTCTTCTTTGGAGTAAACAACTTCCCCTTTAGAATATCCTTCAACAAAGTTCATATTTACAGGTGTTTCCATTTTTAAAACGTCGACATTATATTGTGGTTTAGAAAATTCTTTAATCGCTTCATTTACTTTATGCGGTTTTATTTTTGCATACTCTGGCGATTTAGCATCTTCGATCTCCGCATCATAGGTTAAAATTTCTAAGTAGTAAGGAACATCTTCACCGACACATTCGCTACCGACTCGTTCAACAAACGCTTTTTTCTGATCATTAATTTCGTCACTTTCATCCACATCATAGTAAAGTAACAATTTAATCCCATCGACACCTTCATCCATTAAACGCTTCACGGATAAACCATCAATTAAATCAGGCAAACGGCCGGGAACAGTATTGTCATAACCTGTTTTCTCATAAGCGAGCAATAATCCGGCATCCTCATCCCGTGCTTTTGCGCCCGGCAAACCATAAATCGGATCTAATAAAATCGATGAAGCATAGGGAGTTAACTCTTCAGAAACAATTTCTTTTAAACGTTCAATCTCTTCATCTGTTGCTTCAACATTTAGGGCACTAAACATCCGATTCATTGCACCTCGTTGGTCAATCGCCAATGCTTTAATAAATCCATCGTTTGCAGACAGACGATCCATTGCGGCTTTTTTGTTTTTAGTTAGTTTTAGCACAAATTTTTCCTCCATATATTTATTTCTTTATTTTTTCTACTTTTACTTGATTAAAATATTCTTTAAAATTTGCTTTATTAATACGCCCTGTTCTTTCTTCCATGGTATTAAGCATGCCTGTTGTCATAGCTATTTTAAGTACTTCTTCCCAAGATAGTTCTTGATCTATTCCCATAGCTAATCCAGCAATAGTTGCATCTCCAGAACCTACTGGATTAACCACTTTAATTTCGGGAATGGAAATCTTGTAGAAGGTATCCTGAATCTTAGCAAATGCACCATCCGCACCCATTGAAACAACGATAGCCTCTACTCCATCAAATAATGAATTAGATAACGCTTCTTTTAATCCTTTAATATCAAAAGTTGTTTCTTGTTCCAATAAAGCATTTAACTCATCTGTATTTGGTTTAATTAAAAAAGGTTTTTTATCACCCAACAAAGTTTGCTTTAATGCTTCTCCACTTGTGTCTACTAAGATTTTTACATCTTTTCCATGACTTTTTTGGAGAAGTCTTTGATAGTAATTTGGAGATAGACCCTTTGGTAAACTTCCAGAGATTGTGATGACATCCGCTTCTTCTATCAACTTTTCAAATAACTTGAAATATCTATCTCCTTCTCCACCATCCAATGTTGGTCCTGATTCTAAGATTTCTGTTTGATTGCCTTCATGTAAAATGGCAATACAATTTCTCGATTCTTTATCAATTTTTAAAAAGCGATTAGGAACATTTTCATCATTTAATTGATCTATAATATACGCCCCTAGGCTTCCTCCGAGAATTCCAGAAGCAATTAATTCGCCATCCATTTGCTTAATGACCCGACTAACATTTAATCCTTTTCCACCAGCTGTTTTACTAACATTTTCTACTCTATTCACATCATCTATCTTTAAGATATCGACTGGATAGGAAATATCAACGGATGGATTCATTGTGACTGTTACAATCAAGTTCTTCTCCCTTTCATTCAATCATTTTAATCGTTATTTATTGTAGTCATGAATTGTTACACCTTTAACAACACGATTTACTGTTCCTGCAGGTGATGGATTATCCGGTGCATGTCCTAATTTGATTGATGCATGTAGAGAAACAAGTTGTCCAAATAAAATATATGGTAAAGCTAAAAATGCATCTGGTAAGACTGAAGCTTTTTCAGCTATTTCAAAGTGATTCCCTTCAAAGTTCCCTTCAGAATCTACTTGGACAGCTACTATTGATTCTGCAATATCATCCGCTCTTAATTCATCTAACATATCCACATCATATTTTCTCGTATATAAGTCATTAGATACAAAGCCAAAAATTAAAGTTTGTTGATTCACAAATGATTTTGGTCCATGTCGGAAACCTAAAGACGACTCAAAAGATGCTTCAGCTTGTCCTGCTGTTAATTCTAAAACTTTTAGTTGTGCTTCTTGAGCAAGGCCTTCTAAACTTCCTGATCCAAGGTAAATAATTCGTTCAAAATTAGTATCTAATGTATTTTCAACCTGGTCAGCTTGTCCAAGAACCTGGTTTCCAGATTCAATAATTTGAGTCACATAAGATTCTTCTGTTTTTTCATCTAATGAACCAAAAACAAGTAAAGCTGTTAGTGTCATACAAGTATACGAGCCTGTCATAGCAAAACCTTGGTCATTTGAACGTTCAGGCATTAATAGGAGTAAATTTTTGTCGTCTCCTTCTGCTGCTTTTGCCAATTGACCTTCTGCCGCACAAGTTATAGTCATTTGGTAAAAATCATCTACAATTTCTTTAGCTAGATCTACCGTTGCTACACTTTCCGGACTATTTCCACTTCGGGCAAATGATACTAAAAGAGTTGGTGTTTCTTTTTGTAAATATTGACTGGGATTTGAAACAATACTCGTTGTTGGAACACTTGTCACACTCCATTTTGTTTCATCTAGTTTATCCATTAAATAAGGAGTTACCGTCTTTCCAACATAAGCAGAAGTTCCAGCTCCTGTAAAGATAATTTGAATTTGATCATGTTTACTGCTAATTTTTTCTAAATACTTTTTAACATCATTTCGATTTTCTTTATAGATTGAATAGGTCTCTTCCCATAATTCAGGTTGTTGATAAATTTCTCGAGCAGTAACAGATGCTCCTACTTTTTCCATATTATTAATGTCATATTTTTCCAATTTTATACCTCCATATTTTTACGTTCTATTGGTTACTACCAGTTAGGTTTATCTTAATAGTAAACGATTTCTATGTCAAGTAGAATAATAGATGAATGCCGTTTATCTTCTTAGCCTTATTTGAAAATAAGGACTTAGTTCACTTATCTAATTTATTATCGTACTAAAAATAAAAAAACTAGCAGCTTAACTTCTCAAATAAGAGGTTAAGCTGCTAGTAAAATTATTTTTTTCACTTACTAAATTTCATTTATTTTAATTCATTGAAAGATACTCTTTCACTACCTTTTCTACTGTAAATCCTAAAGACTCAATAACCTCTTCACCTTTACCGCTTGCTCCAAAGCGATCAATGGCCATAATTTTTCCTTCTGTCCCTGCATAACGGTCCCAACCAAAAGGTGTTCCCATTTCAATCGCTACACGTTTTGTAAGATGTTTTGGCAAGACTGATTCTTTATATTCTTCTGATTGTAATTCAAACAACTCAAAACTTGGCATAGAAACAACTGCTACATCATGCCCTTTTTCGCGTAATTCTTTTTGGGCTTCCATCGCTAATTGAACTTCAGATCCTGTCGCTAGAAGTAAACCTTCCGCTTCTCCTTCTGCTGGAGATAACACGTACGCACCTTTTTCTACGTTTTCCATAGCTAATTTTTCTGTGTTAGGAAGGATAGGCAAGTCCTGACGGGTAAGTGCTAATAACGTTGGACGAGTTTTAGACTCTAAAGCCACTTTCCAAGCAGCTACTACTTCATTTGCATCTGCAGGTCTTAACATCGCTACGTTTGGCATACCCCGATAACTAGATAATTGTTCAATCGGTTCATGGGTCGGCCCATCTTCACCCACTGCCACTGAATCATGAGTTAGTACGTAAATGGCTGGAATTTCTGACAAAGCAGCTAAACGTACGGCTGGGCGTAAATAATCTGAGAACACAAAGAATGTAGATACAAATGACTTTGTTCCCCCATGGAGTAAAATTCCATTCAAAGCTGAAGCCATCGCGTGTTCACGTACGCCATACCAAATGTTTCTTCCCGCATAATTTTCTGAAGAAAAATCCTCAGCGCTATCAATCATTGTTTTATTGGATCCCGACAAGTCAGCTGACCCTCCCCAGAAATTAGGAACAACTTCAGCAATTGCATTAATCACCTCTCCACTTACAGAACGAGTAGCGATCGCGTCTGTACCTTCTTCATATACTGGTAAATTCTCTTGCCAGTCTTTTGGAAGTTCGTCCTTCATCGCTTGTTCAAACCGCTCAGCTAATTCTGGATAGTCCTTTTTATAATCTTCGAGTAATTGATTCCAATCAGCTTCTAGTTTTTGGCCATTTTCTGCAATATTTTTATTGAATCGGTCGTAGACTTCTTCTGGAACAAAGAAATCTTCTTCCTCCCATTTATAACTCTTTTTCGCAAAGGCTGTTCCATCAGGTCCTAAAGGAGCACCGTGTACTGCAGAAGTTCCCGCATTTTCAGCTCCGAAACCTATCTCTGTACGAATTTCGATAATCGTTGGTTTATCAGTGACTGTTTTTGCTTTTTCAATGGCTTCATCAATATCAGCTATGTTATTTCCATCCTCAACATAGCCATAATCCCAACCATAGGCTTCAAAGCGTTTATGGATATCTTCACTGAAAGCTTTGTCTGTGGGTCCATCCAGTTGAACATCATTTGAATCATAAAGCATAATTAATTTTCCAAGTTTTAAATGTCCCGCTAAACTTGCCGCTTCATGAGAGATTCCTTCTTGTAAATCACCATCACTACATAAAACATATGTATGATGATCAACAATGGGGTAATCTTCTTTATTGTAAGTATCTGCTAAATGAGCTTCAGCCATCGCCATACCTACTCCATTTGCGATTCCTTGTCCTAATGGTCCAGTTGTTGCTTCTACTCCATCTGTTAAATGAACTTCTGGGTGTCCAGGGAGCTTACTGCCTAATTGACGAAATTTTTTCAAATCCTCTATTGAAACATCAAAGCCAGATAAATGAAGTAAGCTATATAACATAGCTGAACCATGACCCGCAGATAAAATAAAGCGATCCCGGTTAAACCATTGCGAGTTTTTTGGATTGGTGTTGTAGTGTTTTGCCCATAAAGCATAAGCCATTGGAGCTGCCCCCATTGGTAAACCTGGGTGCCCTGAATTGGCTGCTTCGACAGCGTCCACACTTAATGTACGAATTGTGTTTACTGCTAATTGATCGATTGTATCAAACATATTTTTATCCCTTCCACTTATAGATAGTTTTTAATATTAATCTAAATGATCTACTGCTGCTCTTTCCACATGAAGCATCTCTTTGTAACGCTCCATATATTGGCTGAAACTTAGAACACCAGTTTCTTCAGGTCTAAGCGTTTTTGCTTGTTGTGAGGCAAAAACTTCTGTGTTTAAATAGTCTACTAAAGATTGCCCTTCTTTTTTATTTACAGAATAAGCTGCTAAAGTAGCCATACCCCATGGTCCACCTTCTCCTGCTGTTTCCATCACAGAAACCGCAACATTCAAAGCGTCCGCCATAATTTGTTGTCCAACATTTTCTGTTCTAAAAAAACCACCATGACCTAGTAAATAATCCACTTGAACATTTTCTTCTTCGGTTAGAATATCCATACCAATTTTTAGGGTAGCTAATGCAGAATAAATTTGCGAACGCATGAAGTTTGCTGGCGTTAATTTGCTATCCGGCATTCTCACTAAAAGTGGTCTTCCTTCTTCAAAGCCAGTAATTGGTTCGCCAGAATAATAATTAGCACCTACAATTTTCCCGACATCTAAATCAGCATTTAATGATTCTTCATACAAACGAGTAAACAACTCATTTGTATCCACTTCAACATTCATAAGCTCCATTACTTCTTTAAAGAGCCCCACCCAATCATTAATATCAGAAGTAAAATTATTACAATGAACCATTGCAACAGGTTCCCCCGTTGGTGTAGTTACCATATCAATTTCTACATAATAATCGGATAATTCCTTCTCTAAAACAACCATACTAAAGATAGAAGTTCCTGCCGAAACATTCCCTGTATGCTCTGCCACACTGTTTGTAGCGACCATACCTGTTCCTGCATCCCCTTCTGGGGGACAGAATGGAATTCCAGATTGGAGAACCCCCGTCGGATCTAATAATTTAGCTCCTTCTTCGGTTAATTGTCCTGCATGAACTCCTGCCGTCTCTACAGTTGGTAAAATATCTTCTAGTTTCCAAGCATAAGAATGTTCGTTTACTAATTCATTAAACTGTTGGATCATTCGTTGATTATAATTAACAACTTCACTATCAATTGGAAACATTCCTGCTGCTTCCCCAACGCCGAGAACTTTTTCTCCGGTGAGTTGCCAATGTACATACCCTGCTAAGGTTGTCAGAAAATCAATATTTTCCACATGCGCTTCATCATTTAAAATCGCTTGATAAAGATGCGAAATACTCCATCTTTGTGGAATATTAAATTGGAATAATTCCGATAGTTTTTCTGAAGATTCTTCTGTAATCGTATTTCGCCAGGTTCTAAATGGAACAAGCTGATTTCCATCTTTATCAAATGGTAAGTACCCATGCATCATCGCAGAAAAACCGATGGAACCTACTGTATTTAATTTTACTTTATGTTGTAGCTCAAATTTTTTAGCTAATTCTCGATAAGCTGCTTGTAGACCGGACCAAACATCTTCTATACTATACGTCCAAATTCCATCGACTAATTCATTTTCCCATTCGTGTTCGCCGCTGACAAGTGGCGTATGATCGTGATCAATCAAAACGGCTTTTATCCTAGTAGAACCGAATTCAATCCCTAAAGCTGTTTTCGATAGATTAATTGCTTTTGTCTCTGACATTTTATATCACTCTCTTTCTAATTATATTTCAAGAAGCGTAAAATTTCATATAATTTTAAAAAAGAGCTATCTAGAAAGCTCCTCCAGATAGCTCCTAATAGAGGAGCAAATTAATCGATTAATACGACCTCTAAATCTACCATCTTCGCCCAATCTAAAATAACTTCTTTTTCTAAAGCTAAGGTAAGGACTGTATGGTGGCCGCCCCCTGCTTCTAACCATTGTTGAATACCTGATTTGAAGCCTGGGTTTGGTTTCCAGACTACTCGAGCAACGGGTAAATTTGGCGCTTCTTCTTCAGGTGTTACCGCTTCTACTGTATTCACAACTAAACGATAGTGTGTACCTAAATCTAGCATAGATACAACAACACCTTCACCAGCTTTTCCATCAAAGACTAAGCGAGCTGGATCTTCTTTGTCCCCTATACCTAGAGGTTGTACGACTACACGAGGCTTTGTCTCTGCTAATGTGGGATCTACTTCAAGCATGTGCGATTGTAAAATATATTCATTTCCAGGTTCAAGGTTATAAGTATAGTCTTCCATAAACCCAGTAGATGTATTTTGAGTCATCGCTTTTACTAATCGATCTAAAGCAGCTGTTTTCCAGTCTCCTTCTCCAGCAAAACCGTAACCTTGTGCATTTAATCTTTGAACAGCCATTCCTGGCAATTGTTTCATACCATGCAAGTCTTCAAAGTTTGTAGTAAAGGCTGTATAGCCACCTTTATCTAAGAAGGATTTTAGTCCAATTTCAATTTTAATTTGTTCTTTTACTTGTTTTTCATAGAAATCTGGGTCATTGTCTCCTGGAGTCATTTCATAAAGTTTTTGAATTTCTTCATAAACTTTTTGAATCTCTTCTTCGGTCACTTGATCCATTTCTTCTACCAGGTCACCAATTCCAAAGTAATCTACCGTCCAACCAAATTGAATGGCTGCTTCTACTTTATCTCCTTCGGTAACTGCTACATTTCTCATGTTGTCACCAAAACGTGCAACTTTAATCGCTTGGGATTCGACAAAACCAATTGCGGATAACATCCAGTTTTGGATTTCGGAAAGGACTTCTTTATCTTCATAATGCCCCATAATAATCTTATTATTTTTTCTTAAACGTGCATTAATAAAGCCATATTCTCTATCCCCATGTGCACTTTGGTTTAAGTTCATAAAGTCCATATCAATGGTATCCCATGGAATAGCCTGATGATATTGAGTCGCTAAGTGCAGCAATGGTTTTTGTAATAATTTTGTTCCAGGAATCCATATTTTAGCAGGTGAAAATGTGTGCATCCATGTAATCACACCTGCCACTTGATCTTGATAATTAACTTCCTTCATCAAATCTTTTATTTCATCTGCTGTCTTCACAACATCTTTAAAGATGACTGGATAAGGTAAATCAAGATGATCATTAATACTTTGAGCCATCTCTTCCGCGTGTTCTCTCACACTATTTAATGTATCTTCTCCATATAAATGTTGACTTCCAACAACAAACCAAAATTCTCTCTGTTTACTTTCTAACATTTGTCCACTCCTATCTTTATTTACCCTGTCCGTAATACGCATCTTTTCCATGTTTTCTTAAATAATGTTTATCTAATAAACTTTGACTCATTTGAATATTTTCTGCGTTCAACTGAAGGGAGTGATATGTCATTTCCGCAACTTGTTCGAGTACTACTGAATTGTGTACCGCTTCTGCAGGTGAATCTCCCCAAGTGAAAGGACCATGATCATTGACCAAAACTCCTGGAACTTGATTCGGGTTGATATCCTTTTTATTAAAAGTCTCAATAATGACAGAACCTGTTTGTTTCTCATAATCTACTTGAATTTCATCCTTTTTCATTTCCCGCGTTACCGGAATCGAACCATAGAAATAGTCCCCGTGTGTCGTTCCTGCTGCAGGAATATCCAAACCTGCTTGAGCGAAAGATACAGCCCAAGGAGAATGGGTATGTACGATGCCCCCAATATCTGGAAATGCTTTATATAATTCTATATGTGTGGCAGTGTCGCTTGATGGATTCAAATTCCCTTCAACAATCTCACCATCAAAATTGACAACAACCATCTGATCAGATGTTAGTTCATCGTATTCTACCCCGCTCGGCTTAATGACGATTAAACCTTCTTCCCGATCAATTCCACTTACATTTCCCCAAGTAAAAGTTATCAAATTATACTCTGGCAAAAGTAAATTTGCTTGGTAAACTTTTTCTTTCAATTCTGTTAACATCTCTATCTCCTTTCTTTTATTCTACAACTTTTTCCGTTTTATTTAATGACTTTGTTGAATTTCTAATAATTAATTCAGAAGGAAACACAATAGGTTTACGGTTAAATTCTGGATTTTCAATCGAATTTATAATCCATTGAGCCGCCCGTTTACCCATTTCCTCTTTTGGATGTTCAATAGTTGTTAAGGCCACGCCAGGAAACGAAGTGCTTAAAAATGAGTCATCATGACTCACAATAGAAATATCTCCTGGTATTTTTAAACCTAGACTTTGAATTTGTTGAATCGCACTGATTGCAATTTGGTCGTTATAGCAGATAATTCCCGTTGGAGGATTATCACTATTCACTAAATCATTTATTTTCTTAGGAATTTCATGTCTATTTTCTGTATCAAAAAAGATTACATGATCATTTTCATAGGACATTCCTGCCGTATGTAGAGCCTCAATATATCCTTTTAATCTTTTTTTTCCTTGTGAGTCATCTGATTTAGTAATTATGGCAATCTTTTCATGGCCAAGATCCAATAAATGGTTAGTCGCTATTCTACCCGCACCTTCATCATCCATTGTGATAAATGGAGTATCTAGCTCTTCATAAGATGCATGTAACATTAAAAGTGGGATTTCTTCTTCCAAAATATCTAAATAATAATTTAAATTTGGATTCAAGAGATTACTTTTTGTTGGTTCAATAATTAAACCATCCACTTCGTGTTCTAACATCTTTTCTAAGTTCTCGCGTTCACTTTCAACATTGTTTTGCGTACTAGCTAGCATTAAAGAGTACTGATGTCTGCTTAGTTCCTTTTCAATCCCGCGAATAATCGATGGAAAGATATAATCCGAGAGATAGGTTGTCACCACACCAATTGTTTTCATTTTCTTCGATGATTTTTTTGAATGTCCATCACTAACATATGTTCCAGAGCCATGAATTTTAATTAGATAACCTTCTTTTACTAACTCAGAAATTGCTTGACGAATAGTATGCCTACTAACATTGTATTCATCTCTGAGATCCATCTCTGACGGAATCTTACTATCGAGTGTGTAAACATTACTTACTATTTTATTTTTTATATCATCTTTAATCGCTAAATATTTTGGTTGATTCATATCAGTACTCTCCCACTACAATATTTTATTACTTCTTCCATCTCTTAATTCAAATTGTTTACTGCTTTTTCTATGGATTAAAATATTGTAAAATAGCTAGACAGAATTAAGTCTTTAAACAATTAATCAAGATCTATTAACAAAGTAACCACACTTTTCGGAGGTAAAGTAACGCTCAATTTACCTTTTTCAAGTTCAAAGTCACTAAATCCTTTTTTCGTTACATTCTCAGGATCTTCAAAAGTATTGTGAGCATCCATTTGGTCAGCCGTTAAAATCCAACCTTCTGAATTTGCTTTATTCAATCCTGAAATATTAAATTTAACTGTTTCTTCGTTTTCCAAACCAAAGTTAGTGACTGAAACAGCTAATTTATTGTCTTTCTTAGAAATAGTATAATCAACAAACTCACTAGTATCACCATAAGCTTCTACTAATTGGGCATCTTGATGGTATTTATACATATCAAAAACATGATATGTTGGTGTTTTAATCATCTTTTCCCCATCAGTAAGCAACATGGCTTGTAGGACGTTAATCATTTGCGCAATATTTGCCATGTGAACTCGATCTGCATGACGATGAAAAATATTCAGTGTAATACTTGCAATCATTGCATCGCGAATTGTATTTTGTTGGTATAGGAAACCAGGATTAGTATCTTCTTCAACCGCTAACCAAGTTCCCCACTCATCTACAATTAGACCTACGCGTTTTTCAGGGTCATATTTATCCATAATCGTACTATGTTTGGTAATGAATTCGTCCATCAAGTAGGCACTCTCAATAAGTGAGAACCATTCTTCTTCTGGGAATCCTGTAGCAGGACGTTTATCTTCCCATTCGGCTGCAAGTGCGTAATGGTGTAAACTTAAACCATCCATAAATGGCCCTGCAATTTTCATTAATTGTTCTGTCCAGTTATAGTCATCTATATTTGGCCCACAAGCAATCTTGTAAATAGAATTATTGTTATAGTTTTTAACATACGTTTGGTAATGTCTATATAAATCCGCATAGTATTCTGGACGCATATGACCACCACCACCCCAGTTTTCGTTACCAATTCCAAAGAATTCAACATCCCAGGGATTATCGCGGCCATTTTCTTTTCTTAAGTTAGCCATTGGTGACTCTCCTGGGAAAGTCATATATTCAATCCATTCCTGCATTTCTTGAACCGTTCCACTACCAACGTTTCCATTAATATATGAATCAGCACCAAGTAAATCTAATAGATGGAAAAATTCATGAGTACCGAAATGGTTATTTTCTACGGCAGCTCCCCAGTTCGTATTAACAATTCTTTTTCTGTCTTCTCTTGGTCCAATTCCATCTTTCCAATGGTATTCATCTGCAAATAATCCACCAGGCCATCGAACTAATGGAACCTGAATATTTTTTAAAGCTTCCACTACATCTAAACGAATTCCTTTATCATTAGGTATTTCGGAGTCTTCTCCTACCCAAACCCCTTCATAAATTCCTCTACCTAAATGCTCAGCAAATTGTCCATAAATATATTTACTGATCTTCGTCTCTGATTTATTTAGCAAAACTTCAATTGTCATATTTTTTTCTTCCATTTATCCTCCTGGTTTACCAAATACTGGGAAATCTTCTTCATCCCAAGTAAATACTTGTGCATTCGCATGTCGATCTGGGTTATCTAATGGATCCCCTTCTTTATTCTTTTCAGGACGAGCATGATAGATTAATACATCATGTTCCCCATCTTCAGATTTTGTAAATGAATTATGTCCAGGGCCAAACAAACTATTTTCTGGTGCACTCTCAAACACTGGTTCTTTTGCTTTATGCCAAGAATAACCATCGAGTAAATCATCATCTTCATTTGCCCAGAGTAAGCCCATGACATAATTTTCATCTGTTGCACTAGCAGAATAAGAAATAAATATTTTATCTCCTTTTTTAATGACAGCTGCTCCCTCATTTACTAAGAAACCAATTTTCTCCCAATCGTATTCAGGAATGGTCAGTAAGGTTGCATGTCCTTTCAAGGTCCAAGGATTTTCCATCTTTGAGATATAAAGATTAGAATTTCCTGGGATTGCTGGATCTTTTTGAGCCCAAACATAATATAATTCATCTTTATGTTCAAAGACGGTTGCATCTAGTGAAAAACTATTGATATGTGTTTTAATTTGGCCTTTTTCGACCCACTCACCCTCTAAAGGATTATCAGCGTCACACTCAATCGCATACATCCGATGTTGGAATATATCATTTTTAGTTTCGCCTGTAGAAGCAGCAGCAAAATAAATATACCATTTACCTCTAACATAGTGGATTTCAGGTGCCCAAATTAATGCACTCATTTCACCCTCTTCGTGTGCTCGCCAAACTGTTACAGGTTCAGCATCCTTTAACTCATTTAGAGTTTTAGCTCTTCGAACTTCTATTTCTTGATATCCTGGTACTGAACCCGTGAAATAGTAATAGCCATCCGAGTGTTTATACACCCAAGGATCTGCTCGCTCTATAACAATTGGATTTTCATAATGTTTCTTCAACATTTTTAACTTCCTTTCTAGCTAAGTTTAATAAATTTTTAAAAAACTCTTATATAAACTGATTACTTATAAGTCTACAATTTCAAATTATGTGAATTACATTTTATAAATTTTTTAACATTGTTTAATTTGTTTAGATGTATTAAATAGTATCTATTTTCAAAATAATTTTTACAACGGAAGTACTGATAATAAATATAACGGGAGGAAACAAATCTACTAATAACAAAAATAAAGATATTAAACATCCATAAATTAATGTCCGACCGATATTCAATGTTGTATAAGAAACAACCTTTTTTAATGTGTTTATAAACTTCAATTTATTAGTTTCTCTAACAGTAATTAAATAGTAATTAACAACTATTCCTATAAACAGTAATAGACTCACCATCATTATTAACACAATGATTAAAGTGTTTTGCGCGTTAATAGGTAATAAATCAGTAAAATTTATATAATAAATTCCCGTAATAAATATTAATAAGATACTCATTATTACATCAATAGAAAAAACACTTCTGAAGAAATATCTTAAGTAAGGAACTAATACATCTTTATTATTTTTAGTATTCCAATCGCTAACAACATGAAATAAGGAATTTATGGCTGGTCCAATTGTTATTACCGGTAAGATAGAGAGTAAAAACAAAATGTTTAAAACTACATGATTCGTCAAATCAGTAAATATTTGATATATTTTACTATTTATAATTTTCATTACTTTCTCCTCATACCGCAAAATTTTATCTTTATTAGTTAATAAATTTTATTTTTTTATCCCTTCAATCCAGCTGTAGCGGTTCCTTGTACAAAATATTTTTGTAAAAATACATATAAAACTAACAGTGGTAACATTGCTACTACAGCTCCAGCCATTACAGGTCCATAGAAAGATATATGTTGTCCAGTAAATAAAGCTAATCCTGCAGGGAGCGTTCTCATATCAGAAGTAGTCGTTAACATTAAAGGATATAATAAATCATTCCAACTATTCATAAGAGTAAACATTCCTAAACTTAGCATCGCAGGCTTAATTAAGGGAAGCATTATCTTATAAAATATCTGAAACTCATTAAGGCCATCAATTCTGGCAGCTTCTTCTAGGTCTTTAGGTAAATTTATAAAGAAAGAGCGCATCATAAAAATACCAAAAGCAGAAGTTGTTCTAGGTAATATTAATCCGGTGTAAGTATCGATTAAACCCATTCCACTTATTTCTAAAAATAAAGGGATCATATATACCTGAAATGGAATCATCATTGTTAAAAGTACTCCATAATACAAAATGTTTTTCCCTCTAAATTCCATTCTTGACAAGGCATATCCAGCTAATGAATCTAAGAAAACAGAAATAATAGTTACTCCACCAGCAAAAATCACAGTATTTTTTATATAACTCCACATAGGTATTTGATTAAAAACTTTTATATAATTATCCAGAGTATAATTTTCTGCAAAGAGTTTAGGCGGCCATGAAATTATATCTTTTTCGAATTTAAAAGATGAAATAACCAACCAAACAAATGGAAACAATATCAAAAATAATAATAGAACAACAAAAAAATAATATATTATTCTACCAAATTTAAATTTATTATTTTTGTAATTTTTCTTTTTCTTTTCTATCGCTAAAGTATCTTTATTCATATTATTCACTCCTTAACTCATTTTTTTCTCTTGTCTAAATGTTATTATAGTTGTAATAGTAGTTATTATAGCAATTATTACAAACAGTACTGCTGATAACGCAGATGCATACCCTAATTCATATGGTGATGAAAATCCTCTCGAATATATATACATTACTGCCGATTCTGTTGCATATTGGGGACCGCCACTTGTAGTTATATATATTTGGTCAAAAACTTGCATGGAACCGATTAAGTTTGTGATAGCTAAAAATCCTATTGTAGGGATGATTTGTGGGATAGTTATGTGGAAAAATTCTTGTGCTTTAGTTGCTCCATCTATCTCTGCTGCTTCATACAGTGAATCTGGAATAGATTGAATAGCAGTAAGTGAAATCGTCAAACTTACCCCAAAATTTTTCCATACAGTTAATGCAGCTACTAGTGGCATAGCCATATTGGGATCTCTAAAAAATTGTGGAATAGGCAAACCTAATTTAAAAAGGAAATAAGGAACGGCACCTATATTTGGATCTAAAATCATAGCCCAAATAATTCCAGCTACTGTAAATGAAATTACTACCGGCATGTAATATACTGATCGAGTAAGTCGATTGAATCTTGTATTTCTTTTTAGAAGGAAAGCCGTAGTAATTCCTAAGATAATTTGTGCAGGTGTTTCAAGCAAGGTAAACTGTAATGTATTGATTAACGCATTAATTGCTCTTTCGTCTTGAAAAAAACGTAAAAAATTTTCAAGACCAACAAATTTTGTATTAGTAAAAAACAGATTAACATCTGTAAAGCTTAATGCAAATGTTCCTACTAATGGTAGCACAATAAATATTAATAAGATCAATATTGACGGTAACATAAACAAATAAGCAGCATGATTTGGTTTATTCCAAAATTTTCCTAATGAGTTTACTTTATTTTTCATATTCCCCACCTTTTATTCTTTGAAAATAAAAGGAATCTTTCTTAAAAGATCATCAAAGATTCCTTTTTCATTCTCATTGGTCTCTTACTTATTTTACTATATCATTAATTTCTTGATCTGCTTGATTCATTAATTCTTCTGGATCTCCGCCTGTTAGTAAATTTTCAAGCATTGGTTCAATAATATCTGCGTTTATAGTTGGCATATCTATATTGCCAGGATATAATGGTTCCGCGAAATCTAATTGTTTGGTTAACTCTGAAACAATTTCGTTATCTTGAATTTCTGAGTCTTCTTTTACTGATTTTAGATATGTTGGGAAACCATTTTCGATACTCCATTTTTTACCTATTTCAGTAGTATTCCAATAACTAATGAATTCATATATTGCCTCAGTTTTATTATCATCTGTACTTGAAGGAATTCCAAATCCTACTCCATCTAGAACTGCATAAGGAGTATCTGGATTAACTTGAGGTACAGTAGTAACACCATAATTAATTTCATTTGCAATTAATCCATTATTTAACCATGGCCCATTTATATGCATTGCTATTTGTCCAGACATTAACAAATTATCTAATTCTGCTCCCGAAATATATTCCGGCCCAGATTTATTTTCATGAATTGCTTCTTGTATTTTTTCAAGAACCTCTAAAGTTTCATCAGAAGCAAAAGCTGATTCCGTTTCATCCTCATTTAAAATCTGTCCACCATTTTGGATTATCCAATTATAGAGAATAGCATTACCATCATGATTTATAGTAAATCCATGTGTATTTGTAGAAGGATCTGCGATTTTCACAGCATTTTCTATTACTTCTTCCCAAGTTTCTGGAGCTTTTTCAGGATCTAAACCTGCACTCTCATATAAATCTTTATTCCAGTAAGTAAACATTCCTTGTACTTGCATTGGTATAAAGTACTGTGTTCCGTCAATTTCTCCTAGTTCTAAAGCGGTCTCTTCAAAGTTATCTTGGTCAACACCTTCATAATTCCAGAAGTCATCTAAAGGTTTTACTGCGCCATTATTAACATATTGAGCAAAATCCACATTATTCATAAGTACAAAATCCGGTCCAGACCCTGCAGTAATTGAAGTAGGCAATCTTTCATTGAAGTTAGCCCATGTCATAACTTCCATTTTTATATTTATGCCTTTATCGTTTGTTTGATTAAACTCATCTACTATCTCTTGAAGTATTTCTCCATCAGAAGCAGTGAATCCATTCCAAAAGGTAAGTTCCGTTTGACCACTATCGTTACTTCCATCTGAATCAGTGGAATCTTCTTTATCATTTCCACATGCAGTTATAAAGAATAATGAGGTTAATAATACTGTAAATATCTTAAAAAATGTATTAGTCTTTTTATTTTTCATTTTACTTCTTCCTTTTCTATTAGCTATTTTTTAAAACTAGACAGCTCCATTAACAAAAAATATTCTTCTGCACCTCCTCAATTTATTATAATATTAGAAGAAAATAGTTTTGCTTATTTGTTTAAAATAAAAGTATTCCATGAATATTTTTTCAAAGAAAATGACTTTTTATCATTATAATCTTTTGATATTGGTTTAATCTTATGAGGTACATCACGATGATTAATATCACTGAGTTTTTCGCTGAACATTTCAAAATGTGTTATTTTATCAAAATTAAAATCTATATTTAAACTCAACATATGATTATTATTTGTTTTGTTTACAGCATACACTATAATTGAATCCTCATTATTTACTACAACAGTGTCAATCATTCTTTTATTTGTTATATTATTATTCTCTCTATCAAGAGATTCTAATTTACTATCTAATACAGTTCCTTTAGAATATTTAGATAAATCTTTAAATACAAAATAAGTAGGATTAACCCAGGATTTTCCATCTTTATCTGTTAATATTAAAGGTATAGTATTTACCAATAAAGATTGGCATCCTATTTTTACTCGATCACAGTTTCTAAGCAGTGCTAATCCCATGCTTCCGAATAACAGACTATCTTCCATTGTAAAGTAAGTCCAGTCAATCGGACTTCCTACTTCAAATTTTTTATTTTCCTTTTTGGGTTGAGAATGTACATTCCATTCGTCAAATGCTAAATATATTGTTTTATCACTTCTTTTATGTGCTTTTACATAATCACAAGTTGCGATTACTTCTTTTATATGGTTCTCAAATTGTATAGATTTTGCCAAAAACTCTTCCGTGTCATACATCTCGTTTTTAGGTGGTCTTGTTAAATCTGATTCATCATATTTATCAAGATAATTATGCAGAGATAAGTAATCAATGTTATCGTACGCTTCTTCTAATACTATTCTATCCCATTCAGGATAAGTATTTAGTCTAGGTGTAGAACTACCCACCAAAATAGTCTTTATGTCTGTATCAATTTTTTTTATTGCCTTGCTGGTCTCATTTGCTAATCTTCCATATTCTTCGGCTGTCTTTGCTCCAATTTGCCATGGTCCATCCATTTCGTTTCCAAGACACCATGTTTTAATATTGAATGGTTCTTCTGCTCCGTTCTTTTTCCGTAGCTCACTCCAATATGTTCCACTATCAAAATTACAATATTCTACAATGTTTACAGCTTCTTCAATACCTCTGGTTCCTAGATTAAGTGTAAATATCACATCAGTACTCAAACGATCTGCATATTCAATGAATTCATGAAGTCCAAATTCATTTGGTTCTATGCCTTGCCAAGCAATATCCAATTTTGTTTTTCTACCTTCTTTCGATCCAATTGTATCTTCCCAATTATAAGCCGAAATAAAGTTTCCTCCTGGATATCTTAAACACCCTAACTCTAAATCTTTTGCTAACTCTAAAACGTCTTGTCTAAAACCATTTTCATCAGCTAGTTTGTGGCCAGGTTCGTATATCCCAGAATATATTACACTTCCCATATGCTCTATAAATGAGCCAAATAAAAGATTACTAATTTTCCCTATTTCATAATCTTTAGTAGCCTTCAATACAAATTCTGACATAATTACTAACCCCTTTTAAATGTTACTTCCAATACAGAAATATTAATAAACTTAATAAAATCAAGCTTATATATCTATTTGAGAGAAATTCTTATTGTATTCCATGATAAAGGTTTAAGTTCTCCAACTAGTTCATTTCCATTGATCTCAAAATCATTATTATCTGCAAGTTTAATTCCATCATGATCTTGTTCGTTTGTTAGTTTGATGTCATATCCTGCTAATTCAGTTGATTCAACAATGCTCTCTAAAGTAAAGCCATTTAATGTTGTAGTAAAGTTAACGCTTTCTTCCTTAGAACGATTAACCGCAAATACAACGACTTCATCCGCTTCTTCATTATGGACAGCAATAGTTTCAACATAAGGAACTTCTGAGAAGTCTTTTGATGCATAGGTTTCTGATTCCACAGAAGGCGTTAAGACATTTCCTCTACCATAATTTGAAACTTGCATAAATGGATAAAAGATAGGTTGTTTCCATGCTTCACCATTTTCAATCGTCATAATTGGTGCAATAACGTTTACTAATTGAGCCAAGCAAGCAATTTTTACTCGATCGGCATTCTTTAGTAAAGTAATTAATAAACAACCAACCAATAAAGCATCTTCAAAGTTGTAAATATCTTCTAATAATGGTGGCGCAATTTGCCAAGGTTCCATCTCATCATCCGCTTTGTTTGAGTGATACCATACATTCCACTCATCAAAAGATAAATTAATTGTTTTATCTGAACCATTTTTAGCCTTCACAGCGTCACAAATAGCGACAACACCTTTAATAAATTCATCCATCTCAATTGATTTAGCTAGGTAGTTCTCTAAATCCTCTTCTTGATTGCCCCAATACATATGTAAGGAGAGGTAGTCCACATAATCATATGCATGATCCAAAACCGTGTATTCCCATTCACCAAATGTAGGCATCTTACTTGAAGAACTTCCACAAAGGACTAATTCGATTGAGTCATCTACCAACTTCATTGCTTTCGCTGTTTCTGTAGCTAAACGTCCATACTCATCCGCCGTTTTGGCTCCTATTTGCCATGGACCATCCATTTCATTTCCAAGGCACCAAGTTTTTATTCCAAATGGTTCTTCTGCACCATTTTCTTTTCGTAAATCACTCCAATAGGTACCCCCTGGGTGATTACTATATTCTAAAAGATTTCTAGCTGCGTCTACGCCTCGAGTTCCCAAGTTTACAGCCATGTTCACTTCTGTATCTGCTTGTTGCGCCCAATTCATAAATTCATGTAGCCCAACTTCATTGGTTTCAACTGTACGCCAAGCTAAATCAAGTCTTGTCGGACGATCTTCTTTTGGTCCAATACTATCTTCCCAATTGAAGCCAGATACAAAGTTTCCACCTGGATAACGGACTAACGGAACATTCAACTCATTCACTAAATCTATAACATCTTGTCGAAATCCATCTTCATTAGCTGTTTCATGTCCTGGTTCATAAATACCGCTATAAACAGCTCTTCCTAAATGTTCAATAAAAGAACCATATAATCTAGGATCTACTTCCGAAATGATATTTTCTCGATTAACAACTAAATCTGCTTTCATCTTTTCCTCCAGTTAATTTATTTATGCTTCCTTTTCAACTAAAAATGTTTATCTACTTATAACCTCTTCAGTCTCTACATCAAAGAAGTGAGCTTTGTTCATATTGAATGCAACCTCAAGTGTTTGTCCAGGTTCATGGTAATCTCTTGCATCGACAACAGCGACCATTTCTGTTCCACCTACATCAATATATAAAATGGATTCGGCTCCCGTTAGTTCAGCGACTGTGATCTCCGTTTCCATGACTGTCTCCGGCGATGCATCTAAAGCAATCTGTTCCGAATGAATATCTTCTGGACGTATTCCAAAAATGACTGTTTGCCCATCATAACCTTTTTGATCTAATGCTTTTTTCGTAGGAGCGCTTACAGCAAGATCGATCCCTTTTCCTGTAATTCGTCCTCCACTATAAGTCACTTCATGTAAATTCATTGCCGGTGAACCAATAAAGCTTGCAACAAAGGCATTATTTGGTGAATTATAGACATCAAAAGGTGTTCCAACTTGTTGAATAACCCCGGCATCCATGATGACAATACGATCAGCTAATGTCATGGCTTCTGTCTGATCGTGGGTGACGTAAATCATTGTGGTCTTCAATTCTTCATGTAGTTTAGCAATTTCTGTACGCATATGAACACGTAATTTCGCATCCAAGTTAGATAATGGCTCATCCATTAAGAAAACCTTTGGACTTCGAACGACCGCACGTCCTAAAGCGACTCGCTGTCTTTGCCCTCCAGATAATGCTGCTGGTTTTCGATCCAATAAATCGGTTAAACCTAACATCTCTGCCGCATGATTGACCCGTTCTTTAATTTCATCCTTTGGCATTTTACGTAATTTTAGTCCAAATGCCATATTATCAAAAACCGTCATATGTGGATATAACGCATAGTTTTGAAAAACCATTGCGATATCTCGGTCTTTTGGTGCCACATCATTTACGACGTCCGCATCAATGTATAAATCTCCTTCAGTAATTTCTTCAAGCCCTGCGATCATCCGCAGTGTAGTAGATTTTCCACAACCTGAAGGTCCGACAAAGACGATAAATTCATTGTCTTTTACATCCAAGTTAAAATCCGTCACGGCAAAATCTTCGGCATTTTCATAACGCTTATGAATATGTTCCAATTTTATTTCTGCCACCAATAATTCCTCCCTCAACTTTTTTAAATCGTTTTCAAGATTGAGCGTAAATTAACTGCTCTCTCCTCAAAAAAGTCGTACGTACAAACCACAAAAATAATTATTTTTAAAAAGTTTTTTTGAAATATGTCCTATTATTTTATCATTAATTACATTTGATTACGTTTTCATTCCACTTCTATAAAAAAGTCGTTCACACGACTTTGTTCAAAATAAAAAGAGGTTCGTACAACTTATCTTGTAATGAATTTAACACATCTTTTTTTACTAAGCAAGCGTTTTTTGTTTTTCTTCTTAAGTTTTATTTTTTTAGTTTCACACATAAAAAAGAGACTATGCCTATAGATACAGGTACATAGTCTCTAAATTTACTTTTAAAAATTTTAATTAGTTTACACGATTTTTCGTATCGCCAGTTTTAATCACTTCAAGAGTAGAATCCAAACCAATATTCATAATATTACGTACAGATACATTCGTATAAAAAGCAATATGTGGAGTGTATAAAACTTTTGGATGATCTAAAAGACGTTGGAATAATTCATCTTTAATTCCTGTCTCACGATTATCGGCCGGAACATAGGAACCTTCATTCTCATAAGTATCTAAAGCAGCACCCGCAAGTAAACCTTCATCCAAAGCTTTGATTAATCCTTCAGTATCGACAACCGATCCACGAGCATTATTAATAAGATAAGCAGAAGGTTTGAAATGTTTAAACATCTCGTAGTCAAATTGATGGTAGTTATCTGCTGTTGCCGGAACATGTAAAGTCACAACATCCGCTTCTTTTACAAGCTCTTCAACACTATCTTTATATTCTAAGTATTTTGTTGCTTCTTCATTAGGATACAGATCATAACCAATCACTTTCGCACCAAAACCTTTAAATAATTGTGCAGTTACTCGACCGATATGACCCGTTCCAATAACACCCACTGTCATTTCACCAAGTAGGCCTCCACGAATAGCTGGTTGCCAGCGGAAGTCTCGTTCGTTCGTCTTCTCTTCAATTTCACGAACTTTACGAATTAACATTAAAGCTTGAGTTAATACAAACTCAGCAATGGATTCTGGTGAATATACAGGCACATTACTAATAATAATGTCATTTTTAGTTGCTTCTTCTAAATCATAATAGTCAAAGCCAGCACTACGTTGTGCAATTTGTTTAATACCATACTCATGTAATTTTTCGTAAACTTCAGCTGGAACTTTCATGTTTTGACTAGTTGTTACTCCATCAAATCCTTTAGCCAAATGAACATTTTCAGGAGTTATTTGGCCATCAATAATTTTTACTTCTACATTATTGTCTTTTGACCATTTTTCTACAATTGGTAATTCTTCTTCTCGTACTTGATAAACAGCAATCTTAGTCATTTAATCTCCTCTTTCTAATAATTATTAATTTTCGTCACCAACAAATTTAAACACGTCATCATTGTATAAGTTCATTCGTGTAAATATTGTATGTGTTACAAAAGCTATAGCTAATGGAACAACCAAATATTGAACGATTAGAATCACTAGACGAATCATAACATTTCCTTCCATAAAACTGAAGGCAGTAATTGGGCCAGATAATCCTGTAATACCAAATCCAGCGGAAGCAGTTGTTCCTTGAATTTTGAAGAAGTAAGAAACTAAACCAGTCACCGCTGTATTAATCACAATTGGTAAAAACACAATCGGATTTTGTAAAACATTTGCCATTAATAATTTTGGACCCGAAAAGAAAAGAGTGAAAGTTGTTCCTGGATTGTTCACACGTGAAGATGCATAAACAAGAGTGAACAATGTAGCTGCAATCCCTACGTTTGCTGCACCAGCTCCCAAACCAGCTAGTGAAACTGCATAAGCAATAGCGACGGTTGATAAAGGAGTCACAATCATTATTCCAAACGTTACAGCTAATAATATCATCATTAAGAATGGTTGTAAGTTTGTGAAGTTCGCAATTAAATCACCTAAAAGCGCTGTAGCTTTAGCAACATAAGGTAATGTTAGCGTACCTACAAGACCAGGTATCGCTCCACCAATTATTGGAACAATAACAATTGTTAAATCAGGAAGACGTTTGCCATACCAACGAATAATCAATACAGAAATAATAACAGTAATAATTGTATTTACAAGATCTCCCGTACCATTTAATACCCAACCTTCTCCAACAAAACTAGCAGCTCCACTTCCGATAAAAGCAGCCCCAGCTACTGCTGCTGTATGTATTGGTGCAAAGCCGAATTGTATAGCTGTTAACATGCCCACTAAGAAAGGTACAGAGAAAGAAAATGTAGTAACAATTTGAGATAATGTTACCCACATCGCTCCATGATTGGCCAAAGCTTTAAAAACTTCTCCAAAAATTGCACTTGGGATTAAACCCACGACAATCCCCATTGCTGCACCATTTAAAATCTTATTCGTAAATTCTCCTACACTCATTTTTGGTGTATTTTCCATTTTTTCATCTCCTATAATCATCAATTACTCCAAAACTTCCATCCTTCGAATAAATATCACTCAATAAAGGATAAACGTTTTAGAAGTTTTCTTTTATTGTGAAAATTGTAACACCATAAAATGATTTTTACAAGACATTTTTCAATGATTTCTCAATATACTTTTATGCATTTCTACTCATCAAAAACTCATGAATACGCTACCCATAATGATAATTATAGATTCCTTCGGTCAACACGACAAAAATAACCCCTGTTATTTATAACGAATTTAATTAAAAATAGAGAAAGTTTGTTCATTGAATCACTCGAAGTTCGTGAAAAAGCAATTGAAACACATTCTTAGTTTTATTTACTCATCTCCCACAAATAAAGAGATGCTATTGTGGCATAAGGATGGTAATTTTCTTTATAACGATTGAAGGTCTTTTTTGGCAATTCTTCCATTTTGTATAATTTTTTCATTCCTCTCCGGATCGCTAAATCATGATAGCTAATAATATTTGGCCGTTGGAGCGAATGAATCAACAGCATTTCCGCCGTCCATTCCCCTATCCCCTTCAGTTGAGTAAGCTTGCTGATCACTTCCTTATCTGGTAATTTTTTAAACATCTTAAAATCTATCTCTTTACGTATTACTGATTCAGCAATCCCTTTTATATATTCAGCTTTCCTCATGGTCATCCCACATTGCTGGATATCTGTTATCTTTACTTTCATTATATTTTCAGGTGTTATTTCTCCTACAAGATTTAGAAACCTCATCTTAACTGTAAGTGCTGCTTGATTTGAAATCTGTTGACCAATAACACTAGAAATCAATGAAGAAAAAATATCCGGTTCAATAGGACGTTTAATCCTTCCTATCTCGTCCATCGCACGGCCAAGGATTAAATCTTTTTCTTTTAAATGTTCTATCTCTTTATCTCCATACTCAAAGTAATGCATATAATATCCCTTCACACTTAATTTTAATATGTTCTATTAGAAACCAAAAAATCTCCCGCAACTTATTCATACAAAATAAGTATACAGGAGATTGCATATTTTCGTATTTGTTGAAGACTACTCGAACATTACTCAACAGTTACTCGAAAGTACTCGAAAGTTACTCAACAGTTCTCTAAACAACCGCAAAACATTGTTGGGATAACATTTTATCATGTATTTCAAATTTAAATTTTCAGTTACTCCCAACCTACTCCCAAGTTACTCCCAACCTACTCCCAACCCACTCCTAAGTTACTAAAAATTAATTATCCTTAAGCGTATAAAACCTTTTAGGATCATTTTTCCCTGATCCATGAGCTACAACAATATTTTTCTTTAGTAATTTATTTATCCATTTACGGGCAGTATTTTCAGATCGGTCTATTAGCTCAGCTGTCTCTTTTGTAGTTAGTCTTCCACTATTATACAAATATCGAACAATAGCTTCTTCTTGTTCATTTAACTCTTCAAATAATTCTGGTGTTATGATTTCACTGACTCGTCCAGTTTCGCGGTCCTTACGAGCTACGATATTATTCTTCAGTGTCAATTGCACGGCACTTCCATTTGGTTCTTCATAAACGGGATCTTCTAAGAAATAGTCATTCATTTCTTTAAAAATTCGTCCTACCCCTTCGTTTGACTCCCTCACCCATTTATATTGAGTTAAAGCCGCCGCAAGTTTCGGGTTTCTAGAATAACGCTCTTCTTTGATATTTTCTAGAGTGACTGAAGCTGGTAATGCTCCAGGGCTATAAATTTCCAAACGATCATCAAACATTTTTATTCTAATATGGTCCCCCTGATTATCATAGCGCCTATGAATAATCGCATTGATCATCCCTTCAAACCATGCAAATTCCGGATATTCTGGAAGGGTAACGAATCGCCCATCTTTTCCTAAAAATGTAAAATCACGCAGCTGCGTCCGGATAAAAGCAGCAGCTTCTCGAATCGCTGTAGGTAGGGCTTGATCAAAAGTCACATCCTTTACAACATTTAAGCGTGCACCTGTTTCTTCCCTTGTCCCCTCATAGCGCATAAAACGGATACGTGCGCTCGGAAAGTAAGCAGGAATATTATTACTAAAAAGCAATAATCCCGTCACTGTTAATTTTCCATCACGAAGAAAGCCACGAGCTTTTAATAATTTTTCTGTAGAAACCGTTGTGTTCAATAATTGTCGGAATTCCTCAACTAATTCCTCATTTACATCTTCTATAGAGGAATACTCAACCAACTCTTCTTCAAATTTTCGGGAGCCTCTATCATATTCTAATTGTGTAATCTGAGGATAAGTTAATTTTTTACTTTTATCGTTAATGCGTAAAAAAACAGACTCATCTTTTAATGAAATAATTGAATCATAACTCGGCTCAACATAGAACAATAAAACTTCATCATTTTCTCCACTTGAATTTTTAATCTCTAGACGTTCTGTATCATATTTTGGAAGGCTGTTTAAAAAATCAAAAGGAGCTTCTAGATAATTCTCGATTATTTTTGCTTTAGGATATTTAAAACCTGTTATTTCTCCGTCATCTTCAATTCCAATTACTAAAGTTCCGCCTTCCGCATTCGCAAAAGCACTAAGATGTCTAGCGACTTCTCTAGGATGGATAACCGCTCGTTTTCTATCTAATAATTGCCCTTCAGGTTCTTTTTGATAATAATTTAAATTATCCACTTTAGACTATACCTCTCTTCCAAAATATTTTTATTCCATAGACAATCCCTCAAATGGTTTTCCTAAAGCAATCTCTCCTATTTGATCCATTGTATTTCTTCCATCGTTGCTTGTGTAGAACTTAACCCCTTTTATTCTAGTTCCTTCAACATCTTCATTAATTACAAGTTCACCTTCGTTTTGATTAATAAATGAGAAAATGTCTTCTTTCCATTGATCTTTCTCTAATAAATTCGTTCCTTTTGGCTCTATGAAAATCTGAATATAAAAATCTGAATTTTCTAAATATAAAATAAAATCTGGTTGAAAGCCACTATAATGAATTTCTCTTGCATGAGAATCAAATTGATATAATTTCAAATTATCTTTTTTGCTACTCTCACGATGCATGTTCTCATCCATACGAATTAAATAAACTTCATCATACTCATCTTTCAACTCATTGACTCTTTCACTTATTCGATCGATTAAATCTTTTTCTAATAAATTAACAATCGCTGAATCGTATGCAAAATAAGGTTCTTTGATTACATATCGTTTTACCTTCTGTGTAACCGTGTAAACAGATTCTTTCCCTGTATCATAATCTGGGATTCTTTTACGATAATCTTGAATATAATCTTTAATGGGATAACCAATGAATTTATTGGTTCCACGCATTTTCTGATAGCCTCGCTGAATTTGTTGTGCCACTTCTTGCAAATATACTTCTAAAATTTGCAACTTTTCTATAGGCGTCAAATCATCCTTTGTCATCGATCGAGTTACTCTAGCATAGAGTGTACGCCCACGAATATTGAGCCAGTTTTTCTCGTAAAACTCTTCTCGTGATGATAAGTTTGGTAAATATTGTTTTAGATGTTCAAAATGAAAGAAAGTGAGTCGGTTCATTGCTTTATTTAAGTACCTCTCATCAATTTGAACGACTATATGGTGTTGCTGAGCTCCATCTTCCCCTACAAAATCAGAATACTTCACTTCCTGAGCAGCAGATATCCAAGGAACTATAATATCTTTTTTATTGTTAATTCCATATTTACCCAGCTCATCATAATAACTATCTGGAACAGAAACAGCTTCGTTATAATAAATTTTCCCCGTCTTCCAAACATTACTTTTGGTGAATGAAGATTTTAACTTTACATCAATTAGAGGATTCTTTGTATCATCACCGGTAGGTAAGTTCATCTCATCTAATGATTTAACTAAATTTTTCAAATATTGTGGTTCATTAATTGTATGATAATGCAAAGTTTCTAAAAACAGACTAGATTTATTTCCATCTTCAAAACGTCGAATATAACTGCGTTCTTGATTCATTTCAAATGGATTATATCGTGCACCTCGACCAATTAATTGAGCTTCTGCATTTGTAGCATTCTTTGTTCCAGTCGTTTTTTCAGGATCACTAATACGTACAATATCGTATAAATTTAGGACATCCCAACCCTCTGTTAACTTTGCTACCGCAAATATAACACGATATAAGTTTGTTGGGCTTTCTAAACTATTTAGTGCTTCGTATTGTCCTTTTTCAAGAATTCCAGACTGTCCTGAGTCATTGGCATTAATCACTCGGTTCGTCCCAAAGTCTCTTTTTATATCTCGCACAATTTTTGGAAATTCATCTAAACGCGAAATGTAATAAGCAAATGTCTTCTCTAGTGTTTCACTAGCTTCTATAGTATCCATCTGCATCTGTCTAGTAATAAATTCCTCTAAATTTTCAGGAGTTAGAGAATCTACCATTTGGTTAAAATTTTCTTCTGATTGATTTGAATCGGCAATTCTTTGAGATTTAAATAATATAATAGGCTTAATCTCTACCCCATATTCTTCCCGAGCAAACATTTTTCGATATTGACTGAGTAATACAGTATTTAACATATTATTCTCATCCGAATTAGACGTTTGAATACGTCGAATGTTTTTAGAATAGCCATCTGCTATAAAATGATCTAACGTATAACGATAGATAATCTTATCTTTGTATTTTTCATAAATGTTTTTGTTGTCTAGATCGATAGTCGCTGTAAATTCCAATAACAAGTTATCTTCTCGCGCATCTAAAATAGTGTTGATTGCACTCTCCCAAGAGTGTTCATCTTCTTTTTCTGATTTCGTTGAAGCCGAATAATGATGCGCCTCATCTCCGAGAACGACTGTCTTGTTTCGAGTATAGTCTTCTGCCCCCATCGAATTTTCTTTCACAGTATAAATATCACTTGCGACTGCTTGAACAGTGTCTAGCTTAATATAAATAATATTTTCTCTAGGTTCTCTTGGAAATTGATTAACTTGTTGGATGTTGATTCTCTTCCCATTTATTTCAATGGGGTTATTGTATAAATACTTATCTGAAGACACATTCAGTAAGTTATCAATTGTTTTATTAAGTACACTCTTAGTATTAACGATAAAAAGAAAATTTTGATACTCATATTCCTCAAATAAATAAAGAATCAGCCCGCCATCAAATCCGTTTTCCCAGATCCCGTTGCCATATTAAATAATACGTGATTAATAAAACGATAGTTAAAAAGCTCAGAAGATTGTGTGTAATGGAAAAAACGCATAGCTTCTTCTTGATAATCTCGATAGGTATGGACTAAATTTCTCTTGATATATTCAGGGTGCTCAAAAGCATCCGTTTGAACAAAAATATCAGCATCCATTTCAAGTAATTCTTCATAAAGAGGTAATGATTTTGGTTTTACTTTACTCATCATTCTCATCCTTGTAAAAATTTTTATTAAACTTGTAATCATTATCAGAAATTAAATCTCGCACATTTTTATCCTCAATCTCTGAATAATTATAGTAAAGTTGGTTTTTATCGATAATCTTAATTAATGTTCTCTTCTGATCTTCAAATGATAATTTATTCAGTGTATTTTTAATCTCTTCTAAATCTACTCGAAAATCAAAATCTGCATTTTCTAACATTAAGTCCAAAACCTTTTGTAAAGCCTTTTGATCAGAAGCATTCATTACATCATCTAGATAGCCACGATTTTTCTCCATTAATTCAGCATAAACAAAGCTTCCGCCACCTAGCCAGTCCACATCTTTTGAAACACCGCCTTGCTCTCCCTCAATGACTTTTTGAAGGCGAGGCACAGATACTGTATTAATATAATCCATTTGCTCAATTCCAATATAGCGGCGATTCATTTTATGCGCAACGGCTTGAGTGGTAGATGAGCCCATGAAGAAGTCGAGAACTAAATCATTTTCAGATGTTGTAACTTTAATAATTAATTTAATTAATTCTTCAGGTTTAGCGTAATCAAAATCATCTCTACTAAACAACTCATCAATTTGCTCATTACCTTTTTGATTTTTTACGTCTTTTAAAAGCGAACGAATAAACTGTTTAATAATAAAATCACTACTGACATAAGTCGGCTTTATGTTTGCTACATCTTCATCTTTAAAAACCCTTCTAAATGGACGTTTTCCAGACATAAAATCATAATCATCTGGAAAACCAATTCCGCCAGCATCATAATAGCTTTGAAATGTTTGTTTAGTGACCGCCCATGAACGCTTAGGATTTACAGGGTATTCTTTTCCAGTTTTAGGGTTAACTAACCTAAATAAACGCGAATCTTTAGAAGCTATTGTGTAATTTACGGTTATTTTAAGTTCTATATTATTTTCACGAATAAAATTTCTTTATCTGTTTTACTCATTTTATTTTTTCACATTATTTTATTCAATTAGGATTTCATTCTAACCTTTGTATCTTTAAAAATTAAACATCATTATCAGGGATCGTTTTATAAATAGAATTAATTCTTAGCGACATGAGCAACATAAAAACCCCGCCTACTGTTATAGGCGAGGCTTTATTCAGAATAAAATTCTAGCTAGTTTTTCTTTTCAAACCATTCCATTTACTATTTTTTGAATGATTGAGTAGTTATAACCGGCTTCTGTAAGACGTTTCTTCCTTTCTGGCCCATTTCCCCATTTGCCTTGAATAACCTCTTTAGCGACGATTTCATTCAATTTTCGATTTCCTTTTTCTTTTAAAATTGCATTGACTTCTTTTTGGATAGTACGTGCATTATATCCAGCTTTTGTTAATTGAGCTGTTCGGTTATTACCGTTTCCCCACTTGCCTTGAATGACTTCTTTTGCAACTTCGTGAACAGGCTTCTTAGAAGTCTGGGTAGCGGATGGATATTTAGGTCTTGCATAGCCATCTACTCGCCAGTCATTCCATGCATACGTTCTTCTGGCTACTTGTTTTGACGTATTGCCTTCAATCGTGGTGATTTTATTTCCGTTTACTGCTTCGACAAAGCCTATATGATCAGCCCAGCCATTCTTTTGCCAATCAAAGACGACAATGTCTCCTGCTATTGGTTTAGCAAGCCCACGCCAAATCCCTTTATTTTTGAAAATTGCTATAAAGCGCTGAACGCCACATTCGCGGCCAATGTATTTAGAGGCCTGAGCCAAATCACCGACTACTGTGACAAAAGCTGCACACCAATCATCCGTTATTTTCATAGGATAGCCTACTGGTAGGGGTTTGACGGCATTATATTTCTTGATAAGGTCTTTATGCTTCGCATCTCCTTGTTGTGTACCCACGTATGATTTTGCTGTATTAAGAACAGATTTTAACAAAACTTCCACCTCCTCCCGATGAGTTCTCATCATGATAATTTTGAGAAGAGAGTTGTAAAACGGATCCTAAAAAGACAGTCACTAAATTTATGGTCGTGACGATAAGTGAAGTATTCATCCAACCATATAAATCGCCTAATCCACTGATTAATACGGCAAAAGCGGGTAAGAAGATTAATACCAACCATTTTCCAATATCATATATCTTATTACTTAATTCCATCTCTCCATCCTTTCTAAACAATCGCTAATTCATATTCGATTAAATGAAGTCGTTGATCGAAAGTGATCATTTTTTCGGTTGCTTCTTCCCAATGTTCTTTTGTTGTGTTCATATCTGTTTGTAATTGATCAAGGCGGTTAATGAGGGATTGGATGGTAGTAATTAACTTAATGATTTTACTGATTAATGTAATTACAGCAACTAATCCACTAGCTATCCCACCTATTTCAATAAGTCCCATAGAACATCTTCTCCTTTTTTATTTTTATAATTAAAAAGCCCTCACTTAAAATTAAGCGAGGGCTTATCGACTCACTTAAGAGCCTTTCGTTTTATTTTTCTTCAGCTGTTGTAAAAACTTCATCAACTGTTGTACGAACGTAGCGGGCACTAGAAGCTACGGCATAGCGGTCTAACCCTTCATCATCGAAAAGATCGCTATCGACGATGGCTTGCATCACAGGAGAAACTACTTCTTCTGTCAAGCCGTCTAAAGGTCGACGGATAGTAATTTTACGTGCTTTTCCTTCTTCGTTTTCAAATAACAATTCTAAATTATAACTTTCATTCATTTACTTTTTCCTCCTTCTTAAAGAACTAAGCGGTGAGTTTGTGTCACCTTAGCGAAATCGATTTGACCATCAACAATGGTGTCAAGCGTTGTATAAATTCCTTCAATCTGTTCTGTATCGGCATTCTCTTTTAGATGACTTAAAGAAAGATTATAGGTTTCATCCGCATCTACATCATAAATCCCGAACTGAATTCGAGCATTTTCAAAAGCTTTTATCATTTTGTTTCCTCCTTTTTTGTTGTGTAATAGCTACTACACTACTAACAACACATAAAAAGTCTGGAGTGTCTGCCTAATGCGTTAAGCAATCTTTGATATTCAATAAACGTTGTTGAATTTTCTTTTTTCGCTGATAGATGGTATCTCGACTGACTCCCATCAAACCTGCTAATTCATCCATTGTGTATTTTTCGTCTACTATATGAAGCAATAAGGAGTAATCTTCCTCTGATAATCTACCTTGTGCTTGTTTTAAGAAATCTTCAATATAAATGTTCGTTTGAGTCTCTTTGTCTGAATCCCCTTCTTGTTCAATCAACCAATCCATTTCTTCATTATCTGAAATATGTACAGGATCCAATTTATTTTGTCGCAATAAGTTTAGTCCATGCCAATATAACCCTCTTCCTGCATAGGCTGTAAATTTATACCGATCGGCTTCAGAACGCAGTGGGTCTCCTTGAAAACTTTCAAAAATTGTTAATAAATGAAGTTGCAACTCTTGGGTCAAGTCGTCATAATCCATGTCGTGTTGTCGAAGATTTAATCGATTCATGGTTTTATGGATTAATGCTTGAAATTGAATGAGTAGTTTTTCTAAGTATTCAGAATTTTGTTTCAATTTTCCTCCTTCTTTCTTATTTTGTGATCGGAAGAGATAGCGCTTTCAAATATTTAAAAAGCTAATATTCTTTTTGTGCGAATATTTCTTTGTGGGATTCTTTTCTTTTGATGTTTGGGAAAAAGATTGTGACGAATTCTTCCTGTGATAGGTCTAATGCTTCAGCTAAGTGAGCGGCGACGTAATGGCTGGGGGTCGTTACTCCGAACAGGATATTATGTATGGTATTCCGGGAAATTCCGATGTTTTTTGCGAGTTCGGTATAGGTAAATCCACTTTTGTCAAAAAATGCAAATAATAATTCTGTATCAATTGTGTCCAATACTAAGACCACCTTTATTCTAAATATTTTTGGATTCAAAACGGGCCTGTTTTGTTATATTGTTCACAATATCAGTATTTGTATATATTGTAAATAGTTCTTCGCAAAATGGTAAATTAATTGTGCTTTTTAGGCTGTTGGATAGGATCTTTCGTCGGATTTTCCTGTAAATAAGTTTTGGGGATGATGAGGTGTTTTAGCGCGCACTTATTTGTGATTTTTGTGCGGTATGTTGATTTGCGCACACTTTTTCGAGATTTTTGTGTGGTGAGTTGATTTACGCACACTTATTCGAGATTTTTGTGTGGTGAGTTTATTTGCGCGCACTTATTCGAGATTTTTGTGTGGTGAGTTGATTTACACACACTTATTCGAGATTTTTGTGCAGTAAGTTGGTTTGCGCGCACTTATTCGAGATTTTTGTGTGGTGAGTTGATTTACACACACTTATTCGAGATTTTTGTGCAGTAAGTTGGTTTGCGCGCACTTTTTCGAGATTTTTGTGCGGTGAGTTTTTTTGCACGCACTTATTTGTGATTTTTGTGCGGTAAGTTGATTTGCACGCACTTATTTGCGATTTTTGTGCGGTGAGTTGATTTGCGCGCACTCTATCGCTTTTTTTGGGCGATGGGCTGATTAGCACACATTTATTCGCTTTTTTTTGAGCGGTGGGCTGATTAGCACGCACTTATTCGCTTTTTTTGAGCGGTAAGTGCTCCAGCACGTATTTAATTGCATTTTGTATGCAGTCGATTTCCAGGTTATTTAAAGAAACTGCTCACACGAGGTGAAGGGATTTAAAAAGATTCATATTGAGAAAATTTGACTTTAGCTATTCTTTCTATAGTAAAATGAATAAGAATAGAAAGTCACTATAAATGGAGTGAGAGAATGGGAAAATACAAAGCGGTTATTTATGATATTGATGGGACAATATTGAATACTCTTGATATGAATATGATTCCTTTAATAAAAATTATTAAAGAAGAGACCGGCGAAAAGTGGTCCTATGAAGATGTTTTAAAGTTTGCTTCTTATCCTGGGATGAAAGTGATGGAAGAATTATCATTTGAGAACAAAGAACAAGTCTATGCACGATGGGTACAATATGTGAATGAATATGAAGAAGGTGCGACAGTTTACAAAGGATTTGAGGAAGTCTTTGAATGTTTTGATAGAAAACATATTCTCCAAGCGGTCGTATCGGCAAAAACGACTAAACAATATGATATTGATATGAAAGAAAAAGACTTGGATCGATTTATGAAAGTAGCTGTATTGGCTGAGCACACGGATAAACATAAGCCTCATCCTGCCCCACTTTTAAAATGTTTAGATCATCTACAACTTAGCGCCAATGATGTGATTTATATTGGAGATACTTTGTCGGATTACGAAGCAGCTAAAAGTGCGGGAATAGATTTTGGATATGCGACCTGGGGAAGTGTTTCAGGTGAAGGGATTTTGGAACCAGAGTATATATTTAAAGAACCTAGAGATTTGCTTCATTTATTATAAGAAAATCTCTAATTAAATAATAAAAGCCTTTGATGGCTACTTATTTTGTATTGTTTCAAAAAATTTTAACATTATCCTGCTATTATACTTTACTCTCCCATAATTATTTACGAGACTTTTTTTGAGATAATGTCTCGTATTTTAGAATTACTGGACATTTTCTGAGATTTTGTCTCGTATTTTAAATAATATGAAAAGCGTTGCTGAATCAGTGAACTGAGCCAGCAACGCTTTTTGTTTATTCGGATAACTCTTAAGTGATCTTTAATTTCATAGTGGTGAGTCGGCTTTCTTGAGCTTTCCAGATATATTGGGCGATAAAAAAGTCAACCATACTGTGCACAAGTGTTCCGACACCGACTAATAAAAAGACGGTATAGAAGAAACCATTACTGGTATCCGTAACACCAATAAAGCCAAAGAAAAATAATGAAACAATAATCATTTCACCTAATGCATGGATTAAGCCAATTCCTAAGGAAAAAAGCTGGCTTTTCCAAAAGGAGCTTAAGATTTTATTTTGATTTTTCTCAAGAATTTTAGCTCCTATATATACAAAGGCGACTTGACTCAAGGCGCGTAGGACGATGACAATTGGAAAGCCGCCTATAAAAAATCCTACGGTAGCGCCTAAATTTACAAGTATAGCAATGCTTGGTGAAAAAAACATCGCAATAAAGATCGGAACATGACTAGCGAGTGTATAGGACGCGGGTCCAATAACTACTTTGACGGGCATAATGACCGGAATAATAATAGCAATCGCCATTAATAAGGCAGTGATGGTTAATTTTGTTGCTTGATTTCTATTCTCCATTAAAAACATCTCCTCCATACATGTGTCTTGACACCTATCAAGATACTTTATAATGGAGAAGAAGTCAACTGTTTTTAAGAAATACAGTCAGCCCTAGTGCTGCTTTTCTGTGTCGTATTTCCCGAAGGGCCTAGGCTAGGTAACCTTTTTCTTTTAGTTTTTCTTCGATGGTTTCTAAAACCCTCATTGAATGGGCGGCGATGGTGTGGACGTGAATGCCTTCTGTGAGTTCAGATAGGAGCGAGGCTTCTCCGCTGACAACTTTTTGGTTGAACTGATCGGCATCCGCTTGGTCAAAAATATTTAAAGCACCGGTGAGCTCGCCGTAAACAGGGTGGTCAATCGCAACGTCGAGCAACTCTCCGCCTAGGCCAACAATAGTATTGATTTCGTCGATGGTTTCTTCAGGGGTATGTTTGCAGATAAATTTTTTGGTAATTTGATGGTTTAATCGCGTATTGATTAAATATCCTCTGGGGGTGGAGACAATTTCTTCACCGGCAGCTCGTAATCTCGCAATATCTCCCACAATGACCTGGCGGCTGACTTGATATTTTTCTGCGAATTCTCGAGCGACAATTGGCTCAGATGAATCTTTTAGTGTTTTCAAAATTTTTTCCAGTCTTTCTTCAACTTTCAAAATGATTCCTCTCTTCCTTTTTACTTTGAGCTTCTTATAGTTTACCGTATTCTCCAGCTAGATTCAGTTTTTCATTCATAATTTTTTAATTTGTCTGTACTTTGTGATACTTTTTTGAGATTGTTATCACTTAAAAAAATTTATGTGATACTTTTTTCGTTTTATTGTGATATAAACTGATTTTAGAGGTTTTTCAAACAGAGGAGCACTGTTAAGGTCATTTTCGAAGAAGACAAAAACTCCTCACAGGACGCAAAGCTTTCACTTTGGTTTGCTATGAGGAGCGGAGGTTATTTGTTTTTAGCTGACGGGGTGTTGTTTGAGGGTTGCGGCAACATAGTGATTGTCGTTGATTTGAATCCAATCGGGGTCAGCATCCGCATTTTCTCTGAAATTCGAGAAATCAAACTGCTCGTTTTCACTACTGTAAAAGTCGAGTGCTTCATTAGTCGATCGTTGTTTGATATCTGTTCTTAGAAATGCAGCCATTAAACGCTTGGTGTAAGGATGTTGCGCGTTTTTAAAGATTTCTTTAATGGGTGCACTCTCGACAATTTTCCCGCCATACATGACAATAACATCGTCTGCCATTTGGCTAATGACGCCTAAGTCATGGGTAATAAATAGAATGCTTGTATTAAATTTTTCTTTCAGTTCATTCATCAGCTTTAAAATTTCGGCTTGAATAATCACATCTAGAGCGGTTGTTGGTTCATCCGCAATCAGCAATTTTGGACTACACGCTAAAGCCATCGCAATCATCACTCGTTGGCTCATCCCACCAGAAAGTTGGTGAGGATATTGTTTAATCACTCGCTCTGGATTCGGAATTTTAACGGCTTCTAGTAATTCATAGGTTCTCGCTAAAGCCGCTTTACTGTCTAGTTTTTGATGCAGCTGCAAAGCTTCCATCAACTGGTACTTCACAGTAAAGACAGGATTCAAACTTGTCATTGGTTCTTGGAAAATCATGGAAATCTCATTTCCTCGAATGTTTAACAATTCTTTTTTAGAAAAAGATGAAATTTCTTCACCATCAAAATAAATCGTTCCATTCGCAATCCGTTGATTTTTTTGAAAAAGTTTCAAAATCGACATGGCGGTCTGGCTTTTTCCACTTCCACTCTCTCCCACGATTCCCAGCGTTTTCCCTTCTTCCAAGGAGAACGTCACACCGTTTACGGCTTTGACTGTTCCGCGACGGGTATCAAAATAAGTGTGTAAATTATTAACTTGTAACAAACTCATGTGACGACTCCTTTCTCTTATCGTAATACGCTTCGCGATCTTTTAGCGTAGTGGCCACAAAATGATCTTCTGCAACTTCAATCCAATCCGGATCATGGTCACCATCTTTGGAGTAATGGAATTCAAAATCATCATACTCTTCTTCTACATCCCAAAGCGCATCCTCATCTTCTTCCATGGTCGGAATCGCGTTTAACAATTGTTTGGTGTAAGGGTGTTTAGGGTTGTTAAAGATTTCTTGGGCAGAGCCCAACTCGACCAAGTGTCCAAAATACATGACGCCTATGCGGTCGGAAATATAGCGCACAACTCCTAAATCGTGGGTGATAAATAAATAGGTTAAGTTATTTTTCTCCCGCAAATCGAGTAATAAGTTGATGATTTGTGACTGAATTGATACATCTAAGGCTGAGACAGCTTCGTCGCAAACAATAAATTTTGGTTGGACTGCAAGTGCACGAGCAATTCCAATTCTTTGTCTTTGACCTCCTGAAAATTGGTGCGGATACCGGTGAATAAATTCCGCTTTTAGTCCGCATTTTTCCATAATATCTACGATATACGCTTGATAACCTGGGTCTCTTTTACTTTTGAAAAACTTATGAATTAATAAGCCTTCACCAATAATGTCACCAACCGTTAGTCTTGGATCTAAGGAAGAATAAGGATCTTGGAAAATAATCTGCAAGTCTTTTCTTAAAAGGCGAGTTTCTTTCTTGGTCAAAGCGGCTAGATCAATTCCCTCGTCTAAATAACGTTCAAATCGTTCAAACTTGGTCATTCCTCGAAGAGGGGCCTTTAGTTCTTCGACTTTGGCATTTTCTTCGTTTAGATTTTTTTCTGCCGTTTGGAGTTCTTCTGTTAGTCGATCAATTTCTTCTTGGTTATAGGCCGCCTTCATTTTTTGCTTTTGTTGTTCGAATTCTAGGTTTCGTTTGTATTCAGCTAGGGTAGAGGCTGCGTCATAGCGGTTTAATAAGATACTGCTCACTTGTTTTAAATTGTCATGAGCGACTAGTCCTCCTACTAAACGTAGTGTATTACCATACGTGTTATCGAATTCAATTTTTTTAAGGCGTAACGTTTCAAAGTGTGCTTCTTTTTCGGCAGCGTCTAAGGTTTCTAACTCTTCTTCCATTTTTTCGATAGTGTTTAAGTCTTGGTCGTAGTCACCACTTATTTTGGGTAAATTACGATAAACGGTTTGAACATAGTCGGGCATGAAGTCTTCAATGGTATCACCGTAATACAACGTTGAACCGCCTGTTTGGCGTTGGAGTTGGATTATGGTACGGCCAAAGGTTGACTTCCCACAACCACTCTCCCCTACAATTCCTAAGGTTTCTCCTTCGTAAATGTCAACTGAAATATCTTTATTGGCTTTTACGTATTCTGTACCTATTTGGAAAAAGTTATTCTTTTTGACTGGAAAGTATTTTTGTAGATTTTTAATGCTCATTAATTTTTTCATCCGCGAATTACCTCTCTCTCATCTTAGGATCAATCGCATCTCTTAGTCCATCTCCTAGTAAATTAAAGGATAGAACGGTCAGCATGATCAGCAAACCTGGATATAGTGTTAGATAATAATGGGTTCGGATATAGCCTCTACCGGCGTTTAGCATGGTCCCCCACTCAGCAATGGAAGCTTCTAAACCGAGTCCGATAAAGCCTAAGCCGACAGCTGACAAGATAGCACTGGCAATCCCCATGGACGATTGGACGATAATAGGAGACAAAATATTTGGCAAGATATGTTTAAAGATAATCCGAATATCGTTGGCTCCCAAGGCTTCACTGGCTTCAATGTATTCTTGTTCTTTGACTGAAATAACACCTGAGCGGATAATTCGAGCAAAGACAGGAATACTTGAAATTCCAATAGCAATAATTAAATTTTGTAAATTAGAGCCCAATGACGCGACAATCGCGATGGCTAAAAGAATTGAAGGAATCGAAAGTAAAATATCACAAAAACGCATAATTAGCGTATCAATCCAGCCTTTATAGTAACCAGCGACAACGCCCAAAATTCCACCAATGATTAAAGAAACAGCAACTGCGCTGACCCCAACCGTTAATGAAACACGTGTCCCATAAATCATCCGACTTAATATATCACGCCCTAAGTCATCTGTTCCTAGCCAATGAGTCGTGTTTGGGAACTGTAAAGCATTTGATAGATTCTGTTCCCGCATGCCATAAGGGGCAATTTGATCGGCAAAGATGGCCATAATGGTTAAGAAAAGAATAAAGAACAAACCGAACATGGCGCGTCGATTTCTTTTCAACTCATACCAAATTTCTGCCCATGAACCTTGAGGAACATTCAACATTTCTTCTTCTGCTTGGTTTATTTTCTTTTTACTCGTAAGCAACATAGACTCCTCTCCTCCTCCTAATCATATTGAGATCTAATCCGAGGATCAATGTAGGCGTATAAAATATCGACACATAAGTTAACGAGTGTAAAAATAAAGGCGATAAATAAAACACCACCTTGAACGACCATTGTATCTCGGGTTCGAATAGCGTTTACCATCATGGTCCCTAAACCATTAATACTGAAGATCGTTTCTGTAAGAACGGCTCCTCCTAGTAAAGCACCAAATTGTAATCCAATGACCGTAACCACTGGAATCAATGCGTTACGTAAGGCGTGCTGGAAGATCACTCGCCCATCCGAGACCCCTTTTGCTTCAGAAGTTCGAATATAATCTTGGTCTAAAACGTCCATCATACTTGAGCGCGTAATTCGAGCAATAGTTCCCATAGAGGACGTAGCAAGTGCAAAAACAGGCATTATCATTTGTTGCCAACTGGTAAATCCACTTGCGGGTAACCAACCTAAAGTAGATGTAAACAATATTATTAATAGTAGAGCTTGCCAAAAAGTTGGCATGGAAACTCCTACTAAAGAAATAAACATCACTACATTATCGACTTTTGAATAAGGTCGTGTGGCTGAAATAACCCCTAAAGGAATTCCGATTAAGGTCGCAAATAGGATACTCCAACTGGCTAAGCGAATCGTATTGGGTAATCTGACTAAAATTTCATCTAAGACAACTCGATTCGAAACATACGATCGGCCCAAATCAAAATCAAAAACAACTCCACGAACATAATTTAAAAATTGTACGATAAAGCTTTGATCAAACCCCATTTGTGTACGTAGTGCTTGGTAAGCTTCTTCTGTTGCCCCTTCTCCGAGAATCATCGTCACTGGGTCCCCAGGAGATAGATACATAATGGTAAATACGATAAAAGAGACTCCTAATAAAATAGGAATCAGCCACAGTATTCGTTTTACGATATATCGAAACATAACAACCTCTCCTAATAAAGAAAGGGTCGGATGAACGACCCTTTACAAAAATTCTAATTATTCAGCATCAAGGGTTACAACACTCAAGTCATAGCTTCCTGTTGGATGGTGTTCAAATCCATGGACGCGATTACTTAACCCTGTGACATTTTCACGTGTTTGTAAGAATACCCAAGGAACTTCTTCATGAATAATTTCTTGAACTTCTCGATAATCTTCTAATCGTTGATCTTGATCCGTTGAGTAACGTCCGGCATCTAACAATTCATCTACGCGTTCATTTTCATAGAAGGTACGGTTTCCTGCTTCTCCGAAACTGTTTGAATGAAATAATGGATAAAGTCCGTAGTCTGCATCCGTTGTAACGGTTGTCCAACCCAATAAGAACATATCAGGTTCACCGACTGCTGCGGAATCAAGGAACGCTCCCCATTCCATTTGTTGAACTTCAACAGTAATCCCAACTTCAGCTAAAGCTTCGGAAACAACTTGAGAAACTCGGATACGCTCTTGGCTATTATCTCCTACATATAATGAAAGAGAGAATCCTCCATCTGGATACCCAGCTTCTGCTAGTAAATCTTTTGCTTTGTTTACATCGTATTCAATGGGTTCTAAATCATCATTAAATCCAAAGACGAGTTCATTAATTGGACCAGACATTTGATCACCAACACCCATATAAACAGTATCAATAATTGCTTCAACATCTACCGCGTGTGCAATGGCTTGACGAACTTTTACCTCACGAAGGGGTGTATCATTATGCAAACTTAAACCTAAATATTCAGAGCCTAAATTCGGTGTATTCATCAAAGTTAACTCACTATTTTCTTCTACTGCCGGGATATCTGAAGGAGCGATATCGTAAGCAATATCTGCTGAGCCACTCTCCAATTCGATTAAACGAACACTTGGATCGGCAATCGTATTAAATTCAATCCGGTCAATTTCAGGAGCATCTCCCCAGTAATCATCATATCGGTTCGTGGTTACATGTGTACCCGTTACCCATTCATCAAACTCAAAAGGTCCAGTACCGACTACAACACTTACTCCATAATCTTCTCCAGCTTCTTCCACAGCTTTCTCATTTAGGATTCCTACTGCCGGATGAGATAAGTGTGTTAAGAAAGGTCCAAAAGTATCGGAAGTTCCAACACGGATGGTATGGTCATCAATGACTTCAATAGAATCTGGATCAATAGAGTCCACAATATGTCCGATAGTTGGTGACTCTACTGCACGACGTAAAGTAAATTCTACATCATTTGCTGTAAATGGCTCACCGTTATGGAAAGTAACATCTTCTCTTAATTTAAATTCATAAAGGTTATCTTCTACTTCTTCCCACTCGGTCGCAAGTCCTGGGACTAGTTCTAAATCATTTGTTTGTACGATTAACGTGTCATAAATTTGCCGAGCAATACGAGTCGTTGCTTGGTCATTGGTTTGTTGAATATCAAAAGTGACTGGGTCAGCACCATTGGCTACTTTCAATACTTTCGGTTCTCCGTCGTCCGCAGTGGCTTCTCCGCCACTCCCATTTCCACTATCTCCACTAGAACCACAAGCCGCTAAAAAGATTACTGCTGCTAAGAAAAAGAGCCAAAGTTTATTCTTTTGTTTAATCATATTTTTTCCCTCCTTATTAAGGTTATGCTAGATTCTACCAAATCAAAATTAAAAGTCAATAGTAAATGAGAAAAAGATTAGTAATAAATGAGCGTTTATTAGATTACAAACCCTTAAATTCAGCTAATTTTCTTTTTATTAGAGACAAACCTTTATTATTATATAAAAATAACGTTAGTAACATTAATTTTAGATGAGATTTTTCGTTCTATTAAAGCTTAAATCTCTTATACATGCCTTTTAGTTGCTTTTTACAACTATTCGTTGTTACATTGATAATAGTCATGTAAACGGATTCTACCCCGTTCTTGAAAGCACGAAAAGCTTTCACCTTTTTAAAGAGCGCTTTTGTAAGAATTGTTAGACGGCAGACATAGAACTGGCTCATTTAATGTTCAATATTTACAAGAATCGAAATACGAAAGGAAATTATTATGGCTGAAAAATCATTATACGAACGTCTCGGTGGAATTTATAGTATTGCAGCAGTTACCGATCATTTCGTTGATTCTTTAACAGAAGACCCCCTTATAGGAAAAGACACTGACAATCCCTTCTTAAAAGACTGGTATGAAAATAGATTATGGAGAGCACCAGGTTTTAAAGTGCTTAATACGATTTGGATTTGTGAAAAAGCTGGAGGTCCTTATGAATATGTCAGTTCCGTTCCTGAAGATGCAGACTTAGATTTAGAACCAACACATTATGATATGAAGCTCTCAGCGGAAGAATTTGATGCTGCTGGAAAGATTTTAGAAAACTCTCTTGATCATTTTGATGTACCCGAACGCGAAAAGCAGGAAGTTTTAGATGCGTTTATGGCCCATAAAGAAGAAGTTATTAGCGGAACCATTAAATAAACAAAGGCTTACTACTAAATGGCCTCTTTAACAATCGCCTTACAAAAGCAACTTATAAATTAAAAAAATCCCTTCTAGGTAAAGTACTTTACTTAGGAGGGATTTTAATATGCGAAATTAGAAGTTTTTCTTCTAAAAAGCTTTGTTATGAGAAGATGGTTTTTTAATAGAACGTCCTTAAATAGACAAATTACCAACTTTTGTCTATTGACGATAATGGACAGATGAGTAAAAATATATACATGTACACAAAGGAGTGAAAATATGTATCAAATCGTCACAGATTCGTGTTGTGATCTACCATACACTATCCTGGAAAAGGAAGGGATTGACTTTGTCTCGATGGAAATTATCCTAAATGATGAAGTTTTCCTAGATGATGGTGGAAAGACTTTTGATATGGAAGAGTTCTATAAGCAATTAAAAAATGGGGCCCTTCCTTCAACAAGTCAGGTGAATGTTTCAAAATATGTGGACTTTTTTATCCCTTATGTTAAAGAAAATATTCCGGTTTTGTATCTTTGTTTTTCATCCGGACTCAGCGGCTCCTATCAGAGTGCTTTATTGGCTGTTGAAACCATTAAGGAAGAATATCCAGAGGCTGAAATTTATGTACTCGATACTCTCTCTGCAAGTGCTGGTCAAGGTCTAATGGTTCTAGATGCCATACAAAATCAAAAAGAAGGACTCAGCTTTGAAGAAAATATTGATTGGTTAGAACGTGAAAAAATGAATTACCAACACTGGTGTACCGTGGATGATTTAAATCATTTGTATCATGGAGGCCGTATTACAAGAGGGGCAGCTGCTGTTGGGGAATTATTGAGTGTGAAGCCTATAATTACGATGAACGAAGAAGGAAAATTAGTGGTTCATCAGAAAGTAAGAGCGCGGAAAAAATCTTTACGTTATATTGCCGACAAAACCATTCAAAGTTTAAAATTGGTGGAAAACCCTGAAAAGCAAATCGTAATGGTTACACACGCTAGCGATTTAGAAGCGGCTGAAACGGTAAAAGCCCTTATTTTAGATGAGGTTCAACCAAAAGAAGTCTTGATTTTAAATTTAGGTCCTACGATTTCCAGTCATACCGGATATGGATGTGTAGTAACATTTGTTCGAGGAAAAGAAGGTTTCCGTTAGAAGAAAGGATAGATCGGGAGGCAGATATAATGTCTGAGGAAGAAAAAATAGATCGAAGAATTCGTAAATCCAAAGAAGCCATCCGAACGGCTCTCGTAAAATTATTAACCCATAAAAACTTAGAAAATATAACGATTACTGAAATCGCAAAAGAAGCAGACATTAACCGAAAAACATTTTACAATAATTATGAAAATATTTTCCAAGTGATTGAAGAAATTGAAAATGATATTGTCAATTCCTTTAATGATGTCTTGTCAAAAATTAACCTCGAGGAAAATTTAAAGCAGCCTTTGGATTTTTTTGAAACGTTAACGAACATTATTCAAAATGATTTTGAATTTTACAGTGATTTAGTCCAAACTCAAAAAGTTGGCGAGATTAATCTGATTGCAAAGATTACGGAGACGTTAAAAGAACGTGTGAAAGCTAACCTTCCAAAAGGACTCTTTCAAGATAAGTTTACGATGGAGTTTTCAGTCAATTATATTATTACGGGAATGATGGAAGGTTATAAAGAGTGGTTGCAAAACCCTAAAGAGATTTCTCTAGAAAAATTAGCTCAAACAATGAATACACTTATCTTTTCAGGATTGAATGGCATTTTGGCTAATGAAACTTAAATTTTAAATTGCTATTATATTATTTATTATTAACGAATAACTGGAAGTTTTCTTCCAGTTATTCGTTTTTTATTTAAATTTTCAAGATATGGATGCTTTTCGAGGTCGTGTTTTACAGATAAAGGGGATTTTTTGGAGATTTTGAGAGGGTTTATGAATTGTTTTAGAAACAATGTGTAAATCTTGTCATTTAACTGTGAAATATTATGGAAATAATACATAAAAGCTTGGTTTATACAGTTTTTGTAATGAACGGACTTTCTATTACATGAGAGTTGCGTAAAAATACATGTGGAATACTAATCCGTCACAAAGCTTGTAATAATCGCATTTCATTCATTTTTTATGCTAGAGTATTCATTCAGTGAGGCGAACGCCTCATTGAGTTGTTTTGTTTAGGAACAAATCTCAAAACTAAAAGGAGTTTTTAAAAAATGAACGTCATTAAGAAAGGTCTATTAACTTTTGGAGTGACCGCTGCTTTAACTGGAGCTTTTGCGGTAGCTGGTCCATTAAATGTAGAAGCTGCAGAGTGGGAAGCACGTACGGTTGAAGAAGTCAAAGAAGATATTCAAAGTAACGGAGTCGAATCTCGATACACCATCCAATGGGGCGACACTTTAGGAACGATTGCTGATGCGTTAGATATTCCCGTAAATCAAATTGTTAATGTAAATGAAATTGCGAATCGTGACTTAATTATTGCTGGAAATATTTTACATTTATCTACAGAATCAGAAACTGTCTCAATTGAAGATCCAACAACTGAAGAAGTACAAACGTATGAAATAGAAGAACCTACTGAAGAAGCATCAGCACCTGTTGAAGAAACTGAAGAAGCGGTTGCCCCAGAAGCTCCTGCTGAGGAAGCATCTGCTGAAACTTCAAATACGGAATCTGCAGATACAACAAGTGGTTCTGAAGCGGAAGCGAAAGCTTGGATTGCTTATAAAGAATCAACGGATAACTATAATGCAAGAAATGGACAATATATTGGAAAATACCAATTATCCGAATCTTACCTCAATGGAGACCATTCTCCTGAAAACCAAGAACGCGTTGCGGATGAATATGTAGCTAGCCGCTATGGTTCATGGACAGCTGCAAAAGAATTCTGGTTACAAAATGGTTGGTATTAATTAAAAAATAAAAATTAATCGGAAGAACTTTCGATTCTACCTACCCTTTTTGGGTAGGTTTTTTTGTCTCATATTTCGCGCTCTATTAGACACGAAAGTGGTTCTGCGTCTAATAGAACTGGTTTACGAGACATTTTCCGGGAAAATGTCTCGTATTTTTATTTTATTGGACATTTTCCGGGAAAATGTCTCGTATTTCTATTTTATTGGACATTTTCCGAAAAAATGTCTCGTATTTCTATTTTATTGGACATTTTCCGAAAAAATGTCTCGTATTTTTACTTTACTACTTATTTTCAGAAGATGAGTCGTGTTTTCGAAGAAGGAGAGGATATTTTGGATCAAAGTCCACTTTAAAACATCAAAGCTTATGATCCCGAAATAGATTGTTATCCAGAGGCTCAGAGAAAAAGAGAGGAATGCTAGTTAACCGGCTAATGTTTGTCTAAATTTTTCAATATGAAAAGGAGACGGTTCTCGTCTCCTTTTTGATTGGCTTATTCTATTTAATCCATCATAGAAAAACGGGCTTCTAAGATATCTTTTGTTACGGGTCCAACAACGGCTTCGTTTACGATGCCTTTGCTGTCGATAAAATAAGATGTTGGTAGGGACTCTACATAATATAAGTAGAAAAGTTCTTCCGTTCCATAAAGTGTAGGGAAGGTGATTCCAAACTCATCCACAAATTCTTCGACATTATCTAGATTGCTTTCGGAAGTTGTTACATTTACACCTAAAATCATGACATCCTCATTTTCTTCAGAAAATTCTTGTAAATGAGGCATTTCAACACGACAAGGTGGACACCAACTAGCCCAGAAATTTAAGAAAACTTTCTGTCCTCTAAAATCGGAAAGACTCACTGCATTTCCATCTAAATCTTCCAAATAAAAGTCATAGGCTCTGTCTCCTGGACTTGCGCCAAATTGAATCATAGGACCGGAATTCTCATTAGACCCTCCGGAATACTCTTCCACAAGAGATTCAATCTCCTCTTCGGTTAAATCGCCATCTTCTAAATCCAAATCGACTGCTTCATCTTCCAAAACAGACTCTGAAGCTTCTGTATCTTCTTCTGAGTTTTCATCTGCGACATCTGTTTCTGCTTCTTCCACCGGCTCTTCTTCTGAGACGATCTGCGAAGCTTCTTGCGCTCTTTCTAAAGCTTCTTGTTCTTCTCTTGACGTTGAAATATAATCATAAATAATAAAGCCCAAAACCAAAAATATCAGGACCCAAAATCCTTTTTTCTTCATAACGTTTTACTCCTCCTCTTATCCAAGCAACTCAAAGGGCGTATCCACTAACAAGCGTGCAATGATTTCTGATAGGTATTCTAGGTATCCTGTCAATAACAAAAGCCCCATAATCACCATCAAAACACCGCCAATTTTCATCAACTTTTCCGTATATTTTAAAATGTTGTTCATTCGCCCAATAAAATACGACACCAATAGAAATGGTAAGGTAAAGCCTAGTATATACAAGGTTAAATATAACAAAGGGGGAGCTCCTGTTGCAATCCCTATGAATAATATAGAAGAGAAAATCGGTCCAATGCAGGGGGTCCATCCGGCGGCAAAGCCTAACCCAATAAAGAAGCTCGAGAAATATCCACTAGCTTCTCTGTTTCGCATTTTACGGGTGTCTTTTAAAAGGGGGGGAATGTTGAGCCATCCAGCTGTGACGAGTCCCATGATAATGATCAGTAAACCGGCAATTCGTTGGATGAGTACGCTGTTTGAACCGGTCATCATTTGGGTAAAAAGATTGCCCATATAGCTGGCACCGAGTCCAAGACTAATATAGACCGTTGAAACACCTATCAGGAAGACAACGGAGTGCAAAAGAAGTGTTTTTTTGAAGCCTTTTGAATGATTGGTTTTGACTTCAGTGACACTTGTTCCGGTAATATATGAAAGGTAAAGAGGCAGTAAAGGGAGCGTGCAAGGGGACAAAAAAGACAATGCACCAGCTCCGAAAGCTGCAAGGGCGGTTATTTCTGTTTCGATTGAAGTTTCCTCCTTTGGTAATATAGGATAAGGACTAACGTCAGCGTTAAAATCAGCAAAGGAATTGTATAAAACGTAAAGTTTAAATACACAATCGGTTGATTTTTCATCAGTAAAAGATGAATCCCCATCGAGAAAAGAATAAAAAGTAACGGGTCGACTCTTTTAAATACAGGCGTAAAAGAGATGAGAAAAAGTAGCAGAATAAAATAGGCGATAAAAAGAATGGTCTGCAGATTTCCATAGAGAACATATAAGTAGAGGTGGTTAGTCAGACCAATAAAAAGAAACAATTGTGCGATGCTTTTCGATTTGGTCGGCTTCATCCACATTTTTTCGCCATATTTTAAGGTGCTATAAATTGTCAAAAGTAAAGACGCTATAAAAACAACACTGGATGAAAACATGAGTACACGATAAGGAAACTCGATAATCGCTTTGAAATGAAGCACTACATTCAGGGCAAATAGCGTCAGCACAAAGTTAAAAATAAAATCCGTAAAAACAGACAAAATCGATTGCCTCTCTTTTTTAGAGCTTTCATTCAGCAAATACCAAATAAGCGCCCCCACCCCCACAATCAAAAACGATGAAAAAAATAGATTCGATGTTAAATAGCGCATTGAAAACTCCTCAGTAAAATGACAATGATAGATTTTTTTCTTTTTAATTTCTAACCTTTTGAGTGGAAGTCCTCTTCTACCCTTTCAGATAGCAGAAAATTTCACTCAGAGTCCTTTAGTATAAAGCAAAAGCAAGCATTTCAACACCCTAATTTTATCTTTTTATCCCTATTCTGCTTTATTTTTGTTTCTTTATTCTGTCGTTATTTCTGATTCAATCGTTAAATCAACACCGGCTTCTTTTAATAAATTCCCAATACTGCAGCGTTGATCAGCAGAGACAATGGCACGTTCCACACCTGTATGGTCTTTTTCAGTTGCTGATTTTTCTAAGACGACTTTTGGATAATGCATAATTTTATATTTTCCGTCTTCTTTTGTAACTCCGTATCCATTGAAAAGTTAGCCACCGGTAGTTTTCGAACATCCATTAAACTGACTAGCGTTAAAGATAAGCAAGCACCAGCGGATGAAGCCAATAAATCTCTTGGCGCAAAGCCTTCGCCACTGCCTCCGGATTCTTCAGGGATTGCAATGTTTAAAGTTTCATGGTCACTTTCTCTTTGGTAGACGCCCTTACCTTTACTAGCGCCTGCCCAATCTAAATGTAATTTTGTCATTGATAATCTCTCCTTCTACTATTCAAATATCTATTTAAATATCTATTCAATTAATTAATTGAATGTTAGCATTAATGAGCTCATCAGTCAAAAAAACTAGTCTTATTTCTAAACTCGTCCTTACAGCAATCTTTCCTATAAATAATGATATTTAAATCAATACAAAAACCTCTTCAAGAGGATTCATCTAAAATCTCCAATCGAAGAGGTTTTTCTTTTTTTTATTAGGCTAAAATCTTTTCTAATTTTTCTAGATTTAATTTATCGTATTTTTCGAAGAACTTAGCGAGTTGTTGGAACACTTTGTGATTGGATCCTTCGTGATCGTTTTCCACTTGGAGAACGAGTAAAGGCTCATGCAAACTCATCCGCAATAAAAACCATCCGCTCCCAAAGCCTTCTGACACATTCACGCGAATGCCTTCCGTGTTATCCGGTTCTCGGTCAAAACCAAGAGTCCGAGCCACAAATTCCTCTAAATTGCCAATCACTTGGTGCCCATATTCTTGATACTGCTCGTCTAATATCGTAAAGCGAACTTCTTGTGCTTCTGCCGGTTGCTTTAACTCTTTAATCAAGTCCCCTACTTTTTGGCCTTTCTGATTTAATTCAGGAAGCAACATCAAAATCTTCGCCACAACATAAGCTCCATCATCTAAAAAATAATTTTCTCGAAATGCCGCATGACCACTTGTTTCGATAGCTAAAGGCGTCGAAGTGCCTTCTTGATTTAATTCAATCGCTTTATTAATAACATTCCGGTAACCCGAAATATAGCGGTATTGTTTTCCACCTAAATTTTGAATAAAGGTTTTCAAATGAGAAGTCGTTGGTGAATTCGTCACAATCGTCGCTTCCGCTTCATCCGCTAATACAATCTGAGCCAACAAAGCAATCAAGTTATTTCGATTAATAAACTCGCCACTATCATCGACAACCGCCGCTCGATCAACGTCCGTATCAAAAATAATACCCAAATCCGCCTTATTTTTTAATACCGCCCCTTGAATACTGGCCATCGCTTCTGAATTATCTGGATTTGGAATATGATTTGGAAAATACCCATCCGGATCTAAAAACTGACTCCCTGTCGTCTTAGCTCCTAATGGCTCTAATACATCCGCTGCAAAGAAGCCGCCTGCACCATTTCCAGCATCCAAAACAATATGTAAGTCCTCTAAAGGTTTTTCCAATCCTGTTCCCTCTTGAATCTTTTGGACTAAATCATCTGCATAATAAGAAATTAAATCAATATCTTCTAAATGGCCCTCCCCTTGAGAAGCTACTCCAGAATCAGCATATTCGATTATTTTTTCCATATCCTCATGCTCGGCACCTCCTTCTTTTGTAAAAAATTTCAAGCCATTATGAAAATAAGGCAAGTGACTTGCTGTAATCATAATTCCGGCATCCGCATCGATTTCTGAAAACTGTGTCGCCATAAACATCGCCGGCGTTGTCGCCAAACCAGCATCTAAAATCGTCACCCCAGCTCCCATGAAAACCTCTACCAAAGCTTCTTTGATCGCTGGTCCTGAAACACGACTATCAAAACCGATGGCAATACGCATGGGCTTTCGTTGCACCTTTTTATCTTCTTTTAATAAGTTCAGAAACCCATTCGCAATCTTTTTAACTTCCTTTTCCGTTAAATTCGCTTTGTGCTCTTTTGTATCGATCGCTATCCCGCGAATATCTGAGCCATTAATTAATTTCCCTAATGATGTATTTCCCATCTTCCCCCAACTTTCTTATTTATTTCATTCGTTTTAACGCTTTCATTTTATTCATAACTTTATGATACCATTTTACAAGGACTCCTGTAAATTAAGCCATTGGATGGAGGCGTAGAATCGACGCTATTAGATATAACTTACACTCTATGTCTAATAGGCGTTATTTCAGCGACCATTTCATAAACAAAATTTAAGAAACTGACAATTATTCATCTTGAACTGACAATATATTTAATCATCGAATCATCTAGAAGCTAACCACTCAAACAATGATATATCTTGGTCTTTTACTTCATCGTTATATACGTAAATCCATGACCAATGATCATTATATTTATAAGACTTATTATCTTTTGTTTTATATTTTCCGCTAGTATCCACTATATTCTCAAAGGTTGTTACTTTTATTTCTTTAGCTCCTAAATGATTCAGTCTTTCTGCTATACTTTTTGCTGTTTTTTCAAATGAAACAACAGGATCGTTCTCTCCATGTATAAACCAAATGGGGATTTCTTTTATACGCTCCAATTTTTCATCACTCACCCACTCAGAGGCATAAGCTTGACAAATTGGGAAGGCCGCTGTAAACAATTCCGGATTTTCTAAAAGCAAGTTCATTGTCATATAGCCTCCGTTAGAACCTCCTCCTAAATATATTCTATCCGTATCTATAGGATTTTTATCAATATACTCTTCTATCAAAGCGATTAAAGCTTTTGTATATTTACTTTGTCCTGTTTTCGTATACTCACCTTCGCCACTATCCATCCACATAGTGGGCGCTTGTGGAATCAAAACATAGGCTCCATCAAAATAGGACTGTATGTCATCTGAGACTAAAGCAACGACTTTATTTCCATATAAGACGATTCTAGGATCTGTTCCCCCTTCACCAGCTCCATGGAGTAAAATAATAAGTGGATGTTTAGATTTCTTGGTATCTGGCGTAAAAAAAGCATATGTCAGATTAATATCTCCATAATCTTCATCTTCATAATTAAATTCACTATATTCAAAAAGTGATGCTTCTGGTTCTAATACCTCTGTACAGTCGGCTGGTTTTAAAACGAATCCTTCAATTTTTTCTCCAGTCAAATTATAAATAGGTTGTGACATCGTTACTTTATACTCTATAGGTTCATAAGTATTAAGACCCGTTTCAAAACTATATTTAAAAGGATTTGTAAAAATATTGTCTGGATGCACACTTAATTCTAGTGTCACATACTGAGAGCTACCCTGCAGTTTATTCCCCTTTTCATCAGAAAGATAATATTCCGGCATTCCAACTTCTTCATTACCTACTTCCGTCTTTACTTCTTTCGAAGACGGCTCATAAGCTTCATAATTCTTTTTCGCTTCAACTTTAAAATCAGTATTTGAAAGATCGTTCACCTCTGATTTTAAATCAATAATCATTTTCCAATAGCCTGGGCCCCAGTCAAAGCCTTTAGTTACTAGCTTAAATGTGGGTCTATTTTCATTATGCTCTTCTACCATTATTTTCCCCTATTCTTTTCTTCACTCATATTTTAAAAAAATTTTATGTAAATTTTAGTATAAAGCGCTTAAATAGAATCTTATTATATTTTATAACACATTCTGCTATTTCTCTATTTTATTTTCAATTAACGAATGAAGCTTGAAGTTCTCTTTGTCAATTTTATAACTGAAAGTGAAGAGTAGCGACAATACGGCCAGTAAATCTAAAAACTTACTGGTTCTTTCAAATGAGTCCCTTTTAAAGGATAAAATAGAACTCGCCACATAAAAGACTAAAGCCAAAATAATCTTTAAGAGAAACTTTATAAAAGAAGAAAGAGATTTAAAATCAGTGATTTGATTTTAAATCTCTTTTTATTTTAATTTCTACATATTTTACCTCTTTATCCCAATATAAAGTCGATTTTTTCCTTTATCACACACTTATTCGTAATTTGTGTGCGGTGGAACCTCCTAGCGCGCAATTTTTCGTAATTTGTGCGTGATACAACCTCGTTGCACGCAATTATTTGCGATTTGTGTGCGGTACAATCTTCAGCACGCAATTTTTTACGATTTGTGTGCGGTATAATCTCCAGCGCGCAATTTTTCGTAATTTATGCGTGATACAGCCCCGTTACACACAATTATTCGCGATTTGTGCGTGATACTGCCTTATTGCACGCAATTTTTCGTAATTTGTGCGTGATACAGCCCCGTTACACACAATTATTCGCGATTTGTGCGTGATACTGCCTTATTGCACGCAATTTTTTCGCAGTTTGTGTGCGGTGGCTAATTTATCAACTTTTTAAGTATATTTAGACGCTGCAAAAATTTTACAAGTGAATTAAATTATAGGAGATTCATCGTATTGAGGATGGGGTTGACCAAAAAAGAAATAATTTTTCCTTGACATTTCTCGAAAAATTATTTATACTTCTGAAAGTTTGATTAAGAATACATTTGGAGGCGGGAAGAATATGAAGACAGATAAGTTGACGTGCACATTAGATTTTAATCATCTTTCGAGTGTTTTCATTTTTCCTGATTTATTTCAAAATAAAAAATTTAATAGTTGTATTGGTTGGATATTCTTTCCTTCCAACCTTCTTACTATCGTGGTTGATCTTATTGATTTCAATCGCGATATTTTTTTGTCCAAAATTAATCAAACTAAAGTAACAGACATCATTTACTTGTGAATATGAAAGGAGATCATCATCATGAGACATTTTCTAGAGGTGGAACAATTTAAATCAGAGGAATTTATTGGGTTAGCTGAAAGAGGAATCGAAATTAAAAATGGAGCTTCTTTAAATAAAAACGGAAAAAGTATTGTGAATATGTTTTTTGAAAGTAGCACACGTACGAAAATGAGTTTCGAAGTGGCAGAGAAGCAAATGGATTTTCATACATATAATTTCGATGTGACAACAAGTGCAGTCAATAAAGGAGAAAGTCTCTATGATTCCATTCTTACCATGAAAGCTCTTGGAATGGATATTGCAGTCATTCGGCATCAAAATAATGCGTATTACAAAGACTTGTTGGATATTGGTATTTCCATTGTTAATGCAGGAAGTGGAAGTGGAGAACATCCTTCTCAATGTCTATTGGATCTGATGACGATTGTCGAAGAATTTGGAAGTATACAGGGACGGAAAATTGCGATTGTTGGTGATTTAAAACATAGTCGTGTAGCTAGAAGTAATGCAAAAATTTTACACGAATTGGGTGCGACTCTTTATTTTTGTAGTCCTGAAGAATATTATGATGACGACTTCGAAAATTATGGAACGTATCAAATGATTGATGAAGTCATTTCCGAAGTGGATGTTTTAATGATGTTACGTATTCAATTTGAACGACATACGAGTAAGGCTCGATATATTGATACGGAGGCCGCTTATTTAAGAGATTATGGACTCAATCAAAAAAGATATCAGCAGCTAAAAAAGGATGCGATTATTATGCACCCTGCTCCGGTTAACCGAGATGTTGAAATTGAGTCAAGTCTCGTTGAAAGTGAAAAGTCTCGAATTGTTCGACAGATGGAAAATGGGGTGTTTGCGCGAATGGCTATTTTAGAATGGGTGAAAGGTGAATAATGACAATATTACTTAAAAATGCCAATATTATTGAAGAAGACAATCAATTAGAGTTAGTCAATGTATTAATTCAAGATAAAAAAATTAATACAATAGATAATAAAGAGCATGAAGCAGATAAAGTTATTGATCTAAAAGGGAAATTATTGATGCCTGGGTTAGTAGATGTCCATGTTCATTTAAGAGAACCGGGTTTCACAGATAAAGAAACCATAAAAACAGGGACAAAAGCAGCAGCTAAGGGAGGTTTCACAACTATTTGTGCGATGCCCAATACCAACCCTATTCCCGATACTGTCGAAAAATATCGGGAGATTGAAGCTTTAATTGAAAAAGATGCGCTTGTAAAAGTTCAGCAATATGCACCGATTACCCAAAAACTAGTGAGTGGTGAATTGGTAGATTTCAAAGAAATTAATGCTTTTGCTTATACCAATGATGGCGTTGGCGTTCAAACAGCTTCGGTGATGTATGAAGCGATGCTACAAACTCAGGAAAATAATAAAAGCATTGTAGCTCATACAGAAGATAATTCCCTTTTATATGGTGGCGTGATGCATGAGGGAAACAAAAATAAAGAACTTGGTCTAAAAGGAATAATAAGCGCAACTGAAAGTTCTCAAATAGCTAGAGATGTCATCTTAGCTCAAGAAACAAAGGTACACTATCACGTCTGCCATGTCTCCAGTAAAGAGAGTGTTGCCGCCATTAAAATGGGGAAAGCGATTGGTGCAAATGTGACTTCTGAAGTCTCTCCTCATCATTTATTGTTATGCGAAGATAATATTAAAGAAAATAACGGAGCTTATAAGATGAATCCGCCTCTAAGAGCTCGTGAAGATAAAGAAGCCTTAATTCAAGCATTGTTGGATGGTGATATTGAGATTATCGCTACCGATCATGCACCTCATACTCAAGAAGAAAAAGCTTTAGGTTTTGACGGACCTTTTGGAATTATTGGTTTAGAAACGGCCTTTCCTTTACTTTATACCGAATTTGTTGAAAAACAAAAAATCTTCACCTTAGAACAATTACAAAATTGGATGAGTATTAAGCCTAAAGAGCTTTTCAACCTTCAAGGAAACTTTATGAAAATCGGAGATCTTGCAGATTTTGCGGTGTTTGATTTAGAAACAGAAGTAACTATTAATGAAAACTTTATTCATTCCAAATCAAGCAACACACCCTTTATGAATCAGCGAGTAAAAGGTGCCTGTGTGTTGACCATGGTAGAAGGACAAATTGTATATCAGGAGGGCTTATGAAAATAATATCTAATAATTGCATCGCAAAAGATACTTATGAGCTGATTTTAGATGCTCGGGAGATCAAAGAGATAAAAGCCGGACAATTTATGCATTTGAAGTCTGGAAGAGACGATTTAATTTTAAGAAGACCGATTAGTATCGCTTCTTACAACGAAGAAGAATTAAATCTTGTCTACAAAGTCATTGGCGAAGGGACAAAAGCAATGTCTCTTTTTGAGCCAGGTGAGGAAGTAGATGCTTTAGGACCTCTGGGAAATGGATTTGATCTTTTAGATGTTGAAGAAGTTTTAATTGTCGGCGGCGGCATGGGCGTGGCCCCTTTATACCAACTAGCAAAAGAATTTACGCATAAAAATATCAGAGTTACTTCTGTCTTAGGATTTGGGTCAGCTGACATGGCCTATTATATTGAAAAGTTTCAAGTCTTAGGCGAAGTCATTATCACTACAGATGACGGTTCTATGGGAGTTAAAGGAAATGTAGGAAATGTGATTGATGAACTGAAAGAGTTTGATGCTATCTATGCTTGTGGGCCTTGGCCTTTACTTTATTATCTTCAAATGACATTTGACGATCATCCCCATCTTTACGTTTCTCTAGAAGAAAGAATGGCTTGTGGGATTGGCGCTTGTTATGCGTGCGACACTAAAGATAAAAAGCATAGAATTTGTACAGATGGTCCCGTATTTAATATAAAAGAGGTGGAATTATGAATCAATTAAAAGTAAGTTTACCAGGTTTAGAATTGAAAAATCCAATTATTCCAGCAAGTGGATGCTTTGGATTTGGGGAAGAATTTTCAAAGTTTTATGATTTGAGTATACTGGGCGCCATTATGGCGAAAGCTGTTACTCTAGAGGAACGTGTCGGCAATGATTTACCAAGAGTTGCAGAAACAACTTCAGGTATGCTTAATGCAATCGGACTTAAAAATCCTGGTTTAGAAGTTATTTTAAACGAAAAATATCCTTTTTTAGCTCAATTTGATGTACCAATCATTGCAAATGTGGCTGGAGCCACGGAAGAAGAATATATAGAAGTTTGTAAAAGAATCCACGAAGCACCCAATGTTAAAGCCATTGAATTAAATATCTCTTGTCCAAATGTTTCTGAAGGTGGCGTGGCTTTTGGAACTGATCCAACAGTCGCAAAACGACTAACTAAAAAAGTCAAAGCCGTCACAGATTTACCTCTTTATGTTAAATTATCCCCTAATGTCTCAAGTATTGTGGAAATCGCAAAAGCAGTTGAAGAAGGTGGAGCCGATGGAATTACTATGATTAACACTTTAACCGGTATGCGGATTGATCTTCACACAGGTAAACCAATCCTTGCGAATAAAACAGGTGGCTTAAGTGGACCCGCTATTAAACCAATCGCGATTCGTATGATTTATGAAGTAGCGCGTGCAGTCGATATTCCAATTATTGGGATGGGTGGCGTCGAGACGGTAGATGATGTGATTGAAATGTATCTAGCTGGCGCAAGTGCTGTTGCTGTAGGAACCGCCAATTTACATAATCCTATGATTTGTAAAGAGCTTATTGAAGCTCTTCCTGCAAAACTAGACGAATTAGGTTATCAATCTATTGAACACTTAATCGACGAGGTTAAGAAAAATAGCTAATCGAATAAGATATACAGAATAATTTTACAAACTCTGCTTCACAACAAATTTAGTTGTGTACTTATCCTAAATATTGGGGAATAATTATTCATGACATTCATTACAAGTTCATCGATAATTTTTCCCCTTTTTTATAAACATTCAATAACTCTTGCCCGTATACATTTGCAATCTGCTCTTTCCAATCTTTTCCCTTTGTTATCCCACTTTTAATAACCGGTTGAATCCATTGATTTGTTGGTAATAATCTCAACAAACGACTTCTCGCAAACTTCGAGAATAATAAATTTCTACCAAATAATACAGCTAATTCAGCTTGATATTCTTTCGCCTCTACTGGTAACAGCATTGTATTTAGATTATTTCGATTACCTAAAAATAAATCAGTTTCTATAAAATCATTTTTCAAATCAAGGGTTATTTGTTTACGTGCAGCAAAAATTTTCTCAGGAAGACGAACTGCCCAGATCATTCCTTGCTTTTGACAAGCATCTAAAAACTGTAAAATAGCTATTTCAGAAGGTGTTAATTTATAAAAGTAGTCTTCTACCTTTGGATTTTCAAATAAAACAGTAAGCTTCTTCGCTAAGCTTCCTAAGTCAGCTGGATTCCCAAAATTAATGAATAGTTGTTGGGCATTTTCTAACCACAGAGGATGATCTGCCAGTCGTAAAGTCAGCCATTCGAGAGTTTTGGCTTGTTGTTTTCTCTGTAATAAGGCATATAAGCTTGTCCCAGCATGTGAATAATTATAAGCAATTAATTTTACAGAAGGTGGCAGACTTTGCTTCAATTTATTGATTAATTGTTTTTCCATTAGTTTCCGTGAATCTAAATAATAATTTAAGTCATGATGATTGTCCACTTTTAATTTCCCCTATCTTTGGATTTATACCCATTCAATCAAACCCATTCATAAATAACAAGTCAAACAAATAATAATAAAGTTAAACAGTTCTTTCACTCTTCTCGAAAAATAAATACTATTTTTAAATTTCTGATAAAAAGCTACCTTTTCACAAAGTGACAAACCGTCACTTTTCTGATATACTATTTATCAAAATGACTTTTAATAAATTTTGACTAGGAGGTTGCAAATGCCTAAAACGACTTTTCTTAACTTAAATAAAGATAAATCAGAAAAAGTCACGAACATATTACTGGATATATTTTATGATAAAAATGTCAGTCAAGTGACTGTTTCAGAAATTGTAGAAGCACTCGAAATGTCTAGAGGTGCCTTTTATAAATACTTTGTGGATATTTATGACGCTTACTATACAATAGCTAAACAATGTGCCTATCAAGTTCACACCAGTATTATGCAATTTATAAAAGAAAATGAGTATGACTTTATGCTTGGTCTAGAAAATTATCTTGCTTGGTGTGCGGATCTTGATCCATCTAGTTATGAATGGAAAAGCATTCAAATGCTTAGTTTAAGCAATGCAAATGTCTATGCTAAGAGGCCTACCACGAGTGAAGATCTTTTACATTCAGAGATGGTTAAAGATTGGTTAGTACTACTCAATAAAAAAGAAATTCTTTTTAAAACTAAAGAAGAAGCCTTATATTTCCTATATTTTATTGAACACCTTGTCATAACCTCTCTACAAGATTTTATCGTAAATGACTGGTCAAAAGATGAACTCATGAAAGATTTCTCTTATAAGAAAAATTGGGTCATCCATGGAATTCAAAATAAATAAATGGAGATGATAACAAATGAAAAAAATTACCTACTCAAGTTTAGGATATACTCCTTTTGGGCTACTAGTTGGTGTTTTTTACAGAGAATTTCCAAAATTTATACAAACCCCAGAAGCAATCGTTGGAAGCCAACTAAGTGTCGTACACACCCATTCATTAACCTTAGGCACTTTTTTCTTTTTATTTGCTCTAATTCTTACTAAATTATTTCATTTAGATGAACACAAGCACTTCAATAATTTTTTTATCACTTACCATATCGGCCTCGGTCTTACGATTCTAGTTATGCTCGTCCATGGAATCTACGTTACCCTCGGAAATGACCCTCATGCCGCCTTTTCAGGAATTGCTGGCGTTGGTCATATTATCTTAACGATTGGTTTAGGTTTGTTCTTTTACATATTAATTCAGAGTGTAGATAAGAATCAAAATAAAGTGAATGAATAAAAAAAGCTACGAACATTTTTTATGTTCGTAGCTTTCTTATTCTTTTATTCAAGGTCTTGTGTTGCAATTAAGCCGCCTGCTATATTTTCCATATCTGGTTCATCTGCCTTGATAATAAGTTTTTCATTGACAAAAGCCATTAATCCAGTGCGACTCATTTCCCGACCATAACCAGAACGTTTCACACCACCAAACGGTAATTCAGGTAAAGAATAGCGGATGTTATTCACAAAAACCATTCCTGTTTCAATCTTAGCAGCCACTTCTGCCCCATGATCAGCATCTCCAGCAAATACAATCCCACCCAATCCATATGGGGAATCATTTGCTAACTCGATTGCTTCTTCTTCTGAGGTTACTTTGTAAACAACAGCCACTGGTCCAAATAATTCCGTTGTATGTGCTGGATTATCCCGATTGATATCCGTTAAAATTGTCGGCATAAAAAACTGCCCCTCTAAATCATAACTTTCATTTCCATAAGCGACTTGAGCACCAGCTGCAACTGCTTCGTCTACTTGTTCCTGCAACTCTTCTTTTGCTTCTTTCGTATTCATAGGAGCTAGAGTTGTTTCAGGGTCTAGTGGGTCTCCTGGTTTCAACTTATTAAAATTATCTTTTAGTCGCTGGATAAATTCATCATAGACGTCTTCCATGACAATAAATCGTTTCGAAGAAGTACATTCTTGCCCTGCATTATATATTCGTGAACGCCAAGCAATATCAGCGACATGATCCATATTTGCATCCGATAAGACAATAAATGGATCCATTCCTCCTAATTCTAAAGTGGTTTGTTTTAAGTGTTCTCCAGCTGTGGTCGCAATAGATTTTCCTCCACGCTCAGAACCTGTTAAAGCAGCTCCCTGAACTCGTGGATCTGCAATCGCATCAGCTACTTGATCATAGTTCAAAAACAAATTCTTCAATGACCCTTCAGGAGTTCCCGCTTCTAAAATTACATCTGCCATTAATTGTGCAGAAGAAGGTGTATTTGAAGCATGTTTTAGAATCATCGGATTCCCCACTAAAAAGTTTGGCGCAAACACTCGCATGATTTGATAATAAGGGAAATTCCAAGGTTCAACCATCATAATAACACCCGTTGATTGATAGTGAACTTCTGCAATCCCGTTTGCACCTGTTTCAATTTTTTCGGGCATCAACATTTCTGCACCATTATCTGCATACCATTCCGCGATAATCGCACATAATTCAACTTCCCCTTCAGCTTCAGCTAATAATTTTCCCATTTCAATGGTTGCTGTACGAGCCAGTTCATCTGAACGTTCTCGAATTTTCGCAGCAACTTGATGCAATAATTCAGCTCGTTCTTTAATATCTTGTACTTTGAATTTTTGATACAATTCATGTCCTTTTTGTAATGCATCCTCTAATTGCTGATTTGTCGCATCTGAATATTCTTTGACCACTTCATTTGTGTACGGATTAACTGTTTGATAAGCCATTAAAAAATCCTCCTTATATTTTTTATTAACCGCTTACATCGTCAATTTCAGTGTAACAAAAAATAATAAAAGTTGATACCAAAATCATTAGAAAGGAGTAAGTTATTTAAATTTTATCTTTAGAGTTCGTACACGGTTTATTTTATTAACTAGTTGTTTCAATCCTTTTTCATGATGACGTGGATAATATTTTCCTAAAGACTGAAAAGTCGGTGGCCAATCAGAGGTAAATCATTAAATCAAAAAAGATAAGGATTAAAAACCCCTGTCTTATAAAAGTGTCCTTACCTTTCTCAGCAAAATATTGTATGACTTCTTGTTAATAGCCATTTATCTCTTTCAATTGATTCGTCGTCCTCTCCTAATCTCACGGTGGAAAAAACAATGATCATCTGAAGCATCACAATCATAGATAACAAAAAAACAATCCTCAAAAGATTAGAATCTTTACTCTAATTTTTGAGAATTGTTTAATTTTAAAATTTATATTGCTCCTGTAAGTTTTAAAACAACATGAGCAATTGTTACGGATCCTAGAAATGTTCCTGTTATGACAAAAATGGTTAGGATCACCAATTTCCAACTCATTTTAGCAAAATCTTTAATATCTTTTCCTAATGAAATACCTGCAAAAGCGCCTAGTGCTGTGGTAGGGGCTAAGAAAGCAACATTCGATGTTGTGCCAATTACTAGCTCACTTACAGGTGAAACTGGTGAAGCTAATAATAAACCTAATAAAGAGACATACATCATTGCGGGTAATTTTATAAATCGACTCATAATTTTATTAATTATCAAGCCCATTAAAGCAATGATAGCTAAAACACCTACACCCAATATCGAGTCTCTAATTGGCATACTATATCCTAATATATTTGTCATTATAATAATTGTAGAGACTAATATTAATAAAAATGCTTGTTCCGATATTATTTTTTTCATTACTTAACTTCTCCTTTGGCGAGGGTTCTTTTAGCTTTTTTTGCAGCTCTTGCTTCTACACCAATCTTTGGTTCTAAAATATTGTATAACCATTTTGTGAATGGAAATGCGACAAAAACAGCCATATATATTCCGGTAATTCCTGTAAGCATATCACTTACTCCGCCCATCAAAATAATATCCTCTGCAAACTCTGGATAAATTCTTCCTAATGTACCCGTAGAAGCAGACATCATCACTCCACTACCTACACCTGAGGCCATACCTAATGCAAGTGGATGGAAGATATTCCATGAAGCAACAATACTCGATAATAAACCAATGAAAATTGTCCCTACTACTGAACCAACAATATAAACACCAAATGTTCCTTTTGTCTCCGGTGCATTTGGTCCATAAATATCAGTTGTAAGTGCTAAGTTAGAATCACGATTGACTGAATAGCATGCCCCAATCGCTTCTCTCCCCAAACCTAATAATAAAGCTAAAGGTAATGAGAATAAAATAGTTGCTAAGTTCCCAAATTCCTGCAGAAGCAATGCTGGACCTACTGCCACTAATTTTGATAAATTTGCACCTGCTGATATTCCCATTTTTGCCATGAAAGGTGCTAATGTTATCAATACTAAACTTCCACCCAGCTCCGCTTCTTCTTTAGTGAAGAATTTTAAAATTTGCGGTCCTAATATACTTCCAGCAATAATTAAAAAAACCATAGGTAAAATAACAACCTGTCCAGCTCCTACATCAAATTGTAAAGTACCAATTGAATCAAAAACAACTACTAATATTAAAGTGACGAAATAGATTTTTGCATACTGTTTTATACGAAGTTTCATATTTTTCTCCTTTAGAAATTTAGTTAGTTGCTAAACATTTAAAAAAATGTTTAAATTCCAGCTTTAATTGTTAGTTTTTTTAATGCTTCTCTACCTTCATAGATAATTTTTTCTTCATCTAAAGTAAGAACTTCTCGATTCCTCATTATTATTTTCCCATCGACAATCATATCTTTTACATCTGTATGGTTAACAGCTTCTACCAGAGTATTGACTAAATTGTGTGAAGGATAAATATGTGGCTGATTAAGATCTATAGAGATTAAATCCGCTTTTTTACCCACTGTTATTGAACCTAATTTATCTTCATTAAATGTAGTCTGAGCACCACCTTTTATTGCTAGATTTAATAATGTTTTTGCAGGCATGATCAGTGGATCATATGTCGGTACACCATAGCCAATATGCATTGCGGAGCGAAAAACTTTCATTTCATTAAAGAGACTTAATCCTGCATGTGCTGTACCGTCAGTTCCCAATCCTACTTTTATATTCGATTGTAAAAGTCTTGGTGTCTTTGGCATACCTTTTCCAAGATTACTAATCGGACAGTGCACCACTTTTATATCATTTTTTTGAATAAGATCTATTTCATTTTCTGATAATAAGATACTATGTGCACTTACTAAATTAGGACCCAAAACACCTAAAGAATCTAAATATTCAATTGGCCTTTTTTGGTGATGCTCAAGTGAATAATTTATCTCATTTGGATATTCATTCATGTGAACATGGACGTTTGTTTGATATTCATCTGCCATTTCAAATATTTTAAGCACTACGTCTTCCGAACAACTAATTAACGTTCGAAGAGAAAACCAAATGCTTAAACGACCATCTCCAGCACCATGGTAGGTATTATATAAATCAGTATTTCTGTTAATTACTTCTTTTATTGTTGATAACATATTTTTTGGAACAGAAGAGTCATTATCCATAGTAGATGGCGTAATCGCTCCCTTAGCCCTGACGCAATAACCACTGAAGCTACTTCGTCCATATACATACCACCCGCATCAGAAAATGAAGTTGTCCCAGATTTAATCATTTCAAGATTCGCGAGCTGAGAACTTATTCGAACATCTTCTGGTGTGAGGCTACTTTCAAACGGAACCATGATTCGTTTCCAAATCATTGGAAGTTGATCCATAATTTTCCCTCTTAGTAATTGTTGGCATATGTGCGTATGTGCATCAATTAATCCAGGCATGAAAATTTTATGTTTTCCATTGATTGTTTCAGAACTTATATAATCTTGTTCAATTACTTCTTTTTTATCTACTGCAACAATACGTGAATCTTTTATTGCAATCGACATATTTTCTTCTATTTCAAACTCCTCTGTTAAAAGAAGACAATTTTTTATTACAATATCACATTTTATTCGATTCATCCGTTACTCCTAAATAAAGTCTGTTATTTTTATTTACTTCAATATAATTCTTTATAGGTAAAAAAACAAAAAGCCCAGACGGGTAGGCTGAATGAAACCTACCCATCTGGGCTTTTATCCCTGTGGTGTAATGCCAATCCATAGCATTTGTATCGCTTGGACCAGCAAGAATAAATCTCCGGAACCCTAGATACACTTTCTTCATAGACAATGATTATCGGTCATTAGTAGAAACTTCTCATCCATATTATGAGAATTATATGAAATAAAGATAAATGTTATTATTTATTACTATCAAATAATAACACAGAAGAAAAAGAAGTCAAGATAATATTCGCTTTTATATCATTTTTTTAAGTTTTTATAAAATAAATACATAAAAACACGAACATTATAACTTTTAAATTAATTTTTATTCATTTATACCAATGTAATCCTACAATTTGAACTGCTCCTATCAAGTAGATAACTAGATAAATAAAATATATCACTCAATATCATAGTTTAATACTTCAAATGTATTATCTTTATTTAGTCGATACATTTCTCCTTTAACAATTTCTACCGTGTTACAATTAGATTTAGAGCCTAAAGCAATTCAAGAAAGATTAAATTAAGGTATAGTAGATTATCAACTATCATGAAGATATGTACGTATATTTTAACTAGTGTATAGAAGCGATTTCAACAAAATGTTCCGTTTTTTTAGATAGATAACGATTAGGCTGCTATTCGATAATAATCCAGAAAAACAAAAAAAGACAAGGGTTAAAAACCCCTGTCCTATCAAAGCCACTTGCCGGAATCGAACCGGCGACCTCATCCTTACCATGGATGCGCTCTACCTACTGAGCTAAAGCGGCAAATACTATTTTTTATATAAAAACTCCGCAAGCAGGACTCGAACCTGCGACAGCGTGATTAACAGTCACGTGCTCTACCGACTGAGCTATTGCGGAATAATAAATCGATATTCAATTCATCTTAAATAATAAAAAAAGAACGGCAACGTCCGGCTTTCACAAGGGGAAACCCCTCACTATCCTCGGCGCAAAGAAGCTTAACGGCTGTGTTCGGCATGGGAACAGGTGGATCCTTCTTGCAATAGTCACCGTACTTATTTATTTTGAGAACGTTGTTCTCTCAAAACTAAACAGCTGATTCGACGCACCACAACACCTTACCTTTAACCCAACTTTGTTGGTTAAGTCCTCGACCGATTAGTACTGGTCCGCTCCATCTATCACTAGACTTCCACTTCCAGCCTATCTACCTGATCGTCTTTCAGGGGTCTTACTTCCTTAAAGGAATGGGAGATCTCATCTTAAAGGGGGCTTCACGCTTAGATG
>NZ_FQUF01000003.1 GCF_900129085.1 Atopostipes suicloacalis DSM 15692
AAGTTCGCTGGTCTATTCTGGCCGCATAAGCAATCCGGAAAAATGAAATCAGACAATACCTATCTCGCCAAAAGGGGTAACCGCTACTTACGTTATTACTTAGTTGAAGCCGCCAACTCCGTAAGACGTTATGAGTCCGATTATCGGGCATACTATCAAAAGAAATACGATGAAACCCCTAAACATAAACACAAACGTGCCATTGTCTTAACCGCAAGAAAACTTGTGCGTCTGGTGGATGTCCTACTACGCAACCACCAACTTTATACGCCACCAAAGGAGCGGATAAAGTAAATAACACGAATGTTATTTGACGACTTCCTTTGAACGTTCCTAAAAAAATTGCTTTTTTAGGGGCTTAGTTCAGTGCGCTCAAAATTCACTTTTCTTGGCAAATATTTATTGTTTTTCCACTTGACTATATACCACTAGACTTATACTACTTTAATTCATTATACAAACCCCCTCTCGTATTCACAAATACTTTACTCTCTTTAAGTCAAGAATTGAAAAAATGACAAACTCCTCACTATATAAGTTGAAGTTATAGAAGCATTAACTTTTATTAAGTAGTATTTATCAAATATACCCTTTACAATATAAATGTAGGAAGCGTTTACAGCTTCGCATTCGTTTAAAATTAATTAAAAATGGAGGAATTGATGCATGAGTCAAAAGAAAGAAGAAATTTTAAGAGAATTATATCCAGAAGATATGTTTGAGTATGGAAAAGGTTTAACAGAAGGAGAAGTTGAAGTCTTACAACATACTCGTCAAATTATTGAAAAAGAAATTCGTCCAGTAATAAATGAACATTGGGAAGCAGCGACTTTCCCATTTGATGAATTTTATAAATTAGCTGATGCTGGTATAATGAATCATCCAAAATTATTTGAAGGAAGAGAAGACGCTAGAAAACCTAGTCAATTATACAACTTCTTTTTATATTACGAACTTGCTCGTTTTGATGCTTCGATTGCTACCTTCTATACGGTTCATGGTGGATTAGGTTACAATACCATTTTAATCGGTGGAGATGAACGTCAAATCAAAGAATTTGCACCAAAAGTGGCTAACTTTGAATGGCAAACCTGTTTTGCTTTAACAGAACCGGATCATGGATCAGATATTGCAGGTGGTTTAGCAACAACCGCTAAACGCGATGGAGATCACTGGATTATCAATGGTGAAAAACGTTGGATTGGCGGAGCAGACACTGCAGATATTGTACCTGTTTTTGCGAGAGACGTTGAAGATGGAAAAATTAAATGTTTTATTATTCGTAAAGGTGCTGAAGGATATGATGCGAAACCAATCCCTCAAAAAGTATCTCTACGTGCCGTTCAAAATGGCCATATCACTATGAAAGATGTCGTTGTTCCAGAAGCAGATCGTTTACAAAATATTAATGGTTTCTCTGATGTTGCAAAAATTTTAGTAAATACTCGTGCAGATGTTGCACATATCGCAACAGGCGTTACAGGCGGAGCATTTGTAGCTGCTCTAGATTATGTGAAAGAACGTGATCAATTCAGCAAGAAATTAGGTCAATTCCAAATCATTCAAGAAAAATTAGCTCGTATGCAAGCCAATACGGTTGCCGCTATTGGTTACTCAGCCCGTCTGGCAGAAATGTTAGAAGAAGGCAATTTCGATATGACGAACTCTTCTCTATCTAAGATGCATAATTCTCTAGTGATGAGAGAAACGGTGGCACTCGCTCGTGAAGTTGTTGGAGGTAATGGCATTACTCTGGCTACAGATGTTGCGCGGTTCTTTGCGGACGCAGAATCGATTTATACTTACGAAGGAACACATGAAGTGAATGCATTAATTGTTGGCCGTGAAATTACAGGTTCCAGTGCTTTTGTTTAATTCATTTATACATCTTAGTTATTTATACGATTTTAATATTGCTTTCTTTACAGACAATGAAAGGCATAGTACTCTATTGTTAAACCTTTTATGCAGCACAGCTTTTTGTATAAAATACTGAGTGACAGTCACGGTTTATTATAAAGATAAAAAAGAGCAGGTAAAATGGTTGATCAATATATTTTTCATAATATGACCTTTTCATGGCTAGATGGTCCCATGCTAAACACAGACGGTGGAACTTTATTTGGACCCGTCCCTCGAGCGTTATGGGGACGATATTATCCATATAACGAGTATAATCAAATGCCGTCAACTGTAGATCCTATTTTAGTTCAATATGAAAACAAGAATTACTTAATTGATGCGAGTTTAGGGGTAGACAAATTAACAGATAAAATGAAAAAAATAGCAGGAATGCAATCAGAAGGTAATATTAAAGGAAGCCTTCAATCTCTAGGACTAACCAGAGAAGATATTGATGTCGTGATGATGACACATATGCATAATGATCATGCGGGCGGCTTAACCTATTTAGATGGTGAAGAAATAAAATCAACTTATCCAAACGCGGTTATCTATGTCAATGAAAAAGAATGGAACGATGTAAGAAAGCCAACAGCTCGAACAAAGAATACTTACTTAAAAGAAAATTGGGAACCGGTTAAAAATCAAGTCCAAACATTTACTAAACGACTGGAAGTGGCTCCAGGAATGACTATGGAACATACGGGCGGACATAGCCGAGGGCATTCTATTATTCGTTTTGAACAAAACGGTGAAACTCTGTTGCATATGGCCGATATTTTACTCTCCTTTGTACATACAAACCCTCTATGGGTTGGTGGTGTAGATGATTATCCGATGGACTCTATTTATGCCAAGGAAAAATTAATGAAGGAAGCTTTGGCAAATAATTATCGTTTTCTTTTTTACCACGACCCTTTTTATCGTGTTGTAGAATACACGGAGGATGGGAGAAATATTCAGTATGCTTTAAAATGTTCAAAGGAATCCCCCATCCCAATGACGGAAAAACAAGATAAAACACATCAAGTTGTGGGCAAATTGGAAACATCCACTTGAGCATTTTAAATGCAAAAACCACGGAAAACCTGTAATCGATAGGTTTCTCCGTGGTTTTTATTTTAACTATATAAAAAATGTTTATTCAGTAACTGGAACCACTGATCCTTTCCAAGTTTCTAAAATGAAATCTTGAGTTTCGTCTGATCGAAGAGCTTCTATTAGATTGGCAATAGCTGGATTGTCGGCATCTTCAGAACGTACGGCAATGATATTTGCATAAGGAGAAGAAGAACTTTCAATCGCCAGGGAGTCTTCTAGTGGATTTAAATCATGATCAACCGCAAAATTTGAGTTAATAAATACCACATCACCTTCGTCATTTTCTAAAAGTGTTGGCATTAAGGCCGGATCATATTCATATTCAAACTGTAAATCAAGGGGATTTTCTGCAATGTCATCGAAAGAGGCGGTGGTTAAATCTACGCCATCAGCTACAGTGATTAAATCTGCTTCTTCTAAAATAGCTAATACACGCCCATAATCCGGCGCATTGCTACTGACAAGAATCTTTGCTCCTTCTTGTAAATCTTCTAAACTTTCATGACGATCAGAATACGCAGCAATTGGCTCTATATGGATGCCTCCTGCATTCACAAAATCATAGTGATTCTCTGCAATAGCGTCTTCAAAGAAAGGACCATGTTGAAAGTAATTAGCATCAATATCGCCTTCTTCAAGGGCAACGTTTGGAATTACATAATCGTTATAGCGTTCAATTTCTAAAGTAATTCCCTCTTCTTCCAATTTAGGAGTTACAAATTCTAAAATTTCTGCATGTGGGACATTTGAGGCACCAATCCGTAGCGTAGTCTCTTCAGAAGTTGCTGCATCCGTTTCTGTTTCTTGGTCATTTCCACAGGCAGCTAGTAAAAAGCCAGCTCCTAATACAACCGTTCCTTTAATCCAATTTTTATAATTCATCATCATTTCCTCCTATACAATTTTCCTTCTATTAAGATCTTTTATCTACATTTTTTACTAGAATATCTCCTGTTATTTGAATAATAAATACTATAATTAAAATGAAGACTGTCGCAACTAATGTAACGGTCGGTTGACTTCTTTGAAAACCTTCCAGATAAGCAAGATTTCCAAGTCCTCCTGCCCCAATCACTCCAGCCATTGCTGTATAACCCACAAGAGAAATCGCTGTGGTCGTTATCCCCGCTACAATCGAAGGCAAGCTTTCAGGAAGCAATACTTTAAAAATAATTTCTAATTTACTGGCTCCCATCGATTCGGCAGCCTCAAGCACTCCTCGATCAATTTCACGAAAACCCGTCTCTACTAATCGTCCAAAGAAAGGAGCAGCTGCTATAATAAGAGCGGGTATCCCGGCGACTGGTCCGGTGATTCGACCCACAATTTCTTTTGTGAACGGAAGAAGCAAAACAATCAAGATAATAAACGGGATGGACCGAAAGACATTCACAAAAAAAGCCACAAGACGATTAATGATTTTCGAAAATAGACTTTTCTGTTCCTGCGTTTCAAACAATAAAAGCCCAATAACAAGGCCTAAGAAAAATACCGCAACCACCGAAGCAAAGGACATAAACACTGTCTCTTTTGTCGCAGCCCACACTCTGAGCCAATTTACTTCAGAAAATTCCGTATATTGTTCGAAAATATTCTGCCCTACATTAACGTTCCAAATCATGTTCAATCACCTCTACTTCTACTTTCATTTGTTTGAATTTTTCAATCGCTTGTTCAATCGCTGTTTTATCTCCCAATAATTGAACATATAAAGAGCCCAACATCACGTCCTGCGTAGTTTGAATATTTCCTTGAATAATATTAATATCAATCTCAAATTCTCGAATAATTTTTGAAAGAATCGGCGACTGCGCATCCCCATTATGAAATTTTAACTGCAACAACTTTCCGTTCGGATATTGCTCAATCAGCTGCTCCAATATTTTATCCGTATTTTCGTTTTTTGGATCCGTATCTTGGCGAATAAAACGCTTCGTAATCGCCTGCTCAGGATGCTTAAAAACCGTGACAACTTCCCCTTCTTCGACAACACGACCATGATCCATTACCGCAACGCGATGGCATATTTTTCGAATCACATTCATCTCATGAGTAATCATTACAATCGTTAGATTGAGTCGACGATTTATATCAAGCAGTAATTCTAAGATGTTATCCGTAGTTTGTGGGTCCAATGAGCTTGTCGCCTCATCGCAAAGGAGAACTTTTGGGTCATTTGCGAGTGCTCTGGCGATTCCTACTCGCTGTTTTTGTCCCCCAGATAACTGAGAAGGATACGCCTCCTCTCTGCCTTCCAAACCTACCAATTGAATTAATTCTTCTGCTTTCTTTAGCCGTTCTTCTTTTGGAACATTCGCAATCTCTAAAGGAAAAAGAACATTTTCTTTTACCGTTCGGCTCCATAATAGATTAAAGTGTTGAAAAATCATCCCAATTTCTTGTCGGGTAGTTCGTAATTCACGATTCGTCAATTTATTTATATTTTGCTTGCCTATAAAAACATCCCCTGAAGAGGGCAACTCCAGACCATTAAGCATTCGAATTAATGTACTTTTTCCTGCTCCCGAATAACCAATGATTCCATAAATTTCTCCTGTTTGGATAGATAAAGAGACATCATCAACGGCTTTAATCGTATCTTCTTTATTTGAAAAGACTTTATTTACATTTTTTAGATTGATCATCCTTTTATTCCTTCCTTTAAACTTAAAAACAAAAAAAGCTTCCGTCCCCGAGATTTCTCTATAAAATCTCAAAGGACGAAAGCCTGTCTTCCGTGTTACCACCTTTATACGTTGCCTCATTACTAAAACAACCTCTACCAGTACGTAAATAATTTATTATTTAGATACCGAGGCACGTTATCGGGTGCTGCCGGGATTAGCTTGCGACAAATCGTTCACCAATCCTTCTCAAAGACCATTTTCCATTCCTTCCCCATAACCTCTCTCACCAAACAAGGCTCTCTGTGTATAGTTTCAAAATGTACTTTTCTTCTCAATGTGTTTAAATGATTTAATTATACGTTAATTTATTTCAATTCCTGTAAGTTGAAAGTATCTTATCAAAGATACAAATAGCTGTCAACTTCTTTTTGCGTTATCCTTTTAAATTGTATAGAGGACGAATATATTCTAAAACTTCAATTGTCGGTTCGGCAAGTTCCAGAATCTTTTTCTGTTCATTGTATGCTGAAGGGGCTTCATCCAAGGTCCTCTTCGAGACAGAGGTTGAATATACATCTTTCATCATTTCTTGATATTTTTGATAAGGAATTCTTTTTCTGGCTTGTGTTCTTGACATGGTTCGACCTGCCCCATGAGGAGCTGAATGATTCCAATCTTCATTTCCTTTTCCTTTGGCAATTACTGAGCCATCTCTAGAGTTAAAAGGAATAACTAGCCTCTCATCTTCCTTGGCTGAAATAGCACCTTTTCGGGCAATCATAGTATCTAAATCTATATAATTATGAACGGAATCAAAGCGGCTTCTTTGTTTTAACTGGTTACTTTCTAAAATCGCATCCGCCATCGCGTTACGATTCTGTAAAGCATATTTTTGAGCTAAACCTAGATCATGTAAATATTCTTCCATTGCTTCGCCTTCTAGATGTCCTTCCCCTTTTCGCTCTGAAGGATTCAAATCATCCGCTAAATCTTGATAGATAGTGGCAACGGTGTGTCCAATATTTCGACTACCGGAATGAATGAGTAAATAAACTTTCCCATCATCTGTAGCTTCTAAACTAATAAAATGGTTTCCGCCTCCTAAAGAACCAATCGAAGTGTAAAAGGCTTCTCTATCTAACTGATCTGAAACAATAAAATCTTCCAATTTTAGATCCGGCGAGTCTTTATAGCGACCATGTCGATTGAAGCCTAAGGGAACTTGCTGTCTCGCATTACGATCAAATTTTTTGAGAAACTTTGGATCTGAAGCTTCTTTTTTATTTAACTCTAATTCGGTTACTGAAACACCACAACCGATATCCACGCCGATAAAAGACGGAACGATTTTATCCTCCACGGTCATTGTTGTACCTACTGTAGAACCTTTTCCATAATGAACATCCGGCATAAAGCGAAATTTACTTTCTTCAAATTCTTCTCGGTTCATCATGTCTTCAATTTGACGGTAAGATGACTCATCAATATCTGGGTTAAAAACTTTGGCTGAGTTATATTCACCACGAATATTTATTGATTTCGACATCTATATTTTTCTCCTCCTTGTTTCTCTATAATTCTTCTCTCATCTCTTATTGTAGCCTATTTGAGTCGACGTTTGAAATATTATCCTTTAAAAGCCTATTATCACTTTGTTTAAATCATCTGAAGTTCTCTATCTATTTCCTAACTCTTCTAGAAAATAGATTAAAGCTTTATTACTTAAAACCGAGTCTAATTTTAGAAAATAGACGATTTTTTCTAAATCATGTACACTATAAAGTAAGTGGAAATAGAAAGGAAGATTTTAATGAAGCCGATTGTTGGAGTTTCTGGATATGTTATGACAAAAGTTTCAAATAATTTATTGAACTTCGATATGAATATTGTCCCAAAAGAACTTACAGATGCATTGAAAAAGGCTGGAGTGACACCGATTGTTTTACCTTTATCGAAAGCTGAAGAGGCAAAAGAGTATATAGATCAAATAGATGCTTTGGTTTTAGCAGGCGGTGAAGATGTAGATCCCCTGCTTTTTTATGAAGAACCTCATCCTAAAATTGGAGAAATTGAACCGGAAAGAGATGACTTTGAACTTGCTTTGATCGAGGAAGCTTGGAAGCAAAAGAAACCTATTTTTGGTATTTGCCGTGGATTGCAGCTGTTAAATGTCGCCTCAAAGGGAACTTTATATCAGGATGTTTCAAGTTATGAGAAATTAGAAGTAAATCATATTCAAAAAACACCTTGGAAACATGCAACACATTCTATTCTGATTGAAGAAAATTCTTGGCTGAGTGAAGCTTTAGGCACAGAACAAGTCGTTAATTCTTATCATCATCAAGCGATTAAAGATATTGGGGATGCTTTCCGTCCAGTTGCTTGGTCAAAAGATGGACTGATAGAAGCGATTGAAAGTATTGACCGGAATCAAAAAGTGATGGCTGTCCAGTGGCATCCGGAACTTTTAGTGAAAACCATTCCTGAAACGATGAAGGTCTTTAAGCAATTTGTAGATTTGATTAATATTAAATAACCGCTAAGGGTCATCAACAAAAAGCTGAGAATCGAATGCTTATGCATCCATTCTCAGCTTCTTTTTTTAATCTGTTTTATCCTTCTTATAGTTTTTCTTCACCAAACCACGGATCATCGCTCAAATCTTCAGAATCATAACCTGCAACATCTGTTAATTCGACAATCCAATTTTCTGCACGATCGGTTGAATTTAATAATTCTGTATCGTCTTCTACTTCTTTATGGACATCTTTAACCGTTCCGGAAAGAGGGGAAACAATTTCTGTCACTGCTTTTGCGCCCTCTACACTTAATAAATTTTCATCTTTTGTTAAGTGACTGTCACGCTCAATGTCAGGAAGTTCTGCATACATAACGTCCCCTACATCATCTTGGCCTTTGACAGATAAACCTAGACAATAAGAATCTTCCAATTTTTCTACCCATAATCCACTTTTCGTATATTTTATTGTCATTCAAATTCTTCCTTTCAGAATAGAATAGAGTGATTCATCCATTAATTAACTTTATAAATTTTTCGCTTTAGAAGAATGGTGTCAGATTCATTTGGATAACCAGGCCACTTTCTTTTGGCTCTTTCTTCTTTTTCATGGACTTGCATTTCATAATCAGGTACCGATATATTATTCTTTAGTTCAAAAATGAGGGTATTGATTAATGCCCCAAATAAAATCACGGTGTTTGCCAAGAATAAAAAGAGCATTAAGACGATAAATCCACCTAATGTTTGATTTGTAATCGCATCCCCACCCATCAATCGACTAATTAAAGTAAAGGTTTGCGAAAGAATCATCAAACCAACAGACGCAAAAACAGCTCCTGGAATAGAATATTTTATTTTTAAATGATGATTCGGTAAGAATTGGTAAATAATGATCGTTACAATAATTAAAATAAGCGGTAATGTAATCCATCGTGCATGTAATAAACCTTGTAGAAAAGGGATTTCAATCTCAAAGTAATCCCGCACAAAATTTAAAATCTGTTCGCCAAAGACAAAGACAACTAATGCACTTCCAACAAGGAGTAAAATAGCAATCATAATGACTAAAGATAAGATCCGGGCAATAATAAAGTTGTTTTTAAGTTTAACGCCATAAACCTCATCTAAAACCCTGCGCAATGTAGAGAAAACATTACTCGCTGACCAAATGGACGCTAACAACCCAATTGAAATCGCTCCACCACTTGCACTTGCTAGATAATCTTTGACAATCGGAACAAGCATCGTCGTCACATCCGGTGGGAATGAGCTTTCAATAAATGAAATGGCTTGATCCGGGCTGAAAGGCAACAAGGGAATAAGATTCGCTAAGACTAATAATAAAGGAATTAAAGATAACAACAAATAATAAGCCATAGCCGCCGCACCTTGCATGACATTGGCTCGCTTCCAATTTTCCATTATAATTTTTGTAGCATGAACGATACTTCCTAATTTGCCGTTAGAAAGAACCTTTTGGTCGTGTTTCATAGAAAATAGCCTCCTTTAACTGTTTCATAAAGAATACTTTCTCACACATAAAATTATTTATGTAAGTTATATTCAGCAATAATTGAACGCACAGCATCTTCGATGGACACGGCGGTTCCTTTACGGCCATTTTCGTAAACGACTTGATAATGGCGATCTTCTTCTCCTCGAAGGACCTCACCAATTTTTTGGTCTTTAGCCAGAACTTCTAGTTCTGTAACCGTATCACTGTCATTTTTTCCAGCAATAATACTGATTTCTTCTTCTTTTTTCTTACGAGCCACTAGACTCCCTACTCTCTATTTATAAATCTATAGTATAACAATACGGCAAAGTTTGATTTGAAGCAAGAAAAAAAGCCCTCTAAAAATTTAATTTTAAAAAGGCTTTTTCTTAATCGAACTAAAATGATGGTTTATTCTGTTGCTTCAACAATTTCTAAAATTTCTTCTGCATCTAATGAACTATCACATTTGACGACCATCCCTGCAGTCTCTGACGAATATAGAAGGCCCGGAACGGTGGGAACATCATATTTTTCACGTAATTCATTCACTTCTTGTTCATACTCTGGATGTTGGGCATGCACATAATGGATCTTTAGGTGATGTTCCTTGGCTAAAGGGCCTAATGTTTTTACAAAACGACGACAATAAGGGCAAGTTTCTCGACCTATATAAACGATATTCCCCTCTTTTGCTTCTAGTAATTCATCTGCTTCTTTAGGTGTCGTTTCTTCAAATGATTTGGCTTCACCTAAATATTGATCAATTTCTATCTCAAGATCTTTATCTTCCATTTGTATAACCTCCTAAATGTATTTCTATTTTTATTATAATACAAGTAGGATTCAGATATAAGTATTTCGTTTCAAATCTATTTTTTAGTCAGTCAACGTCCAATGTTCCTTAAATAAATTCGAATCCATCTCTTTTAATGAATCAGAAATCACTGGTTTAAATTCCATCCATTTTAAAACATCTTCTTCCAAATCTAAACCAGGAGCAATTTCGATTAAACGCATTTGCCCCTTTTCTGTAAAATCAAAAACAGCGCGATCAGTCACCACCAAAATATCTTTGTCTTTCTCCCGAGCATATTTGGCTGAAAAAGTGACATATGGAAGTTTTTCGACAAATTTTGGTTGAACACCCTCTTCTTCAATAACCAAATGCCCATCTTTTATTATTGTTTTTCCTTTCACAACAAAAGTACCTACAAAAATAATCTTTTTAGCTCCATGAGAAATATCTATCATTCCTCCCGGCCCAAAAATATGATCTCCTAATTTTGTTGTATTCATATCACCCGTTGCATTTAATTGTCCAAAACCTAGAACGGCTACATCTAAACCTTCCCCATGGTAAAAATTAAACATATCTTCCGTATGAATGACCGCATCTGCATTATAATTCGGCGCATAATCAATTCCTGTGGCGGGAAGTCCACCAATAGATCCCATATCTGTATTCAAAGAATATTCCTCAATGACTTTGGATTCTGCTAAAATCTCCCCAACATAAGCAGCAATCCCATTCCCTAAATTTACTATTGCACCTTTAGTAAGCTCTTGACTCGCTCTTCTAACAATTGCTTTTTTAGGAGATAAAGGCATATTTAATTGAGTAACTAAAGGAACTCGTATTTCATTAGATAAGGCGGGGTTATAATAAGTACCAGCCGTCTGCATATGGTATTTTTCTTCAGCAACAACGACATAATTGACAAAAGCACCTGGAACAAAGATGTCTTTTGCGGGAAAGATGTGTTCTTCAACCATTTGTTCAACCTGGGCGATGACGACACCTCCTGCATTATGTGCGGCCATAGCTAATGAGAGAGACTCAAGTTTATGCGTTTCATGTTGAATCGATAGGTTTCCCTTTTTATCTGCATAGGTCGCTTTAATAAACGCTACATTTATAGGTAGAGGTTTATAATGTAACCATTTTTCTCCATTTAATTCAATTTCACTTACGATATCTTCAGCTGCTTCGGCTTTTTGGTTCAACTTTCCTCCTTCATTTTTAGGATCAACGAAAGTATCTAGCCCTACTTGACTGAAAACTCCCGGGCCTTTTCCAGCGGCATTACGATATAACTTTCCAATAATTCCTTGAGGGAGTTGAAACATTTCAAATTGATTCACTTGTGCTGCTTGATTCGCTAATGGAGATGTTGCAATATGAGAGGCTACGACTCTTTTTAGAAGTCCAGGTTCAATCAGGTGATCCAAGCCTCTTCCCTCACCTACTCCAATTCCAGCTGTTGTGCTGAATGTAATGTTTTTAGGCTGCTGATGTTTTTTATAATACTCACCTAAACCAGCCAATAATTGTTCAGGCAGCCCGCCAATTCCAAATGAAGTCGTTCCAATCGTTGCTTCGTCTGGAATATGCTGCATGACTTCGATATATGAGCGTTCCTTACTTTTCATTTTGCACCTCTTAACTTTACTTGGTCTTTTAAATCACTTATTCATTATGAATCATTTATAACGTTTAAGCAAATGCTCCTTTACCCGTTAAATGGCGGCCAATAATTAAACTATTGATTTCATGCGTTCCTTCATATGAATAAATGGCCTCGGCATCTCCAAAGAATTTTGCCACTTTATGTTCTACAGTAATTCCATTTCCTCCGCAAATCTCACGACCTAGAGCTGCTGTCTCTCGTAATAAGCGAGCATTTTGCATTTTGGCTACTGAGGCTGGGACTTCTGCAAATTCTCCAGCAGCTTGTAATGTTGCTAAACGGTAAGATAACCCAATCCCAGTAACTGTGTTTGCTTCCATTCGAGCCAGCTTTTCTTGAATTAATTGAAACTTTGTAATTGAACGACCAAATTGTTCTCTTTCTTTTGCATATTCCAAGGCATATTTTAGTGAACCGGCATGTGTTCCAGATGTAATATGCGTCACATCCGCTCGTGTAGTGTATAAAATTCTAGACACATCTTTGAATGATGTAATATTCGGTAAACGATATTCATTTTTTACTTTTACATGATCTAGAGTAATATGTCCGTTTTGGACGAGACGTAACGCAATCTTGCCATCAATCTTTTCTACGCTTAATCCCTCACTATCTCCCGGAACTAAAAAGCATAGAATCTCATTGGTTTCCGGATTTTTCGCAAATATGGGAAGAATATCAGCTGTTGCTGCTCCACCAATCCAACGTTTTTCGCCATTGATTACCCAAGTATCTCCCTTTTTAACAGCAGTCGTGGCTAAACCACCTGCAATATCGGAACCATGATCGGGCTCTGTTAAACCAAAGCATGTTTGCATTTCAAAAGAAGCAAACTTCGGCCCATAATACGCAATTTGTTCGGGCGAACCTCCTTGTAATAATGTCGTATAGCCAAGGCCTGCATGGACCGCAAAAAAGGTCGCTAGTGATGTATCTGTCCGTGCTAGTTCATACAAGCGAAATAGATTGAAATATTCACTTACCTTATGTTCTCCTTCTCTACCTTCAAATAAATCGGGATGATTCATTAAGCCTAAATCTGTGATAGCTTTAAACTCTTCAAAAGGAAAGGTTTCGTTTTTCCAGTGTTCTTCAATCACCGGTTCAAGTTTTGTTTCTAAAATTTCTCGTAATTTAACGAGTAAATCAACTTCTTTTTCTGTTAGCTTTTCACTATATCTTAACAAGTCTTCAGGATAAAGTTCCTGTAGTATTTCTGCTTTATTCATTTGGTCTCATCCTTTTTGCAGGCTTAATTTATTTACAAGCTGGTTCATATATTCATGTGTTTCATAAAAATCACGAACAATCTGTTCAACAAGTTCTCTAGCCGGAGTAATTTCATGAACACGTCCAATTCCTTGCCCCACACTTAATTGGGCTTCATCATACTTGCCTTCTTTCATTTTTTCATAAGAGCGAATCCCTGATATAAGGGGCATTAATTCTTCTAAAGTAGCTCCTTCTGCTTCTTTTGCTAGAATCTTTTGTGCAAATGGATTATTCGCAACCCGCATCGCATTATTTAGTGATTTCATAGTTAGAACCGTTCCATTTTCTGGAACCGTTAATAACGCTTGGCGATAGGCCTCGGAAGCATTCACTTCTGGTGTAGCTAAAAAGCGAGTTCCCATTAATACCCCATCTACCCCTAGAGACATTGCTGAATACATACTTTTTCCATCAACAATTCCTCCACTCGCAATGACTGGAACGTCCAACTCTTCGACAGCTTTTGCCCAAAGAATCTGACCGGCTACTTGATCAGAACCTGGGTGTCCGCCCCCTTCTGTTCCTACCAAGACAATAATATCCGCCCCATCTTTTTGTGCGGCTTTAGCATGTCGAATCGAAGTGACTTTATGCATAATCGGAATACCCGCTTTTTTAATGGGCTCAATAAATTTTGCCGGTCGCTGTCCAGAGGTTTCAATCACAGGAACTTCTTCTTCGATTAACACATCGATATAATCAAAAATAACCTCTGGAACCACTACTTCCGGAACCAAAGAAATATTAAAACCAAATGGCTTATCCGTTAACGCTTTCATTTTTCTGATTTCTTTACGAAGTTCTTCTGTGTTTGGAAAGGCCATTGAAGGAATCAAGCCTAAACCACCAGCATTTGAAACTTCTGAAGCTAGTTCAGCCAAAGACATATATTGCATGGAGCCTTGAATAATTGGATACTCAATACCGAGCATCTCTGTCAGTCGTGTTTTAATCATTTTATTTCTCCTCTATTTTTTAAATTTTAAATTTCTAGAATTCTTCTAAAAAGTCATATCTTAATGTGTGATCATCAAAATGGAAATTCTCTAAAATTGAATTAAACACAAAAGATTCCACTGGAGCGTAAACTTTCTTTTTCGGGCGAGCGAGTACGGGGATATAAGAGATGGGATCTTCAAATCTTTTTTCGACCACTCCAATATGCTCTACTCTTGAAATAAATTGACTGAAATAAATAGTAGGTAAAATTGCCATGTGTCTGTTATCTACAACAGATTCAATCATGTAATCCCAGGAAGCTGAAGTAAAGAGTAAATTATCTTTTGCTTTTTTAGTTTCTAGTTTTTTATTCACTAGGTGATAGACTTTATCTTTCTCATTATAAGTAGCAAAGGGATAGTCATTGAGATCGCTCCATTTAAGCAAACGTTTCTTTGAAAGTGGGTGGTTAGGATCCATAAAAGCAACAATTTCTGTACGCATTAATTGGTACACTTCAAAGTCTTCTGGTTGTAACTCTGCTGGTTCTACTAATATCGCTGCGTGAATGGTTTGATCCATGAGCATTTCTCTTAATTCAAGCGTCCCTGCTTCGACAATTTCTATATAAGCGTCTGGGTTATCTAAGATAAATCGAGGGATAAACTTCGTAAAAAACAAGCGTAAAATTGTTGGATGCATTCCGATTTTAATGGTCCCTTTTTGTTGGGAAGATTCATCTTTTAACGTGTTTTCTAAATTATAATATTTATCTAAGACGAGTAAGGCTGATTGATAAATTTTTTCTCCAGAAGGCGTTAAGGCAACAATTTTTCCTTTCCTTCGAACAAATAAATCGACTTCATATTGATCTTCAAATCCCTTAACAAATTGACTAATAGCGGATTGGGATACATAGAGTTTTTGGGAAGCAACCGTAATATTATAGTTGGATTGTACAATTTCTACTAGGTATTTCATTTGTGTAATGTTCATTTTTTTATGCCTCCAAGCAAAATAGTTGTATCTCTATTTTAGCATAATTATGGAGAATTATTTTTTAAAGTCCGGTTTTCTCTTACTTAAAAAGGCGGCTACTGCTTCTTTATGTTCTTTACTTTTTGAACTTTTATGCATATATTCTGCTTCTTTTTGATTGAATGCTTCGATTTCAGGATAAAACATTTCTGCCATTAAAGCTTTTTGATAACCTATGGCTTCCGTTGGTGCTTGAACAAGCTTTGTAGCTAGTTGATTTGCCGCTTCCTCAAGGTCTTCATCGAGAACCACGTCATAAGCTATTCCGTACTCTTGTGCAAGAGTTGCCGTAATGGGTTCATTTAACATCACGTGTTTTTTTGTTTGAAAGGTACCAATTGCTTGGTGAAGGGTATAAATTAAAGCCGTATCTCCTGGAAAAGCCATATTAATAAAAGCAGGAATAAGTTGGCTATTTTCTCCCATCAAAATAAAGTCGCAAGCCATGGCTAACCCTAAGCCGGCTCCTGCAGCCACACCGTTAATAGCTGCAATTACGGGTTTTGAATTTTTCTTAATACTTTTAACCATTTGTCCGGTTAAGAGTACATTTTCTTCACTAATATTTTCTTCATTATCAATCATCTTTTGGAAGAAACGGATATCTCCCCCCGAACAAAAATATTTCCCTGTTCCCGTTAAGATAGCGACATCAATTTGTTCATTTTCATTTATTTTATGCATCACATCAATTATCTCTTCATACGTTTCTTCTGAAAAAGCATTTCCATATTCAGGACGGTTAATTGTAACGATCGCTATATGATTTTTTTGTGTATATAATATTGTTTGATACATTTTATTCTCCTTCAATTGATAAAAAACAAAGGCTATTTCATCCTTCTCCAATGAAATAGCCCATCGTTTATTTATTCTTTATGATTCATTGTGAAGATATTCAAATATTCCTGCTGCTCCCATACCTACACCAATACACATTGAAACGAGTCCATATTTTGAATCTGGTCGTCTCGACATTTCATTGAGTAGACGAGCTGTTAAGATAGCTCCAGTTGCGCCCAGCGGATGACCTAAAGAAATCGCTCCACCATTCACATTCGTAATATCTGTATCAATATTCAATTCACGAACAGAAGCTAAAGCTTGTGCAGCAAACGCTTCGTTTAGTTCGATTAAATCCATATCTTTTAGTTCTAAATCAGCTAACTTCAATACTTCAGGAATCGCATAAGCTGGACCAATTCCCATTAGCTTAGGATCTACCCCCACTGCCTTAAATCCGACAAAGCGTGCGATGGGTTTAATGCCAAGCTCTTTTACTTTGTCACCAGACATTAAAATGACAAATCCTGCTCCATCACTAATTTGTGAAGAAGAAGCGGCCGTTACTGTCCCATCCGCTTTAAAAATAGTAGGAAGTTTCGCTAAGGTTTCCATCGACGATTCCGGACGTATTCCTTCATCTTGATCAAACATTTCTTTCGTTATTTTGGGTCCATTCTCTGTATAAGTGACTTTATTAATCTCAACTGGGATAATTTCATCTTTTAAGCGGCCTTCGTCTTGGGCAGCTTGCGCTCTTTGATGACTTTGTACTGCAAAAGCATCTTGATCTTCACGAGAGACCTTGTACTTCTCTGCCACATTTTCTGCCGTTAGTCCCATAGGTTGTGAGACACCTACATCTTCTTTTTGAAGTGTGGGATTATTTGTCGGTTCATTCCCACCCATTGGAACGGCACTCATAAATTCAACGCCACCTGCCGCTACAACTTCCGCTTGTCCAGCCATAATTGAGTTGGCAGCAAGCGCTATCGTCTGTAAGCCTGAGGAACAATAACGGTTAACCGTTTGTCCAGGGACAGTATGTGGAAGACCAGCTAATAAAGCAATCGTTCGTGCAATATTTTGCCCTTGCTCTCCTTCTGGAAAGGAGTTCCCCACAATCACATCCTCAATGGAAGCTGGATCAAAATCACCTTCTACTCGATCAATAACACCTTTTAATACTTGTCCAGCAACATCATCAGCTCTTGTATGAGCATAAGCGCCTTTAGGATTTCCTTTTCCCGTTGCTGCACGTCCATAAGCAATTATATAAGCATCTTGCATATCTATTCATTCCCCTTTTATTTTCTGAATCGTGACTGTTTTATAATTAGTTTCGTAGTGGTTTTTTCTTCGTTAGCATATGAGAAATTCGTTCATAAGTCTTTTGATTTTTACTCAAACGAATAAAGTTTTCTTTTTCTAAATGCTGAATCCAGTCTTGATTGACAGAGGTTCGTTTAGGAACTAGTCCACCCGCTAATATTTCCGCAACCGCTAAGCCAATTTCCATATCATAATCACTAATAAAGTGACCAAGTCTCATGGCCTCTAATTGACCTTCCACTAATGCTTTAAAATCTTCACCTAAAGCTTCAAACGTTACTTTCGGTCTTGGAATATAATTTGTTCGGGATAAAAAGTCCGCTTTTTCTAAAGCAACTTCTACTCGTTTATCGCCATTTGCAATAATGGTATCGGATTCTTTTAAATATAAGTGTCTTTGAGCTTCATAAGCATTCATCGCAACTTCAGCTGAGGCCACTCGGGTAACCACTTCACTCATCGTTTTAATTTTATTGGCTTTTTGATCTGGTCCTGTTGATACACGCTCAGCAAGTTCAGCTAACCCTCCACCACCAGGTACCAATCCAACACCGACTTCCACTAATCCAATATAACTTTCTGCAGCTGCTACGACAGCAGGGGAAGCTAATAAGATCTCTGCTCCTCCACCTAAAGCACGTCCTTGTGTTGCAGTAACAATAGGTTTGGTTGTATAACGAATTCGATTCACTGCTTCGTGCAATTCAGAAATCGTTGCTTCCACAAGCTCATCTACTTTATCTTGTTCGATTGCCATCTTCATCATGTAAAGATTGGCCCCCACACTGAAGTTTGGCCCTGGTGAGTATATAACCATACTGGTATATTCTTTATTTTCTAACTCATCCACTGCATCAATGATGTCTTGTGACAAGCCATCTGTAATGGTGTTATTTGGTGTTTGGAATTTAAATAGCAATTGATTATTTTTTGTTTTACTTAATCTTGAATCTTCTCGGTTCCAAATATCTTCTGCTATAAATTCTTGAATAGGGGTCGTTTTTTCTAAAATTTCACCTTTTTCATAAAATGGTTCTTCACGATTAGCTACCCAATCTGGCAAGTCGCCTAATTCCTCTTGGATACGCTCTTTTACTCGTTCATAACCCATTAAGTCCCATAATTGGAATGGACCTTTTTTCCAATTAAAGCCCCAAACCATTGCACGGTCAATCTCTTTATAATCATCGGTTGCTTTCGGAACATTATGTGCAGCATAATAAAAAGTGCTACGCAATGTTTCCCAAAGAAGCTTTCCAGCTCCCTCTTCCGCATTAAATATGATGTCCATATTTTCTTTAAGATCTCTACCGAATTTTTCTAAGATTTCTAATTCTGGTTTAGAAATTTCAGTATATTCCATAGTTTCTGGGTTGATTACAAGTTTCTTTTTATTTTCTTTCTTATAGAAGCCATGCTTTGTTTTATTTCCTAAAGCACCTTCTTTATATAATTGACCAATTAACTCTGCTTGGTTGAAGAAAGGTTGTTCAGATGGATCACGCATTAACCCACCGACTACAAACATTGCAACATCAAGTCCTACTAAGTCGGCTAGCGCATAAGTACCCATTGGACGACCGATGACTTTACCAGTTAGTGCATCAATTTCAGCAATTGAGTAACCCTCTTTTTCACCGCGGAACATAATATCAGACATAGCATGCGTTCCTGTACGGTTCGCTACAAAAGCTGGTACATCTTTCGCATGAATGACACCTTTTCCTAATGTATCTTCAGTGAATTTAGTTACCTGCTCGATCACTTCTTCGCTCGTTTCAGTATTTGGTATTACTTCAACTAATTTCATAAAGCGTGGTGGGTTAAAGAAGTGTAAACCTACAAAACGCTGTTTATCTTCTTCAGAAAACACTTTCGCAATGACATTAATTGGAATACCTGAAGTGTTAGTAGCTAAAATTGCATTCTCTTTTGCAACTTTTGCAACGGTACTCCAAACTTCATGCTTGATTTCAACATCTTCTTTTACGGCTTCAATGAAAATATCTGAATCCGATTTTTCACTTAATTGCTCCGTATAATTTCCATAAGTTAAGTTTGCCGCATGATCTGAATTAAACAGCATACTTTTCTTTGGGTTCGTTATGCGATCATACCCTGCTTTGGATAATTTATTTGGATTTTCTTGATCAATCACTACATCTAATAATTCGACTTTGAGTCCTGCATTGACTAATAGTGCAGCGATTTGACTTCCCATTACGCCTGCACCTAAAACTGTTGCTTTTCTAATTATCATTCTGATTCCTCCAGAATTTTTTATTTCTTTTCATCTATTGTTTTTGTATGGTTACAGGCGAATCATCATGGCATTAATGATTCGCCAGCAAATTAATCCTTTTTATTCAATTAATTGAATGCTGCTTTTCCAGTTAGCGCACGTCCAATTACTAATGCATTTATTTCATGCGTTCCTTCATAAGTAAAGATAGCTTCCGCATCTGAGAAGAAACGAGCGATATCATAATCTACTACAATCCCATTACCTCCACAAACTCCTCGTCCCATGGCTACAGTTTCTCGTAAACGAAGGGCATTAGACATTTTACCAATCGACGTTACAATCTCATTGTAATCGCCATTCTCTTGCAGTTTTGCGATTTGTGCAGATAAGGCCATCGCATTTGTTAAATTGGCTTGCATCATAGAAAGTTTTTCTTGAACGAGTTGGTAGTTAGCAATGGTTTTTCCAAATTGTTCTCTTTCATTGACATATTTTAAGGTCGCTTGTAAAGCACCCGCCATAGCTCCGGTGGCCATAAAGGCTACGCCTGCTCGCGTTGAATAAAGTACTTTCGCGATATCTCTAAAGCTATTAATGTTTTGCAGACGATTTTCTTCTTTTACTTCTACATCTTTTAAGTGGATGTTACAGTTTGGTACAATTCGAAGAGCGATTTTGTTGTCGATGACATCAATGTCTACCCCTGCTTGTTCTCTTTCAACAATAAATGCTTTTGGTTTATTGGTTTCTACATCTCGTGCAAATATTGGAATGACATCTGCTACATTCGCGCCACCAATCCAACGTTTTTCACCATTTAAGATCCATTTATCTCCTTCACGTCTAGCTTCTGTTTCTAAGCCCCACGCTACGTCAGATCCATGGTCTGGTTCGGTTAATGCAAAGCAAGTACGTAATTCGTGTGACGCTAATTTCGGTATATATTTAGCTTTTTGTTCATCACTTCCACCAAATAGGAAAGTATTAAAGCCTAATCCTGAATGAACCCCTAATAAAGTATTTAGTGACACATCGAAACGTGCTAAGGTATACGCAAAGAAGAATTGGAATAATTGACTTGTTTGTTTGCTATCTTCTCTACCTTCAAATAATAATGGATTGGTGTAATAACCTAATTTCCCCATGTCTTCGAAGAATCCTTCAGGTACTGTCGCATTTGACCAGTGTTTATTTAAATCTTTACGGTATTTTGTTTCTAGTAACTCAACCATTTGACTTAAAAATTTAACTTCTCCATCGGTAAGTCCTTCACTAATCTTTAAAACATCTTCTGGGTATAATTTCTCAAGTATTTCTTTTCTGTTTTCCATGTTTAAACCTCCATTTAATTCGTGTTTGTGACCGCTTACAAATATAGCATAAGCGAAGTTTTTCTATTTGACCAATAACGGTTCCTTATGTTCATCATTATGTGAGTTAATTCTATTGGTTTAAATCGTTTCTTCTTTTACTTCAGCGGCTTTTTTATTCATCATCCGTTGAATTTCTAATTGATCTGGTTTCCCTACTGAATTAACAGGTATTTCTTCTAACACTAAATATAATTTAGGTGTTTTATAGCCCGCTAAATTTTTCACCATATATTCGTCAAGGACCTCTTCATAATTTTCAATTCCTTGAGCTTGTTCATTTAAGACGATGGCTGCCGAGACAGATTCGCCAAATCTAGGGTTATCATAACCAACAATTACACCAGAATGAACGAGTGGATGTTTATTTAAAATAGCTTCTACTTCAGAAGGCAATACATTCTCTCCACCTGTAATAATTAACTCTTTTAGTCGATTGACAATGGTTAATTCTCCTGCTTCGTTTTCAATAGCCATATCGCCTGTTCTGAAATAACCATCATAAAATACTTCATCATCTTCTTCGGGTAAATTCCAATAACCAGGTGTGACATTGAGCCCTCTGATTAGCAGTTCTCCCATTTCACCTATTGGTACTTCATTCATTTCTTCATCCACAATTTTATGTGCTAAGTTAAGAACTGGTCGTCCAATCGAGCTTGGGTTTCTCTTCGCTAATTCATTGTTGTTGTATGTTACTAGTGGGGCTTCCGTTAGACCATAAGCATTTACAAGTACTTTACCCATCTTTAGAAAAGCTTCTTGTACAGCTGGCAGAGGGGCAGAACCACCGGATACAAATTTTTCCACACTTGCGATCATTTCAGGTGAAAATTCTGGGTCTGCAATAATACCGTAATACATCGTTGGAATCATGACGAGGATGTTTGGTTTATATTTAGAAATCCAATCGTTAATGGTTTCAGGATTAAAGTATCTTTCTAGAACCGTTTGTCCTCCCACCATTAACATCGGCAAGACAATATCCACAAAGCCTACAACATGAAACATCGGAGCACTTGCAATTGTTACGTATTCATCATGCATATTCCAAGACAATACTTCGTTGAAAATATTATTTGTGTAAGATTGATGGGTATGAATAACCCCTTTGGGTGTTCCAGTTGTACCACTTGTATAAATTAACATCGCAATATCTTCTGGTTCGATATCTATACTTTCAAAAGGTTCATGGTGATTAGGATCAACAATTTCGTGATATTCTGCTTCATCAATATTATATTTGATATATTCTTTGGGAATATGATCTAAGCGGTCTAAATGATTGGTCCCGTATACAATATATTCCATTCCTGAGTCTTCCACGACTTTTTTTATTTCTCTTGGCTTCAAACGCCAATTCATCGGTACAAAAATTGCACCTATTTTGATTGCCGCAAATAAATGATCCAGAACTCCTACATCATTTGGCGCAAAGACACCAATGCGGTCTCCTTTTTTTACCCCTTGTTCAACTAAATGGTGCGCAAGGTTTTCTGCCCGAATATTTAAATCTTCGTATGTCCATTCTGTTTTTTTCAATGGATCTATAATCGCTACTTTGTCTGCATGAGAGACGGCTCTACTCTTAATCCAATCAAAATTCATTTCTTTGTCTCCTCCAATATTTTATTGTAAGCGTTATCATTTATTTCGACTTAAGTATAGCTAGTCAATAAATTTTTGTCTAATAAGTATTTGTTGATGCTCACATTAGAAGAACTTATCTTATTTTTTTAAACAAATTAGCGAATTTTTAAAAATAAAAAATGCCTACAGATCAAAATAGATCCATAGACACTAAAATTAGAACTATTCATTTTTCTTAATCGTATTGTCTGGCCCGTTTCATAAATAAACGAAGGAAGCGATACAAAGTGAGTACCAGTGCAATAATCGACATTATCATTTGGAAAGTATTAAGTTTACTTTTATTTTTCTTATTTCTCATTTTCACGTAGTTTCCATAGCTCAAATAGGAAAACTACTCCCTCCTTTAAATGACTTTTATTTATTTTATCATAAAGCCAAGCTTTTTGTTCTGCGACAGCTTTTATTAACTGTACTATTTTCATTTACGGGACATTTTCTGGAAAAATGTCTCGTATTTATTTTTTATTGGATATTTTCTGGAAAAATGTCTCGTATTTCTACTTTCTTGGTGTTTTTAACAAAAAGAAAGCTGTGTTCTTGAAATTTTTCTAGTTTTAACTTGGGATTTGAGTCGTGTTTATGAAAAAAAGGTGCGGATGAATCTGAGGAGATTCAACCACACCATGATTTTCGTTTTTTTGATTAGTCAATCACTAAACGGTTTAAGTAATCCATGTCTGCTACGGAAAGCTCAAAATCAATCTCAGCATTTTGAGCAATATATTCTTCGTGAACGGATTTTGGCAAGACAACGAGCCCTTTTTGGAAGGCATAACGAATAGAAACTTGTGCAGTCGTTTTACCATATTTGTCTGCAATTTTTTTAATGTTTTCGTTGTTTAATAATTTTCCTGTACCAATTGGTGAGTAGGCTTCAACGACCATGTCGTTTTCTTGACAGAATTGAACTAATTCTTCATCTCTGTGACCGATGTGGTATTTTATTTGATTTAACATTGGTTTTACTTTTGAATGTTCTAGTAAGTTCTTTAAATCATCAATCTCAAAATTGGAGACACCAATGGCTTTAATTTTGCCTTCTTCATACAGCTCTTCCATTGCTTTCCAAGCTTCTTGATTTTCTTCGTAATAGTAGTTATCAATGGAATCTACGCGCATTTCATTCCAAGGTCTTGGCGCATGGATGATTACTAAATCAATATAAGGGGTGTCGAGGGCTTTCAAGGAATCTTCAATATCTTTTTTTGCTTCGTCGTATGATTTTGCTTCTCCTCTAACCTTTGTGGTCAAGAAATAATCTTCACGAGCTAGACCGGAAGCTTTCATTCCTCGGCCAACACCTTCTTCATTTCCGTAAGAACGAGCGGTATCGATATGAATATAATCATTTTTTAAAGCATATTCAACCATTTTTTCTGCTTCTTCTGGCGACATTTGCCAAGTTCCGAGACCTATTAATGGAATCTCGTTACCATTTGCTAAAGGTAGTGTTTCTTTCAATATTGACATATGTTATTTCTCTCCTTTTAATAATATTTTCTAAATTTTTGATAACCAATTTAATTCTTCCTGTATCTTTTGAGCAACTTCTTTTCGTTCTTCAATAAATTTCTTATCCCCTGTAAATCGTATAGGCTTCCCGCTATGTACTTCTCTTTTTTCCTTATTTGAATAAACAGGAACAAAAGCAAGATGTTTTTTCGTTTCCCGATAATAATATTTTTCTAGATGTAAAAAACCTTCATAAATATCTGAAACTTCAGTTGAATCATCTGAATAATCAATATCTGGAAATATAAGAATATCTTCATTATTTAATAAAGCATCTACACTTATTTTAAAAGTATCCATTATTTTACGAGAACCTCTATACACTGGAATCGCACGAGCAGATTTCATCATCCATGGAACGATGTATGAAAGTGGCCAAGCCACAATTTTTGCAATTGGTGAAGGCCAGTTATAACGCTTCGTAAAGGTATAATTTATATAATGTTCATAGCAGTCTTTTTGTGAAGTAAAGGCACTTAGAACCCACGTCCGAAAATAATATTTGATCCACACTAAAATACTCACAGGTCCTATCATATTTTGATGATGTGCGATATAAACCGCTGGCTCATTGGTGATGAGGATATCTTTGAATCGAAAGCGCGGCAATATGACACGAGCAAGTGCTCGAGCAATTTCAAAAAATAGTCCGTATCTCCTCTTTTTCATTAATCCTGCTCCTTCATCAAGTTTATATCATTTCTAAACTTTTTTGAAGTTATTGACTTTCTGTTTGTTTAAAATATTGACTAAATATGGCTCTTGCAATTAATTTAGTATCTTTAAATGTTTCAAAATGCGAAGTATGTACTTTTTTATAAAGTGTCGCGATATCGACGCTAATGATTCTTTTGTTTTTTGAAACCATATGAATCAACATAATCATCTCGTAATCAAAGTTATCCCCACTTAGCTGAGTAACCCAACCTAATTCTGGGGTAGTGATGCCTCGCAGGCCTGTCTGCGTGTCACGGATAAACTGACCAAAGAAAATTTTAAATACAAGACTTGTCAACCGATTTCCAATCCAGCTTCGTAAAGGCATACGTTTGATATTAAATGCACGTGAACCTAAAATAAAACCCTCTTCAATCGTATCCAATCTCTTCCCTACTTGTAAAACATCCTCTGTGGAGTGTTGTCCATCAGCATCCGCGGTCACCACGCCATTTAAATACGAAAACTGATTTAAAAAACAAGTAAAGCCAGCTTTTAAGGCAGCACCTTTTCCCCTATTTGTTGAATGCGTAATAAGAGTACATTCTTTAAAGGTTTCAATCTGCGAGAAAACATCTCTATATGGTTCTCCACTTCCATCATCCACAACAATTATTTGTGGAACGCCATTTTGAATCAGATTATGAATATACTCCGGCAAACTTCTCATCGGACGATACGCCGGAATAATCACCGCAAATTTTTTCATATTATGGTCTCCTACTACATATTATATGACGATAAATAATGCACACAGATTTTTTAATTCATTCCGTTGCATTGTTTCATCTAAATGAACACTCTTTGTCATCATACCATTTTATTTTCTTTTAGAACATGATTTTCCCTTATACATGAAATTACTAACTCTATGTATTCAAAAGAATCTGTGCTTATTTCATTCTTTTCTTAAAATACCTGAGACAATCTTTTCTAAATCTTGCCCTCTTGCATAGGATGTTTGCGTTCCTAATTTTTGGACACTATCACTTGCAATCGCATTCGCTAATTCGATGGCAACCCTAGGATTTAATCCGATCGATAACCCATAGGCAAAGGTCCCACAAAAAGCGTCACCCGCTCCCGTTGAATCTTTTACAGCAACTTGGGTAGTTTCAATATGATGAACATCTTTATCTATTTTTGGTCGATAAAGCAAAGCACCATTTTTACCTACTGTTACTACTAAATTCGTATTCGTTTGTGTGGCGAATGCTTTAATCGCAACAATTAATTGAGTAATTGGTAAATCATGCTTTTCTCCTGTAAGAAAAGCAAATTCCGTTTCATTTGGGAGGAGCCAGTCTGTATACTCCAGTATATCATCCAATAAAACATCGGCAGGTGCTGGATTTAACAAAGTAATGGCTCCAGATTCTTTTCCTCGCTTAAATCCTTCCAATATTGCTTGTTGTGGATTTTCTAATTGAGAGAGAACAATATCTGCTTGAGGCAATGTTTCAAACGCTTGACTTACAAATTCAGCATCCAACGCCTCATTTGCTCCAGGTGTAATCACAATACGATTATCTCCATCTTCTTCCACCCAGATAGCCGCCGTCCCACTGTTCATATCTTCGACGACTTTCACAAAATCCGTATTGATTTTTTCATTTTGATAATGACTAAGCCACTCTCTGCCGTAAGCATCATCTCCAACCGTTGTGACCATCGAAACATTCGCCCCTAATAAGGAAGCGATGACGCCTTGGTTGGATCCTTTTCCTCCAAATCCTTGCTGAAAATCTCTACCGTATACGGTTTCCCCTTTTTTAGGAAATCTATTTAAAAATGACGTTAAATCAATCATATTACTACCTACAATTGTAAGGTTTCCTTGTTTAACCAATTGAAATATCCTCCTTGAAACATTCTCACTGATTCTTTTAGAAATCTTTTGCTTCATTTTACAGGAAAAAGAAGCAAAAGAATAATTATAAATGACGAGCTCCTATTTATTTTAGAGGAGGCTGCTTAAAGTTTCAAAGATTTTTCGATTCACTTCTATAGATTGCTGCAAGGTAGCTTGCATCGTAAACTGGTTTAATGTCTGATAATCCCAAACGATATCCCCACATACATCGGCTCCAACGAGTTTGTGATTTTGAGCGAGTAATTCGACAGCAAAAAGCAAATCAGAAAGTTGATTGTTTCCTTGATCCCAATTTGTTTGAACCACTTCCTCTGACAAATAATCTCGATCAATGCTTATATAAATATTCTTTGTTTGAATGAAAGAAGAAATTTTTTGAATACTTTTAGTCGAATGATCGATAGGATTTGCGAAAAACAATTTATTAAATGTCTGTTTTTCTGTTTTTTTCCCATTCTCTCGGTCTGCTCCAATTACAATCACTCGTTTCATCAAAGGAAGTGTTTCGATGGCCGTTTGTATCCAAGAACCACAACTAATCGTATCCGGAAAGGGAAAATCACCTGCGTCATTATGATGATCAAACGTGACTAAAGTGAAAGGTTCGCTCATCCGTTTGAGGAGGACTAGCGTTAAGTAATGATAATTTCCATTTCCTAAATAATAAAGACAATCTTTTCGATGAACAGGTAAGCGCTTACTAATTTCTTCTAAAACATCTAAATGACACATGATATAAGTTTCTCTCAAATCAAACAAATCAATTCTTTTCGTATATAACTCTTTATAAATTTTATTTGAGAAATCTTTCTCATTCATGTGAAAGAACGTAATATTCTCCATAAATATCACCATTTTCCTTTTCTTATCCTTCTATTATACTCTTTTATTTAGGATTAGTGAAAGAAAATCTCAATTGCTTTAACTGGATTTTTATTTATAGATTAATTATGGATATGAAAACTTTAGAAGGGCTCTGAGAATAGAATAAAGCCTACTCCCCTCGTTTCATATAGACACATATGAAGAATGGAATAGGCTATTATTTTCTCATTTATTCAGTTGAAACTAACTTTTTGAATCCTCATCTTCGATTCCTAAGAGCTCATCTGTAGTCACTTTAAAAAACTTCGCTAGTTTAATCAAGTTTTCTCCGCCAATAGATAATTGATTTTGTTCCCATCTACTGATTGATGCTTGAGTAACGTTGAGACTATCGGCTAATTCCCGTTGTGTTAAATTTCCATGCTGGGCACGTAATTCTGAGATTTTTTTCATCAAAACCACCTTCTCTATCTCGAATAGGTATTTGTATATTTATATTATACACGAAAAATATTCACGTTCAATAATTTTATGATTTTTTTTCATTAATATATTCATTTTTAACGAAAAAAGTTGCTTAATGTCTTAAAAAACATTAAAATGACAATATGTGAAAATTATAGTTTAGAAAGGATATAGTAAATGACAACTTCCGGTGAGCGTATTAGACAACTTCGAGTACTAAAAAATTTAAGCCAACAAGAATTATCTCATGATTTAGGTTATAAAACATACACAACCGTTTCTAAATGGGAATCAAATGCTAGCTTGCCTCCAGGAAAAGAGCTAAAAAAATTAGCGACTTATTTTCAAGTATCCACCGATTTTATTTTGGGATTAGACAACTATCCTTCAAGCTACGTCCTCAATGAAATGCAAAACACAGTCGAAATTAACTTTATTGAATCCATTAGTGCAGGGTATCTTTATACCAATGGTTATGACGAGGACACAAAAGAACTACCAACAGTTCAAGTTCCCAATCATATATTAACTGAAGATCCCGACAAATATTTTGTCATAAAAGTTCGTACAGACTCGATGAATCGTATGATAAATAGTGGAGATAGTATCGTCGTTTTAAATTATAATATGCTTGAACATCCTATACATAATACAGGAGATATTATCATCGTTAAAATCGACAACGAATACAAATTAGAATATCTAAGGATGACCGATTCAACGGTACATCTAGAACCTTTTTCATACTTAGACGGTTTCGAAACCCTCACATATTCCAAAAAAGAATTTGAAGATCTTGAAGTTATTGGGAAAGTTATCTATGCTTTTAGGATATTCAATTAATATCCTAACATTCCAAATCATTCTAACATAATAAAAAGGCTCTTAGATTAACTTTAGGAGCCTTTTTGTGTAAAATAAAATACATTATAGAAATATTTGTAAACAAATATTAATAGCCACTTCAAAGATGGTCGACATTATCGTTACCTAAAACATTCAAAACAATTTACAATATCTTAACATATAGAATAAGTTAGAATATGGGGATTGTAGAACATCGATAATATTGGACCAACAGGAATATTTTTTATTCTATTTTATTTTCTGAATATAGCCAAACAAATAGCCCTGCAGTCCAACAACTACAGGGCTTATAACTTAAAATTTATTCTTTGTAAGGGATAATATTTAAAGACACATCAATATGGCCATTTTGTATTGCTCTTGAATAAGGACAAATTTCATTCGCTTTTTCAACCAATTTCATAGCTTCATCGTCATTAAGTCCTTCAATCCCCACTTTGATATCCACCTGTAATTTAATATCTAAATTGTTCTCTGGGTCATGCAAATAGCTCACAGTATGACGAACAATCGATGGGTTCTCTACATTTTCTTCATCTTTTACTGCCTGCAAAGCCGCGTGGAAGCAGGCACTATAACCTAATGCAAATAATTTTTTTGACTCAAAGAGTAACCACTGAAAGATGTGTTCAGGAGTTTCTCTATATCCTGTAAAATTTAATTTTTAATTCAGTTTTCCTAAATCTACAATTTCTCCACTTGACAAATAAATAATCCCTTCACCAATATTCGTTACATAATCCCCTATAGGCTCTAAATCTCTTCCTATAAACGAATAGTCAGAAACGGAAAAAGCTGTATCAGGATTTTCTTTCATAATATCAATCGCCGTTAAACGAAGAAGATTGTAGTGTTTATCGACTTCTTCATCCCGTAAGGCAATTTCTCTAGCGGCCTCTACATTAAAATCAACAAAGGCATCGATAATATCTGTAGACATTTTCATAATCTTATTCCCCATGGATTGAATAATGGGTTCTAATTCTGGAACGTGCTTTTCATTTTTAAGATTAATAGTCACTTCAGCAATGTTTTGAGCATGATCGCCCATTCTTTCAAGGTCTGAAGAAGCACGTATTACAGCAATGATTCGTCGTAAGTCCGTAGCTAGTGGCTGTTGAAGAGCAATCGTTTCTGTACATTTTTTATCGATTTCATTTTCTTTATCGTTAATTTTTAAATCATTTTCAATGATTTCTTCAGCTAAATTGACATCCTTTGTTACAAAGGCTTGAATCGCTTTATTGATGGCTTCATTTACCACAATCCCTAATTGTAATAAATCTCGATGTATTTCAGCTAATCTTTCATCAAAAATCGTTCTCATTGATTAGCCACCTCCCATAAATTAATAAATAAAGGATCAACTATGATTAGTATACACTTTTTGGCTTAAAAATGTTATTAGAAAGGTTATATAATATCGCCACTAAAAAAACTTCCAAAAATATTTATTTTGGAAGCTTTTCTTTAATTTTAGATTTATAAGTGATGGATAAAGTAAGTAGCTAGACTAAAGTAAACAACTAAAGCAAAGGTATCATTAATTGTTGTGATAAAAGGACCAGAAGCAACCGCTGGATCGATCCCTACTTTATCAAAGAGTGTGGGGACAACAGAGCCTATCACAGTGGATAAGCTTAGTGTCATAAGTAATGCGGAACCAATAATGATTGAAAGTGTGACACTCCCATAGAGAAAGTAAGATAAAACTCCGATAGTTATAGCAGAAGCTAGGCCAATTAAAACCCCTGAACCGAATTCTTTCCCTAGCATCTTCCAAAAGCTTTCTTCATTCTCTTCGTTTAAAGTCAGGCGTCGAACAGACACTGCTAACGATTGTGTCCCGACATTTCCTGCCGAGTCCAAAATTATCGGCATAAAAGCAGCTAAAGCGACAACCTGTGCCAAAGTATCTTCAAAAGCACTGATTAAGTTCGCCGAAATAAGACCTAAGAAAATTAAAATAATTATCCATGGAAGACGTTTGCGCGTCATTTGTAAAATTGTTTCGCCTTCTGGACCTTCCTCTTCATCTATAGAAGAAATCCCCCCAAAACGATGGAAATCTTCGGTCATTTCATCATGAATAACATCCAAAACATCATCAACCGTCACAATTCCAAGTAAAATATTATCGTCATTTACAACAGGAACGGCCAATAAATCATATTCTTGAATAATTCGAGCGACGTCTTCTTGATCCATTTCTTGTGAAACGTATATAGTCTGCGTATTCATAATCTCTTTTACTTTCGTGTCCCCCGGTGAAAGAAGCAAATCTCGCAATGAAAGAACACCAGTCAATTGATTACTCGGGTTGACCACGTAAATATAATAAATAGTCTCGGCTTGTGCACCAATCAACCGCATATCCGCAATCACATCATCCGCCGTATCTTCTGTCGTAACACGAATTAATTCGGTGGTCATCAACGCTCCAGCCGTACCCAGTTTTTGCTTCAATAAAGATTCAATAGCTTGGAGGTCTTCTGGTTTCATGATATCCAAAGCTTGCTGGCGCTTTTCTTCGTCCAACTGACTAATAAATTGCACCACATTATCATCCGCAATGAAAGAAAAAACATTTTGTAAATACGTACTGGGCAAATAATAAAAAGCGGCTAATTGATCATCAAAATCCATATCATCAAATAACTCTGCAAATTCAACCGGCATTAAAAATTCAGTGATTTTAACTTTCTTCTCGGGATAGAGCAAATGAAACACTTCAACTTGATCGCGTTCATGTAACTTTAAAAATAAATCACGAAATTCTTCGCGTTCTTCTCTTTTAATGGCTTTATAAATTTGATCATAATACTCTTCTCTATTCATTCTACTCATCCTTTTATCATTAGTGGTTTCAATTAAATCATATGAACACTCCATACAATGAATTAATCATTTTCGTCTTCATTAATTTATCAAAACAGAGGGATAATTACAACTTAGAGAGAGTGAAAAAATAAATTTCTCTTATTTCGGACATTTATTAACCAACTTTTAATATGTACTTCATTCTACTGTAAGAATAATTCTTCTTGTTATTACACATATATGTTATTATTAATTAAAATATACGTTTTCTTCCAACACCTATGGAGGTTATTATGACAAAATTTATCATTACGACAGAGAGCGGCTCTGACTTACCTAAAGAAATCATTGATCGCTACAATATCTATGTTATTCCGATGCATGTAACGATGGGCGATCAAACTTACGATGATGGTAAGTTTGATGTTGAAAAAGTTTTTAATTATTATGAAGAACATGAAGTCTTACCTAAAACTTCAGGAACAACCCCACAAGATAACACAAAAGTTTTCCAACAAATTTTTAATGAGCATCCGGATGCACATATTATTCATGTCGCTTATTCAGCAGTCACCACCGTATCCTTTAATGCAGCGAATATTGCAGCGGAAGAGTTTGAAAATATTCATTTGGTGGATGCCAAGCATGTGAGTATGGGCTTAACAGCAATCGTAAAAGCAACCGCTCAATTTATTGAAAACCACCCTGACATAACTCCAGAAGAGATTATTGCTTTTGTTGAAGAAGTTCGCGAACGTACTCGTATGGTCTTTTTACCAAAAACATTACTTTATTTACGAGCAGGTGGTCGTGTTTCAAACTTAGCTTTTCATGGCGCAAATTTATTAAGGCTCCATCCGACGATTGTATTAGAGAATGGGTATCTGGTCTCTGGGAAAAAATACCGAGGCTCCTTTGAGCGTTGCTTGAAAAAAATGATAGATGATTTTTTCAAAAACTATAATATTGATCCCGAAACGGTGCTTGTCGGAGGCGCTCCAGATATAGACAATCAACAAAAAGAAAGCCTGTTTGATTTATTAAAAAATAATGGTGTTTCGACAATGGAATGGGTAGATGCAGGTGCTGTCATTTCAAGCCACGGTGGACCCGGTGCTGTAGGAATAACAGGAATTGAAAAAGCTAATTAATTTACTTTTAGAAAGTTAAACTATTTAAATTCGAAAAATAGAGCTTAAAAATCTTCGCTGATTCTTAAGCTCTATTTTATGATGTCCAGAGTTTTATTTTGTCATTTATAGGGTAGTCCAAATCATTTTTAGAAAACGATGAAATTAAATTTTTCCTATCGGACATTTTCTGCTTTTTTGTCCAATAGACCTCTTAAAAATAGACAAGCTGAAAAGTACAGTTAAACAAAATTAACCAGTACCGTAGTATGTTAGCTGATTCCATAAAAAAGGGAATACAGCTTTTACGCTGCATCCCCTAAGTTCAATTTATTCATTAATAATTCGATAATACGTACGTGAAGTTAATTTGTAGAAAATCCAGTAAACAGCGGCGAAAATGACGAGTACACCAAAGTAACTTGTTCCAAAAATTGATAGATCTCTGACCCCAAATAAACCAACGAGTGTGTAGACGATTTTTGAAACGAATAAATTGTGTAGGACGGCGACTGCTAAAGGGAGTCCGAATACCCAAACAATTTGTGACTGAATCGTTTTTTCGATCATGGATTTTTCCAAGCCGACTTGTTTCATAATACGATAATTTTCGCGATCTTGGTGTCCTTCAGTAATTTGTTTGAAGTAAAGCATTAAGATAATCCCTACAATTAATACGACACTTACAATCACACCGATAAAGAGTAAGCCTCCATATAAGGTATACAAGTTTTGACTTGTTTCTTCAATAGTAGTGACACGAATAGGATCCTCTTCTTGCCGCTCATTTAAATAGTTTTGAATCTCATCTTCATTTTCTGCGATATTAAAATTCAAAACATATTGATAAGCAGATGGTGCATAATCTCCATTAGGTCCCATATAATTTTCAAAAGCGATTCTAAATTCTTCCAACTGATTTTCGTCAGGAAAAGCTAAATAAAGAACTTCAATTCCATATTCGGCTGGAATGGCCTCATTGGACACTACTTTTGTTTGCATCTCTTTTCCATTAATTTCAATGGTAGAAAAGTCTTCTAGATCTAGTAAATTTGAAGTAATAGCCACTTCATTTTCAGACAGAGTGAGTGTTTCATCCTGCATCTCATTATAAGTGTCTACTGTTTCTCCAATTAAGACCACCGACTGGCTCGTGTTTAATGTTTCGTTGACTGAGGACCCAGTGGTTAAAGGAATAAGTTTTCGATCAACGAAATAACCATTAGTATTTACGCTTGAATGAAGATATGCGTCTTCGAGTTGACCCCGTTTTTCTAATTCATTTTCTAAATTTATTAAATACGTTTCATCTTCTTCTTTATCGAATAAAAAAGATTGAACGGTGTAATCGGTTGGCATGCTACTTGCGATTTGAGTTTCCATCACGCGATAGAGTGTTGTGGTTAAACCTAAAACCAAAATAATCCCGCTACATAAAATTGCGATACTGGCTAAACTGACCGCATTATTGTTCATCCGGTGCAACATTCCGGAAATCGACAAAAAGTTGTTTTTCTTGTAATAGATTCTTTTATTCTTTTGCAAAGCTTTTAAAATAAAGATAGAAAGAGATAGAAATAAAAGATAGGTGCCAATCACAATTAAAAAGATGGCGATAAAAATATTCATTAAAGAGCCTAAGACATCATTCGTCGTTAAGGCAATATAATAGCCACTTCCTAAAGTTGCGAGACCTAAAACAGTCACCAGCCAATTGCCTTTCGGTTCTCGTTGTCCCTTGTGAGCACTGACAAAAAGTTCCGTTGGGTTTAAGCGACTAATCTTAATACTATGAAAAATAAAGCTGACTAAAAAAGTGCCGAGTAAAAGAGCCACTATACCCAAAGCCGTTTGGATTTGAAAAGGATAATCCATCAAGCCCGCTCCAGTATCTTTCATTAATCGGTTCAGTCCAACAAACATTAAGTTTCCCGTTAAATAACCAATCACCACGCTGAAAATTGAAGTGACAATCCAATTAAAGAGCATTTGGACGAAGGTAATCCAACGAATATGTTTCTTTTCTAACCCTAAAACTGTATACAAGCCAAACTCTTTGGTTTGATTTTTTTGAATAAAATTACTGGTATATAAAGAAATAATTACCATTAACAAAGTGGAGAAAAAGATTCCCATTCCCACAAATATTTTTAAATCTGGGTGAAATTCTAGAACATATTCATTTTGCATCAGGGACAACAAGATATATTCTAAAGAAAACAACAAGGAAACAGCCAATAAAAAGGGAAAGTATAATTGTTTATGTGAAAAAATACTTCGAAAAGCTAATTTATTTAAAATTGATGTTTTCATTATTTTTCACCTCGGTCATTTAATACCGATAGACTTTCTGCAATGCGTTCTTGAAATGCTTGACTGTCTGCTTTACCGCGATACACTTCATGGAAAATCTTACCGTCTTTAATAAACAACACACGGGCAGCTTCCGAAGCAGCTTTTACAGAGTGAGTGACCATCATAATCGTATTCCCTGCTTCGTTGACACTTCGTAAAACATCTAAAATTTGTGAAGAGGTCGCAGAGTCTAAGTTTCCGGTTGGCTCATCCGCTAATAACAATTTCGGTTGATTAATAAGCGCCCGCGCGATCGCGATCCGTTGTCTTTGTCCGCCTGAAATCTCGTAAGGATACTTATTCAACAAAGACTCAATGCCTACAAATGCACTGACTTCATCCAATCGCTTTTCCATTTCGTGTTTTGGAACGTCGGAGAGGACCAAGGGCAATAGGATATTATCTTTGTTATTGAAAGTATCCAAAACGTTAAAATCTTGGAAAACAAAGCCCAGTTCTTCGCGTCGGAATTGCGCAATTTGCTTACTTGGAATTTTGCTTAGATCTTGGCCGTTGAGTTCGATTTTTCCTTCGGTGGGTTCGTCAAATGTCGCGGTAATATTAAGCAAGGTCGTTTTTCCCGAACCAGATTCCCCCATAATGGCGACAAATTCGCCTTCTTTCACACCAAAATCAACATCTCTCAACGCAATCGTTTCATTTCCTCGTGTTCGATAAACTTTTTTTATATGTTTTACATCTAATAACATTTTATTTCCTCCTTTGAATCTTACAAACCTAGTTTACCGAACCGCCGCACTGCTTGCCTGTATCTATTCTTACAGATTGTCAAAATAAACTTACAACTTTGTAAGTTACGCATCAAATAGCTGCAAAGTAAAGGTCGTCCCCTTACCCAGCTCCGATTCCACATGCACCGGTTGCTCCAGCCTTTTTGAAATCAGCTGAACCAAATACAAACCAATCCCACTCGATTTCGTTTCCAGCTGGCCATTCATGCCCGCATACCCTTTATCAAAAATCTTCGGCAAATCCTCTTCACAAATCCCAATCCCATTATCTTTAATGGTTAATTGCTTCGTCTTTTCGTCAAACGCGACCCAGATGTCGCCTTTTTTCGTATATTTCAAGGCATTACTTAAAAGCTGCTCAATCATTAAGCTTGTTAAGTTCGGTTCTGTTAAAATTTTATGAGACTCCTTCGTATAATGAAGGGTAATTTTTGAGTAAATAAACTGAACTCGGTATTTTTTCAATAATGGACTAATAATTTCATCCACAGTAACATAGCGAAAATCCATATCATTGGCTGGATTTTGAACTTTCAAATAATTCAAAGCCAAGCTGACATAATTTTCAATTTTTAAAATTTCTTGTTGTAAGAACGGCTTATTTTTAAAATCGTCATCTTCTAATAATAAATAACTAGCAGTGATCGGTGTTTTAATTTGATGCACCCATAATAAAAAATATTCTTCAATATCCTGACGCATCAACCGATTGGTATTCCGCTCCTCTTCCAATGTTTCCGTTAGTTCGTTAATCTTTTCTTCTAACGCTTGTTTTTTCTGAAACTGTATGGCTTGATAAACAAGATCCAAAACTAAAATACATAAAATAAGAGCGGCGCTCACCCAGTAAATCGCCCAGTCCATTTGAAACAGCCCAAAAACAAGTGCAAAAATCGTTAGCGAGCTAAACACAAGTCCTAGCGTATGCGCATTCTTTTTTAAAAATTCTTTCGTCATCTTAATCTTGCACCGCCTCTTTGGCCAAACGATAACCAACTTTTTTCTTGGTCTCAATAAAGTTGTCCAGTCCTATTTCTTTTAGTTTTTTTCGTAAACGCGAAATATTGACTGCTAATGTATTGTCGTCAATAAATTGATCATTTTGCCAGCAATAATCTAGAATCTCTTCTCTCTTTGCATACGCTTCTCCATGTTCGAATAAACAAGACAAAATTTGTAATTCCGTGTACGTTAAGGAAACTTTTTTATCTTGGTAACTGATTGCTGCTTTTTGACGATCTAACTGTACCCCATGAAAAGATAACCCCTGACTCTGCGCCATTTGAAAATCATACGTTCGACGCAAAAGGGCTTGGACTTTTGCTACAGTTAGCTGTAAATCAATGGGCTTTGGTAGATAATCATCACCGCCCATTTGAATGGCCATCATTTGGTCCATCTTATCGGTGAGCGAAGAAATAAAAATAATGGGGACGTTTGAATGGGCACGAATTTGACTGCACCAATAATACCCATTGTGATGCGGCAAATTAACATCTAGCAAGACTAAATGCGGTTCTATCTTTTGAAAAGTTTCCATAATTTCCGCAAAATCTTCCATTAAAGTAATCTCATATTCATATTTTTCAAGTTCTTTTTTTAAGGCGTTGGCGATAATGAAATCATCTTCAATAATTAAAATTTTCATTGGCTTCAACCTTTCTGTATTTTCTGTTCTGATTGTAACAATAAATTGCATGATATGAGACTTTGAGAATAACTTTTAAATAAAAACGCCTAAAAAGTTCGCATTTTATGAAATAAGCGGTATAATGAAAAATTGTAGGAAGGAAGGATTTAACAAATGGATCAGATTGAACAATTTAAAAAGGACAACCAAAAGTGTCTTCCAGGCGTTTTACTTACTTTAGTTCTTGCTATTGTAGCGAAGGGATTAGAATTTATTTTGCCTGTTGACTACATAGGAGCTTCTGTCATTGCATTATTTTTAGGCATGATTTTTAATTATTTTAAACCGATTGAAAGCTCTCAAATGGAGAGCGGCGTGATGTTTGCTTCTAAGCGTATTTTGAAATTCGCAATTATTTTACTAGGTGCTAGCTTAAACATTACGACCATTCTAGAGGCCGGTAAATTTTCATTAATTGTGATGGTCTTTACCTTGATTGTTGCTTTTGGCGGTGGCTACTTATTAGGAAAATTATTAGGACTTGATTGGCGTCTTTCTAGTCTAATTTCTTCAGGGACAGGAATTTGTGGGGGTTCTGCGATTGCGGCTGTTTCTCCAATCATTGAAGCAGAAGATCATCAAATTTCTTATGCAATTTCTTCTACTTTTATTTTTGATATTTTAATGATTATTTTATTCCCTTTATTTGGTCGCTGGCTTTCATTGTCAGATGTTGCTTACGGGTTGTGGACAGGAACCGCAGTAAATGATACCTCAAGTGTGGTCGCCGCAGGTTATGCTTTCAGTGAAGCTGCCGGAGATTTTGCGACGATGGTAAAACTTACTCGGACGCTATCTATTATTCCGGTCGCAATTATCTTTTCGCTTATTCAAGTTCATTTAACAAAGAAAAAAGCCGCAACAACAGAAGGTCATTCAACGGATGTCATGGGGAGTTTAAAAAATGTGTTCCCTTGGTTTATTTTAGGCTTTCTAGCGATGGCTTTGTTGAACAGTGTAGGTTTTATTCCAGGAGTTGTTTCCGTCATCTTTAAAGATGCTAGTAAATTTTTAATGATCATGGCACTGGGAGCTATCGGACTAAAAACCGACTTAAATGAAATGAAACAGTCTGGAATTGCACCCATGGTTCATGGCTTTTTAATTTCTCTCCTAGTCGTTATCGTTTCATTAATCGTACAGTCTTTCTTAGGCATAGTTTAAGAAAAACAATTATAAATTAAATCCTAGTATTGAGCATCTAATGTTCAATACTAGGATTTTTAGATTTTTCAAATATTCTAAAGTATAGTGACAAGTGACCCTCATTTTCGGACTCACTTGTAAGGATAGAAAGGTTATCCTAACAAGTGGGATAGTTTTTCTAGCTCACTCGTAAGGATAGACCGATTATCCTAACAAGTGGAGATCTTTTTCGGGCTCACTTGTAACGATAGAATGGTTACCGGGACAAGTGAGGCTAGTTTTTTCGCTCACTTGGGCAGATACAAAGGTTATCCGTCCAAGTGAACGAATTTTTGAAGTTCACTTGGACGGATATAATTTTTATTCGAGTTCTGCTAGACTGATGCGATATAATTTGTCATCCGCTTCTTCAGGGTTTCCACGCCCGTCTGTATTGTTTGTAATAAAGTATAAATGGTCTTCTTCAATATACACATCGCGGATGCGACCAAAATCTGTCAGTGTTTCTTGCACCTCTCCCGTTGCTAAATCAAAAACAAATACGGCATTTCCTCTAAGGCCCGCCACATATAGTTTATTCTCAGACTGAGTCATTCCCGAAGGTGCCCAGGTTTGGTCTGAGCCTGAAGTAAATTCTGGTGAAATGAGTTCTTTTTGTTCCTGCGTTCCTTCGATGAGTGGCCACCCGTAATTTTCGCCTGCTTTGATTAAATTTATTTCGTCATTAGCTTGGTTGCCGTGTTCACTCGCATACATTGTGTCGTCTGGTAGCCAGACTAACCCTTGAGCATTTCGGTGACCGTAACTATATACATAAGAATTTTCAAAAGGGTTGTCTTCTGGAATTGAGCCGTCTAGATTCATGCGTAAAATTTTTCCGGCAAGCGAGTCTACTTGTTGCGCTAAATTTTCGTTTAACGCATCGCCGATTGTTACATATAGTTTATTGTCGGGTCCGATTTTGATCCGACCGCCATGGTGGTAAGGCCCGCTTGGAATTTGATCGAATAAAACGGACGCTTCTGTCCACTGATCACCTTCAAGGGTGAGTGTGACGATTTTATTAAATTGGCCATTTTCATTTGTATAAGTGTAGTACGCATAAGCTTGCTTCGTTTTTTCGAAATCTGGTGCTAATACAAAGCCCATAAAACCTGCTTCTTCAGCGGTTGCTAAGTCATTCGATAATTCTACTTCTTGACGTGTTTCTTCTTCATCTTCTACTTTTACAATCACCCCCGGTCTTTCTGTAATATAAAAGGTGTTTTCTATTTTTTCAATCGACCAAGGGGCATTCAAATTTTCTGCGAGGACTGTCAGCTCATCGGGAAGGGGTTCTTCGGAAGCTGTATCGTTTTCTTCATTCTCTTCAGGTTCTTTTTCATCTACTTCTTGTTCGCCTATCGGTTCTTCTGTCAACGTTTCTGGGACTTCTTCCATTGGTTGATTGTCAGTCGTACACCCTACTATAAGCATCAGGAATAATAAAAAGACAAAAAAGAACTTCTTCATAAAAATCAACCTTTTTATAAAATTTATTTCTTATAATTATTCTACCATGAGAGCGGTTTATTTTAATAGAATAGAAACTTCGCTTAAATAGTTAATCTTCCTTGTATCCCTATTTAAATCATGAAATTATATATTTTATTTTTAAATTGTTGTATACTTCTACTAATTAAAAAGAAAGCGGTGATCTTATTAAAAAGAAAATACTTTTTTCATCGGTTGTTGGTTTAATATTGCTCACTTTAATTTTACCGAAAATTATGAAACCTGAAAAAGTACTGCTGGTTGGAACCCAAATAAATGAAGCTTCTTATCAATTTACTCAAGAAATTAAAGATAAAGAAAAGATTGCTGAATTTGAAAACTGGTTTGATGAGATTGATTTTTCAAAGGATATAGAAATTCAAAAAGGTTATGCAGATATGGTTTTGCAAATTGTCCATCACAAGGAAGGTACATCAACCCATCCCGTTAGTTTATGGATTAATGGAAATAACATAACGGTAACCAATGACATAGGAGCCGATACTAAAGGTGGTAAGATCACAAAAGCGCAACTCGATGAATTACAGGATATTCTCGAATGATTGTTTTTAAATCGAACAGGAATTTGTTCAAGGTTAGAGTCAATAGAGTGGCTTCATTTTTAATCTTCTAAATCTTTGTTATATCGTTTGATTTCATTTTCATTCCAATAGTATGTAACTGTTAGATAGATTCCAAAATAAAAAATATATAAAATAAGAGTTGGAAGAATCCCATTATAGCCACTATTAAGATACGAGCCAAGGGATAAACCAACTGCCGCAATTAAGCTTTCAGGAATATATGACTGATAAAATCGTTCTCTCTTAGCTCTTTTTGAAAAGCCCGTTGTTAATGAACGTCCAAATAACGTTTTAGGAGTATCGATTGTCTTAGAACGATAAAGACTAATCAACATAACAACGTTCATAATAATTAATACAGCGATATCCCATCCTGTTGTAGCTAAGGTTGCTTTGTCAGTAAAAATTTCGAAAATAATTTTTACAAGAAGAAGGATTTCTCCAATAATAGCCGCATTTGCTAGAGCTTTCGTTTTGTTTTGTTTAACTCTCTCATCTTGTATTTTATTATTCATCTTCATTCTCTCCTATCCAAAATACTTCGTCCAACGTTTTATCTAAAGCATAACAAATAGCTAAGCACAATTTCAGCGAAGGATTATACTTGCCCTTTTCGATTAAACTCATTGTTTGTCTTGTGACTCCCACTTTTTCAGCAAGCTCATGCTGCTTCATTGCTTGCTGGAAGCGAAATTCTTTTACTCTATTTTTCACTAGTTCACCTCTTATTTATAAAGTAACATATATATTACTTGAAGTAAAATATATGTTACCTTTTGCCTAAAAAAAACAACGCCTGTTATTTTTAGCGTTGTTTCTTTAGATATCAGAAATTATGAGACTATTTTTAATAGAGACTATTCTACGAATTTTATTTGTGGATAAAAAGAGGAATTTTTATTCCATAAAAATATAAAAACAGTTTTGATGGACATTTTTTAATATAATGTCCAGGTGCAACCTCTTTGATGGACATTTTTTGAGATAATGTCCAGGTGCACCCTTTTATTCGACTCTTTCCGATAATTTCTTCTAATACACGTACTTTTGTTAAGGATTTTTACGTTTTACAGTAGTAAGTAAAAATCCATTTGCATATAATTTCCGCTTATATTTAAATAACGGATAATAATCTGTACTTGATAGTCATCGATTTCCTCAGTAAAAGTAAGCTTTTCTCTAGGTAAAGAGAGACTGCCTCTACCTTTAAAATCTTCTAAAACATAACTAAAATCAAATTCGAGCGGTTCTTCTAAACGATCAGCATCCATCTCAATAATAAATTCCTCATCTAATTGAACATTAATGACATGCGCTTCTCCTTTTAAGTCCACGCTTTCTGAAAAATCATCAAAGTTATCACCTAAAGATAAATCAAAGATTTGTTCAAACTCACTTATCGGAATATTCGGATGTTCTTCATCTAAAGAGACGTTCGCTTGATTAATTTCTTCGCGGTAATTTCCATCCTGTCCCCAAGAATTGTGCTCTGTCACAAATCCTAAATATTCGTCTTCTCGATAATAATATTTCTCAGGTAACCATTCTAACTGATTGAGTGCACGAATTTCGGACAAATAATTCAGCGATTCTTGAATCGTTTCTTGATCATTGATCGATACGTCTGGATTCGGCGTAACATGATTTGAATCGATTAACATATCATATTTATTTAATACGTCGTTAATACGACCCCGTTGTTGATTGACTGAAATAGTTAGTGCGTCGATAGGCGGTGTCAGTGAAATTAATCCAGCTATAATAGCTACTATCGGCAAAAGTTGGAGATGATTCTTTTTAAAAATATACCAAACACCACTAATCACCGAGCCCACACCAAACATTAAGATAATATAGCGTCCATGCGTCACTCCTACTTCTCGTATTTGCAGGAAAGTTGAAATCATTTGAAAAATAAGCACAAATATTAGAGCGATTGGAAAAATCTTTTTGAACCAGAGAGCCATTTTATTTTCAATAGAATCGGCTAAAATTAATAAAATCCATCCATTAATAGCATAACTTAATAACAGACCTTCCAGGATATTTTCCGTAAAAAATTTTCCTCTTAAGTTTATTAAAATATAAACAACAATAATCCCTGTAAGAATGGCCATCACAGGTATTAAAATATAACTAATTAAGTGATGTAAAAACTTCGGCATATGAACTGACTGCTCGACCGTTCGCTCTTCATTTATTGATTCAGGTTCTATTGAAAAGTAATCTGGAATGAATGTTAAAAATAAAATAGGAGCGAATAAACAAAAGATAAAGACAGAGCTATAGAAAAACCAATCCATCTTTATAGTGAAAAATAGAAATTCAAATAATGAAAAGGTAAAAATGACACCTAAAAATAGAATTATTGAGAAAAAACTTGTTATAAAATAGGTTTTAAAAGTGACAAGGAAGCTATCTGAAAATTTGATTTTGGATTTTATTGTAGGGGCCCAGATAAATAAAATAACCGCAACAAAGTATAAAATCATTGTACGAATCCCTGGAATCGAATAAAAATTCCATGAATCATCAATTAATGAATGGCTTGACGACAAATAAAAACGATACAATAAAACAAAAATAATCACAAGACCATACAGAATCCAGCGCATTTGCACACGCTGTTTAAAAAATCGTTCATAAAATAATTGACTTGTAGCAGAAAAAATAATTCCTATAATTAAAAGCAAGAATGTAGGCTCAAACGTTCCTACAGATTCTTTCGTATAAATCTGCCAAGCCGTTAGCAATAGAATAAATACAACAGTTAAGGGAAAACGAAAAATAATTTGCTTTAATTCACTGACAATTTTTTCTGAGCTTATTCGTTTCATATTCCTCATCTCCATCTCTAATATATGATTTTCTTTATTGTACTATGAATTTAGATAAATGCACAAAAAGATCAATTCTGTTATTTCTCATGAGTCAAATTTCATTTGACTACACTGGTCAATTTATATAAAATATATTTGACCATGATGGTCATTTTAGAACGGAGGTTTAACTATTGATAGAAAAATTTGAAAAATTAGATGAAGAAAAACGTCAAAATATATTGCGAGCTGCATTAAATATATTTGCCGTTAAAGGTTATAAAGATGCTTCGACGAACAAAATTGTCAAAGAAGCGGGTATCAGTAAAGGTACGCTTTTCTATTACTTTAAAAATAAAGAAGGTTTGTATCATTATTTGATTGATTATTCTCTAGAGGTTATTAAAAAAGAATATATTCGTCACATTGATTATACAACGCTGGATATCATAAAACGTATGGAGAATAATTCAAAGATTAAGTATCAGTATTTTCAAAAATATCCAGAAGTTAATTATTTTTTATCAACTGTTTTATATTCAGAACTTGAACATTTACCGACTAGTTACCAAGAAAAATTTCAGGACTTAATCCAGACCTCTCTCGGAAAAATGAGTAAACAAGAAAAAACTCAAGAAAATTTGTTTAAAGAACATATAAATCCAGAAAAAGCAGCCCGAATTATTGAATTATCCATTGAAGGCTATTTTGCTGAATTAGCGGAAACATTTAAACAAAATCAAGTAAAGGCTATTAATTTTGATACTCTTTGGGAAGAATTTGATGAGTATTTAGATACGTTACGTGAAATTTTTTATAAACCATTTGAGGAGGAATAAAATTGAGTATTATTCAGATAGAAAATTTAACCAAATCTTTTGGCCAATTTAAAGCTTTAGAGGATGTCAATTTAGAAGTTAAACAAGGAGAAATTCATGGCTTTATTGGACCAAATGGCGCTGGAAAATCGACCACTATTCGAGTATTGCTTGGTATGCTAAAAGCTGATACTGGAAATATTACAATTTTTGGAAAAGATACTTGGCAAGAGGCAGTATCCATTCATAGCCGTATAGCTTATGTTCCAGGCGATGCCAATTTATGGCCAAATTTAACAGGCGGACAAATTATTGATCTATTTTTAAATATGCGAAATTCGACAATTGACAACAAGCGTCGAGATGAGCTAATTAAATATTTTGAATTAGACCCTACAAAAAAATGCCGTACTTATTCAAAAGGAAATTTACAAAAAGTTCTTATTATATCTGCTTTAGCTTCGGATGCAGATATTTATATACTCGACGAACCAACTTCTGGTTTAGATCCACTAATGGAACGGAAATTTCAAAATTATTTATTAGATTTAAAAGCTCAAGGAAAAACGATCTTGCTATCAAGTCATATTTTATCCGAGGTAGAAAAGCTTTGCGATCATGTGTCAATTATTCGAAAAGGTAAAATCATTGAAGAAGGAACTTTAGAGGAATTGAGACATCTTACTCGCACTAATTTTGAGGTGACCTCGTCTGAAAATTTAGAAGGACTTGAAAATATAGAAGGTATTCATCAAGTTGAACGTGAAAATACGACTACAACTTTTCAAGTGGACAGTGAAAATGTTAATGAAGTTATACAATTGCTTAGTCAATATAAAATTACCCACTTAACGAGCGCCCCTCCAAGACTGGAAGATTTGTTTATACGATACTATGACGATCAAGAGGATGAACAGTATGATTAGAGAAAACTTTAAAGGGACTAGTCAATTGATTAAATTGTTATTTAAACAACATCGTCTAAAAATTTTTCTGTGGGTAATTGGTATTGTAGGAATTTCTATTGTAGTCGCTCTAGCCTATCCAGAAATTTATACGTCTAAAGAAGATATTATGGGCTTTGCAATAACGATGGATAATCCTGCAATGATTGCAATGTTGGGTTCTGGGTATGAGACTGAATCTTTTAATTTAGGTGCAATATTTGCTAATGAGATGTTGATGTTTACTTCAATTGCTCTTGCAACAATGAATATACTACTGATGAGTAACAGCACCCGAGATGATGAGCAAGCTGGACGTTTAGAGATTATTCAATCTTTGCCTGTTGGAAAGGTTTCCTATCTCACTGCAGGTGTTATTTTATTATTTTTAGTTAATTTATCCATTAATCTTTTACTTACTATTGGGTTAGCTACTTTAGGTGAATCCGTATTTACTTGGGAGAGTTCCTTACTATATAGCTCAATTCTTACTTTGACGGGTCTATTTTTCGCAGGTATTACTGCAGTTATTGCTCAACTATCTGAAACCGCTCATGGCACGAAGCAACTTGCTTTTGGTACATTGATTTTTTCTTATGTGATTCGAATGATCGGTGATGTTCAAAGTGAAACATTATCTCTTTTTTCTCCATTAGGCTGGACGACACGAACGGAAGTCTTTGTAGAAAACTACTGGTTACCTGTTTTTGTATTAAGTATAGGAGTTATCATTTTAACAAGTCTCGCATTTTATCTTCGAACTAAACGTGATATGTTTGCAGGTATTTTGCCTTCTCGAAGCGGAAAGAGTCACGCTTCAACATTTTTAAAAACAACGCCTGGTTTCATCTGGCATTTACAAAAAACAAAAATCATTAGTTGGTTTATTTTACTATTTGCACTGTGTGCAGCATTTGGCGCGATTTTAGGCGAGTTAGAAGCCTATTTTTCAGATATCAATATCTTACAACAATTTCTTGCAGGTAGTGCGGGCGATGGAATGATGGAACAATTTATCACTTATTTATTTGCAATTATGTCAATATTTTCAGTCTTTCCAGTACTTTCTATCATGATTAGTCTGAAATCTGAAGAAGATGCCAATCGAACAGAGCATTTTTATACACGAGCTGTATCTAGAAGTAAAATCTTCCTCACTTACTGTATTTTTTCAGTTTTAACGAGTTTGCTCATGCAATTTGCGATTGCTGGTGGTATTTATATGACCTCTAAAAATGTTTTAGAAGAAACCATTTCTTTACAAAGCTATGTTGAAATGAGTTTTGTATATTTACCCGCTATCTTTGTTTTTATTGGACTAATCACTTTACTCATTGGAATAGTTCCTAAATTAACTCATACCATATGGTTATATGTTACTTATGTATTTGTTGTATTATACATTGGAAACCTTTTAGAGTTTCCAAAATGGGCAAATAACTTGTCAGCTTTTCATCATATTTCCGAATATCCTCATGAAGCAATTGAATGGAAAACGATGTTAGTCCTTACTTCCATTGGTTTTATATTAACTATTATAGGATTAGTTGGTTATACCAATCGTGATATTGAAGCATAGAAATTAAAGGCAATATAAAACACAGCGACTCTTTCAGTAGAAGTTCGCTGTGTTTTGAATTTTATTTTATTTAGAGAATCCTTTTAGATACTATTATAGAACTTCTCCATTGGTTTCGATTACTTTCTTATACCAATCAAAGGAAGCTTTTTTTCTACGTTCGAGAGTGCCTTCGCCTTTGTTGTCTTTATCGACATGAATGAAGCCGTATCGTTTTTCCATTTCGCCGGTACCAAAGCTGACAATGTCAATACAACCCCATGGCGTATAACCCATTAAATCCACGCCATCCTCTTCAACTGCTTTTTTCATTTCAAGGATATGTTCTCTTAAATAATCGATACGATAATCATCTTGAATCGTCCCATCTTCTTCTACTGTATCATAAGCACCAAAACCATTTTCGACAATGAACAATGGTAAATCATAGCGTTGAGTCAAGACATTTAAAATATAACGTAGACCCACTGGATCAATTGGCCATCCCCAATCACTGGCTTGAATATAAGGGTTTTGTGTAAAGCTCAATTGATCAACCGCGTGATCCGAATATGTATTCACTTCATTAATTTCAGTGACTGTATTGGACATGTAATAACTAAAGCCAATGTAGTCAACGGTTCCTTCTCGAAGGGCTTGGAGATCTTCTTGGGTATATTCAATATAAAATCCTTCTCGTTCCCATTCCTTTAACACGTATCCAGGAATCTCACCTTTCGCATGCACATCATTATAGAAAAATCGGCGATTCATTGCTTTTACAGAAGCCATTACATCATCGGGATTCGACGAAAAAGGATAGACAGGAACATAGGCCATCATACAACCAATCTCAAAATCAGGATTAATTTCATGTCCTAACTTCACAACTTTTGCACTTGCGATTAATTCATTAATTGACGCTTGATAGATTACTTCTGCCTTGTTATCCCCTTCTTCAAAAATGATCGCTGAATTTGTGAAAGCATGCAAATCTTGATAACCATCCGCTTGATTATTAATTTCGTTAAAAGTCATCCAGTACTTTACTTTATCTTTGTAGCGCTCCATCACAACTTGCGAGTACTTTACAAAAAAATCAATCAGCTTTCGGTTACGGAAGCCACCATATTCTTTATATAAGTGATACGGAATCTCAAAATGCGACAAAGTAACTACGGGCTCAATGTCGTGTTTTAATAATTCATCAAATAGATCATCATAAAATTGCAAACCCGCTTCATTCGGTTCCGCGTCATCCCCATTCGGGAAAATACGACTCCAAGCGATGGAGGTACGGAAAGCTTTAAAACCCATCTCAGCAAATAAGGCGATATCTTCTTTATAGCGATGGTAAAAATCAATGGCTTCGTGATTGGGATAATTTTTTCCTGGAATAACACCATCTGTAATTTCTCGGGCAACGCCATTCGCGCCAGCAGTCATGACATCAGCAATCGATACACCTTTGCTCCCTTCGTTCCACCCACCTTCAATTTGATGGGCTGCGACGGCTCCACCCCATAAAAAATCTTCTTTAAATCCAGTCATTTTTTTAACTCCTTTTATCCGATAACTTTTTTTGTTTTAAATATTACTTGACAAATTTTCTTTTACTAAATTATAAGCGCCTACAACCCCAGCGGCATTGTAAAATTTACAGGCAACGATCGGTACTTTAAAATCATCCCAAGCAAATATTTCTGTCATTCGTTCATTGATTAAGGGTAAATATTTAGGATTGGCACTCACTCCGCCACCAATTAGTATTTTTTGTGGATTTAACGTTACTGCTATATTAAAAATACCAATACATAAGGTATCCACCCAATCGACAATTAACTGTTGGACTTCTTTGTTCTGTTCGGCTTGTTCAAAAATGTATTCGCCGGTGACCCTTTCTGGTGTGTCTGGTAGATTTAAAGCTTTAAAATTGCGAATAAGCGGAGGCATTGCGGCAAACTCATGCAAAGTTTTATTCGGATGTGTATCATAGTTAATACGCATCGTTCCTAATTCTCCGGCTTTAAATTGACCCCCTGTATATAACTTATTGTCTAAGTAGAGTGCGCCTCCAATCCCTGTTCCTACAGTCAATAATAAAAAGTCACTCACTCCAACCGCATGACCAAATCCACTTTCTGCTAAAGCCGCACAATTCGCATCATTTTCAATAAATATAGGAAGTGAAAGGTCTTCTTTTAGTAACTCAATAATATTTGTTTGGTCTAGGAACATTAAGGCTCCGCCTCTTTCAGCGAAACCAGTCTTCGAATTTATATAACCAGGTAAACTAAGGCCTAAACCATCTAGCGAATAATTTTCTTCAAAGGCTTGGACAATCTGAATGATAACCGTTTTAAATTTTTCTTTCCCATAAGGTGTAGGAACTTTTGACTGTTCTATAATTTCTGCATCTTCAGAAAATAAAGCATATTTTATTTCAGTTCCACCTACGTCAATTGCCACTGTATACATAAAACTCTCCTTTATCTGCATGATTAAATTTTTTTATATTCTATCTTTGAATGCCTGTCCGGACACTTGTTGAATCTCGACCGATTATTTTCCCTGGTAATTTATATACTTTACCCTCTGATTCATTATTTATTAACTCTATGGCATGTTGAACTGCTAAAATTCCTTGTCTTGAAATTTGATTACGAACGGTGGTCAATTTTGGGTTATAATACTGAGCAATTTCTATATCATCAAAACCCATCACACTAATATCTTTTGGTACTCGTAATCCTTCAGCCTCTAACGCTTCTATCGCACCTATTGCACTTAAATCATTTCCGGCTAAAAACGCATCAGGAATTTCTCGAGGATGTTGGTTAATAAATGACCTAACAGCATTATACCCCGCTTCTTTTTCATAAAAACCTCGAATGATGTATTCAGATTTTGGTTCTACTCCATATTCTTTTAATGCAGTTAGATAACCTGCTTTTCGTTGTTCACTATCATAGGTTGATCCTCTTCCTGAAATATATACAATTTTTTTATGACCTAAATTTAATAAATAAGAAGTAGCCTCATATCCTGAATTATAAGAATCAAACAAGACGCTTCCCATATTCTTATTATATATTTCTCGGTCAAAAAAAACGGTTTTAATATTATGTTGATTTATTAGTTCCATTTCTTTTTCTTTTATATATTCATGGGAAAATATAATAGCCCCATCAATGGCTCCTCCAAATATGTTTTTTAATATTATTTGTTTATCTTTAGAAAAAAATATATTTAAACCGTACCCATTTCTATCACACTCATTTGACATGGCCTCTACTAAATTATGGAAATATGCTCCTCCTACACTTGTAGTGAAGAAACCAATCATTTTAGTTTTTTTGGCTTTTAAATTTTTCCCCCTTAAATCCGGAATATAATCTAGCTTTTCTGCCACTTCTAATATATGTTTCTTCGTTTCAGGTGCTAAAACATTTACTCCATTTAAAGCATTAGAAACAGTTGAAATAGATACTCCTGCTTCTTTTGCTACATCTTTAATTGTAATCTTTGTCATTAGTTCACCTACTTTCATTTACATTTTTTCTTACTTGTTATCATAGTTTATATCAAATAAATTTTGTCCAGATTATAAAGTAAAATTAAAAAAATTATTACTTAAATGAAATTAAAAACTCTAAACCTCTTATCTTGTTTATATAGTACGTAAAATAAAGAATAATAAATTGATAAACTTATATCAATTTATTATGTAGCTGTTTATTTTTGTTCGTATTTGTTTCTTTAAGAATGAAAAAGCAACGTTAATAGTAATGTACTGAATTCAATTCCTGTAGAATTATTTAGTAATATACATGTACACTAGTATTACTGTTACTTTTTTAGTAAATATCTTTTAAAAGATATTGTATTTGATTAATGAAACATTGTCTGTTTTACCACCGAATTAAACTAAAAATTTGTTGTGAGATTTGTTTCGTAATCCAACGAGTAAAAATTTCAGGGTTTTTAGAAAACATGTTGTATAGTATATATTCCTTCAAAATTAACTAACAGTTTTTTTTGCTATCGTTTTTTTCTTAAAAATATTATAAAAAGAATCAGTAATATTAAAATTATTTAGAATCATTGAATAATTTATTTGGCTTCATTTTATGGTCAATAATATTATATTTAAATCAATCCTGTGTCCACTTATAGTATCTCGTTTTCTATTCTATTTGCAATTACGTCTCCTTAAGAAAATACTAAAATTCACTCGAATATTACTTGGAATATCTGTTCTTTTATCAAAGTTTTATTAGTAATTATTCTTTTGCATAATATATAGATTATGATGTACAAGTCAAATTGAATTTGGTAGCTGATTACTGTTATTATTGAAAGGTTAAATCAGCAAATTTACTCTCTTTCAGTCATTTCAAATCTTAACTTCACTAAAACTATGGATCAGCATGATATCAAATTCGCCACCTACTTATCAAACTCTATAAAATTAAAACTACCTAATTATAGTATATAAAGAAATAAATTAGGTAGTTTCTCATTAGTTTAAATAAATTTTAATAGGAATATTAATTAACCGCTGGATCTGTTTCTGCAATGGCTTCGTCGTCTCTTTCCTTGGCTTCAGCATTTGCCATAATAACAAATGGTGAATACATTGCAACAGATACAACTAAACAGAAGAGACCAACAACTAACCCCATAATATCTCCACCAGATCCAATGTAAGGGATCAATGGTCCAGGAGTTGTCCAAGGTACTCCATATCCTATTGGATCCATAAATCCTGTACTGATAGCAAAGTATCCAATTACAATGTTAACGACAGGTGTTAATACAAATGGTACAATCATGAGTGGATTTAATACAATAGGTAGTCCAAAAATAATTGGCTCATTTATATTAAATAAACCTGGTAGTATTGATAATTTGCCTAATGATTTATACTCTTCACGTTTTGAGAATAAGAAAATTGCTATAATTAAACCTAAAGTCATTCCACTACCACCATAGTTAGCAAACCCATCGTTTAATGCTCCCCAGTTGAAAGGGTAAGGAATTCCTACAGTTGTTCCATTTTCAGCTATAAACGCAGTATTTGCATTTCCTAGTGGTGCAAATATTGGATCTCGTACACCACCTAAAGTGTTTGGTCCATGAATTCCTAAGAACCATAGTAGATTCGAGAGCATCGCGAAAACAATAACCGCAAATACGTTACCAACCATTCCAGACAACGGAGCTTGAATAATGTCAAAAACTAAACCATTAAGTCCAGCATCAGAGAATAAGCTTAAAGTAAAGTTTAATAGGGCAAATACTACTAAAACAATACCAATAGGTATCATTCCGCTAAAAGATCTTGCAACGTTCGGTGGAACTTGTTCTGGCATTTTAATTTCTAATCTTTCAATTTGAGTTAAACGAAATAATAGTTCAGTTGAAATCAACCCTATTATCATAGCAACAAAAAGCCCTTCAGCTCCTAAAAAGTTCGTTTGCATTACAGTTCCATATTCTTCAGTATTAATTGTAGGCGGATACATAATAAAAAAAACGGCGATTGATGTTATTCCTGCAAATGTGGAATCCCCACCTAAAATTTTCATTAAGTTACTTGCTACCAGATATGCAATAATAATAGCAAAAATATTATTCGTTCCATCTACTACACTTACTAATAATTGCTGAGAATCTGCTAAATTAGGGAAAATAGCTTGTAAATTTAGCAGGTCTGCGATAAAGCCATCTGGATTAAGCAAGGTATTATTAATTAGTAATATAATAGATCCTGCCATCGTTAGCGGGAAAGCAGTAATGAATCCATCTCTAACAGCGGCAATATGCCTTTGATTATTTAATCTTGCTGCAAATGGAATTATATGTTCTTCTAAAAAATTTCCAAATTTATTCATTTGATTTTTTTTCCTCCTAATTTTTGAATCTTTTACATTTTTCAACTTGTATATTTATGCAGTCCTCCTTCGGTGCATATAAATTTTATTAAAAACGTTTTTATTTTATTGTTAAAATACAACAATTACTTTTCAATTATTATAAACTCTATTTATAGATTTGGTTTAAACGTTTTCAATATTAACTGTATTATATAAAAACGTTTTTATAATGTCAACCATAAAATGTAATACCTACACTTTTAAAACGAAGAATTAAGGTTTGAAAGTATAAATTATCTATTTAAAAGGTTTATAATACAATATTCTTTATTTTAATTTGATAATCACATTTTCCGTGGTTTCATTAATTATCAAAGTTTATTTTCTCTCTAAATATCTTTCACTCTCTTGAACTGCACTGATATTTATCAATCTTTTTCAATTCTCAAACCAAATATAAATATTTACTTTTCTCTTCACTAAAATATATAAATAATTGTGATTTCCTCTGAATACTTATTTTTAAAGTCAATTAAGTATAATTTCTAATACTTTTCTTGACTTACCTCATTTCGAATTTGATAACCGTATTCTGATAAATATAAAATTTGTTTCTCGGCTAAATTAATTATTGTTTTTTATATTTATTATTAAATATAGAAGATAACCTCTCTTTATCTACCAGAATTGACCATATAACTTATAAAACAATGTGAGCAACGGTTGAATAAATATTAAATTCTTCCTTGACTTAAGTTAGTTTAAATTCTTTCTCTGTATTTTATTCGTTGAAATTGTAAGTACATGTCATAAAATGTATAATCAAGAAGAAATCATTACGAGGAGATCTGCAGATGAAAACAAAAGATATAACATTTACAGCAATAATGCTTTCCATTTTAATAGTATGCTCGCAAATATCTATTCCAATTGGGCCGGTGCCTATTACATCACAGACCTTAGCCATTCTGCTGATTGGATATTTCTTGAGTCCCAAAAAATCTGCCCTTGCAACAACTTTATATTTAATCATGGGGTTGGCTGGTTTACCTATTTTTTCTGCTTTTTCAGGAGGTTCTCAATCTATTTTGATGCCTTCATTTGGTTTTATCCTTGGCTTTATCCCCGCTTCTTACGTGCACTCAAAGTATTTAGAAAAATATTCTAATTTAGAAATAAAACATCTTGTTATTTCCGGAATATTAAGTTTTTCAATCACATATATTATTGGTTTAACTTATATGGCCGCAATTTTAAATTTATATTTGAATAGCGGTCTAACTTTGACAGGTATTTTAATGGCTGGCTTCATTCCCTTTATTCCTGGAGATATTCTTAAATTAATCGTAGGAATACTTTTAGCCAAACAAGTATTACCAATTATTCGATATAAATTTTCATTAACAGAATAAATGATTTATATTTTGAAAAGCATCTATTTCAAGACCACTTATGTTATAATTATAAAGATCGATTTCATTTCGAAATGGATCTTTTATTTTGAACCATGTTTCTAATCATTAAATTAAAAAGAAACTTGTTTATAATAAAATATAAATCTCAATAAACGGAGGTGATACAACCAATGAGTAAAGAACAACAATATGCTGTTTTGGTAGATGCAGAAAATGTTTCTCCCAAGTATATCAATATTATTTTCAGCGAGGCGTCCAATTATGGAGTGACAACATACCGCCGGATTTACGGAGACTGGACAAGTACGCGAAATAATGGATGGAAAGAGATTTTATTAGATAATTCGATCACACCAATCCAACAATATAGTTATACTGATGGAAAAAACTCTTCTGATAGTGCAATGATTATTGATGCCATGGATATTCTTTATGGTGAAAGTGTAGATGGATTTATTCTTGTTTCTTCGGATAGCGACTTTACTCGCTTAGCTTCTCGCTTACGAGAATCCGGGATGAATGTTATTGGAATGGGTGAAAGTAAAACACCGAATGCTTTTATTTCAGCTTGTAATAGTTTTAAGTATTTAGATATTCTCTATCAAAGCTTCGAAAATGAAGAGAAAGAAGAAGCTTCTACTATTGAAGCAAATAATCAAGCAAATTTTAACATTTCCCCTAAAGAAGCAAAAAAGAGCACTGAAAATGATCGCAAACGATATAACTACTCAAAGAAAAATAAACGACGTAGTTCTACCGAGCCTTCTTCTCAACCAAAACTGCAACCCCAAACCAAATTAACCACCATTCGGAAAGCTCTAAAAACAATTATTTTAGAAAATTCCGACGATGATAGCTGGATTTCTTTAGCGAATTTAGGAAACCATTTATCCAAACGTTTCCCAGACTTCGACGTTCGCAATTATGGACATAAAAAATTAGTTACATTTGTAGAATCATTAGATGATTTTGATATTGAGCGCCGTTCCATTTCACCTGATGGTAAAACAAAACAATTATTTGTCCGAATCAAATAAGAAACCAATGATTTATTATCATGCAAAATAATCTCCCCTATGAAAATTCATAGAGGAGATTATTTTTTACCTTTTTGACTGTTTCGAGACATTTTCTGAGAAAATGTCTCATATTTCTAATTTATTGGACATTTTCTAGGAAAGTGTCTCGTATTTCTAATTTATTGGACATTTTCTGAGAAAATGTCTCGTATTTACTACTTATTAAATATTTTACGAAATATTCATCGGATTTTTCGAAGTTATCGGATTTTAAGATATTTACTTTCCTTTAAATCGAAATTTTGACAAACATCAGCGATACTTTTTTTCTTATTGAGATATTCAGCGCCTTTGTAGGAACCGACTCGTTCAAAATATTTATTTAAATAACGTGAAATGGTTTTTCTAGTGATAAACCCATCGAAAAAGTCAGTTAATCCGGTTGTCGTCAAATTTTTCTCATGATAAATAATGCCATATTCACAGATCGTGCGCAGAATGGCTTCAGTTTTTGGTTCGTGCATGCCGCACGAGCAAATAACATATCCATTCTTGGCTTTCACATCAAAACTTCCACAATAACAACAACAGACACCTTTTCGAAGATACTCTTTTGCGGTCTGTGGAATTTCTTTTTCCTTACTTGGTTTCCCGATTTCATAGGAACGCAAAGCCGCTAGTACTGTATCGACTTCTACTGGGTAGCCCAAATAATTCCGCTCTTGTCGCGCAATCTGCCAAATATAATGCATCAACTCATTTCGACAAAGAACTTGAATACCCGATACTTGATCCTGAATGGTCACATGATTATTCTCACCAATAAATACTAAGACCCCCTGAATCTCTGGATGTCTCGATTGATGCTTGAACATCTCTTTCAACTGCACCGGCACTTTTTGTGCTTGGCTAAATGGATTTTGACCAATCGAATGCCCGTTCATCCGACATTGACTATCGATCAACTCTAAGTTTCCCGAATAATTTTTCACTTCAAAACTATACAAGCCCCCTCTCGTAATCAGCAACAAATCAATCTCAAATTCCCCATAGAAATCCAGCCAAACATTCCGCAAAATCACCCAATGCGCCTCCCCATATTTTTCCAAATAATTTACAAGGTCCTGCTCCCCTTCCGCTCCTTTTTCTAAACGAAGGTAGTCTTCCCGCAAATTTTTATCTTGCTCCAATCCCTCACGTTTAAGCAGCTCACGCAAAACTTCCAACCTCGTCGGATATTTGTCAAAAGCCTTTTGAACAGCAGTTTCAATTTTCTCCATAAAATCCCCCCTACTATATATATTGTCCAAAAAAGCGTAATTTCTTGAAAAAACTTTAATGTTTTTTAAAACAAGGTTTTCTTCGAAAACACGACTGATTTAAGGTTATTTTAGGAATAATACCTACTCATTCGACTTTCTTTTCTAATTCATTGACAAGGCGTGTGAAAAAAGGTAGATTGGTGGTAGTAAAAAACACTAGGGGAGCCAAAAAGGCTGAGATGCGACATGCGGACCCTTGAACTTGATCTAGTTCATACTAGCGAAAGAAAGTGTCTTGAATGATTTAAATTTGCTTCATTCATTTGAAGCGAGCGAATAATCGGTCAGATAATTTTATCAAGTAAACTCCGCATAACCATTGTGCGGTTTTTTTGTCTTTCCTAAGCGAAAGGGATATTAAAAAATGACCAAAAGAGAAAATCTCGTGGTATCGATTGAAGCCGCAATTTTTGCGGTGATGGCTTTTACGATTGCTTTTATGCCTTTAGATGTGGGGCCATTTGAAATAGAACTAGGCATGGTTCCGATTATTGTGTTTAGCTACCGTCGGGGATGGAAGGCAGGAATTTCCAGTGGATTTTTATGGGGACTGATCAAATTAACCTCAGGAAATATTACGGTGTTATCTGTTTTACAAGTCTTTATTGAATATGTTTTTGCGTTTGCGGTTTCTGGATTAGCCGGAGTGGCTTGGAAAAAACTAAAAGAAGATGTTTCTTTAGAAAAATGGTCCCATGCGTTTATCACCGTTGCTTGGAGTGTTTTCTTAGCGGCCTTTGTAAAATATGGGATTCACTTTATCGCGGGTGTTATTTATTGGCACTTATATGCACCTGAGGGGATGAGTCCATTTATCTACTCGCTCATTGTGAACGGTTCAAGTGGAATAGCTAGTTTTATTGTAGTTACACTGATTACATCCTTATTGATTTATCGAGCACCCGTTCTTATTTTCCCTAAAGAATAAAAATAGAGCGGACAAAATAATCTTTGTCCGCTCTTTTTATTTAGGCTATTTTCTTTTTTCTTCAATAAATTCTTTGATCCGCTGAACCCCTTCGGCAAAGGTGGCTTCATCAACCGCATATGAAAAGCGTAAGCAATCAGAGATTCCAAAGCTTGAACCAACTACCGTAACTACATGCGCTTCTTCAATTAAAGCGAGGTTAAAGTCTTCGACAGAATCATATCCGGTCATTTTTGCGGCTTCTGTAACATCTGGGAATAAATAAAAAGCACCACTTGGTTTATTCGCCAACTTAAAGCCAGGAATAGACACAATTAAATCGTAAGCTTTATTTAATCGCTGTTCAAAAGATTGCCGCATTTTTTCGACTTCATCTGTTTCTTCATTATAAGCAGCAATTACCGCATGTTGACTAATTCCTGTAGGGTTCCCATTAGCTTGTGACGCGTATTTGGACACGGCTGCTATAATTTCTTTGTTTCCTAAAGCATAACCGATTCGCCAGCCAGTCATCGCATAGGTTTTAGAAGCACCATTTACGATGATAGTTTGGTTGCGGACGTCGTCTGTTGTTCGCACAAAAGATACAGGCTCTTGTCCGTTATAAATTAAACGACTATAAATCTCATCCGCTACAATCACCACGTCTTTTTCAACCGCCCATTCTCCAATGGCCTGAATCTCTTCTTGAGAATACACGACTCCTGAAGGGTTTGAAGGTGAATTTAATAATAAAGCGACTGTTTGATCTGTATAAGCTTTCTCTAAATCTTCTACAGTGATCTTGTAGGAATCTTCATAGGGACCTTGGACAAAGACAGGCTTCCCTTCCGCCATCTTGACATGTTCAGAAAAGCTCACCCAATAAGGCACTGGTATAATCACTTCATCGCCTGGATCAACTAAGACTTGGAATAAAGTAAACAATACATTTTTTGCACCCGTTCCTACAAAAACTTGGTCCAAATCATACCGGACATCTGCATCGCGTTTGTAGGAATCGGCAATGGCTTGTCGTAATTCTGGAATACCATTGACTGGGGTGTAGCGATCTCCCGTGTGTTCTTTGACGGTTTTGATGGCGGCTTGGGCGATATATTCGGGGGTATCAAAGTCGGATTCCCCCACCGTGAGTGAAATGACATCGATCCCTTGAGCTTTTAAATCATTTGCTTTCTGAGAGGCTGCTAGAGTTGCGGATGGTGCGACATTTTGAATCCTTTTCGATAATTTCATTAAAATTCACTCCAATTGATTATTCTCTGTTTAATTAGTTATCTGTTATTCTACCATTAAAATTGGATTAGAGTAAATAAAATCTAAAATTATTATTTATTTGGTTGCCCCTTCTGTAACTCCTTCGATAATGTATTTTTGTAAAAACATATACAATAGAATAATCGGAATAATCGCTAGCAACAAGCCCGCTAGAGCAAGTTCCCATTGAATCGTGTATTCGCCGAAGAAATAATACATTTGTAGAGGCAAAGTATACATGCCTTCTTGGTTCACGACTAATGAAGGTAAGAGATAATCATTCCAAATTCGGATCCCCGTTAAAATAATTACGGTAACGGTTGTTGACTTCAAGATTGGGAAAATAACTCGCCAAAAAATTTGAAAAATATTGGCTCCATCCATATAAGCCGCTTCATCCAGAGAAATCGGAATGGATTTCATAGCGCCGTAAAAGAGAAAAATCGACATACAGGACTGAAAGCCCAAATTCATGAAGATCAAGCCGGTTCGATTTAATAAATTCACTCTTCCGAATAATGACACCAATGGGATCATTATAGATTGAAAAGGAACTAGCATTAAGACTGCGCATAAAAAGTAGATCACCGTACTCCATTTTGATTTCATACGGGCTAAGGCGTACGCAGCCATAGCTGAGAAAATAACAATTAAAAAGACACTGACCACCATAACCAACACAGAGTTGATAAAACTTTGGGTGAAGTTCATACTTTCATAGGCTTCTGGAAAGTTTTGTGCAGTTGGTTCAGTTGGAAACGATAAGGGATTGGTAAAGATTTCTGAGCGAGTTTTTAAAGAACCAAATAACACAATCACAAATGGATAAATCCAAACTAGAGAAATCACTATCCCTAATAGAATGATGAAGGTCTTATGTAGTTTTTTAAACTCATGATAGATCCACCTCTCTTTGTCGAGTAAAGTAAACTTGTGCAATCGAAATGAGCACAATAACTACTAAAAATACGACACCTTTTGCTTGGGCATAGCCTTGTTTATATTGAAGGAAGGCGGTGTTATAGATATTCATCGCCACCATCTCTGAAGAACGGAAAGGCCCGCCACTGGTTAGCGCAAGGTTTAAATCATATACTTTAAACGCATTGGCCAAAGTTAAAAATAAACTCACGGTAAAGGCCGGAGCTAACAAGGGCATTTTAATATGGGTAAAGGTTTGTAAGGCACTAGCTCCATCTAGTTGCGCTGCTTCTATTAATTCAGTAGGAATTTTACTTAGAAAAGCAATATATATTAACATAATATACCCACTCATCTGCCATAGAAAAACAATAACCATTCCCCAATAAGCAGTGCTTGGATCGGAAAGCCAGCCATTGAAAAAATCAATATTTGTGATTTCTGCAATGCCGACAAAGGCTCGGTTAAATATAAATTGCCAGATAAACCCTAAAATTAAACCACCAATTAAATTGGGAGTGAACAAAAGCGTCCTAAAAAATGTGGTCACCCTCCCTATTTTTTGAGTGACTAATACGGCAAAACCTAGCCCAATTACATTGACACCAATTACTGCAACAACAGCAAATTTCAGTGTAAACCACATACTTTCAATAAATTGACTATCTGAAAACAATTGGCGATAGTTCTCTAAACCAATAAAATCCATATTAAATCCATCTGAATTAGTAAATGAGGTATAAATTCCATAAAGCAAAGGAATTAAAATAACTGTAATCACTGCAACTAATGATGGAATTAAAAACAGCCAATAAGATATATTTCCTTTTTTGGTATTCAAGAGTATCCCTCCTAGAGATTGTCTGTTATCAAACAATATGTTTGTTTATTGTTCTCGCATTTCTTGAAATCCTTCTGACGTGTTTTTTTCAAATTCTTCCCAAGTACTATAGCCATCTAAATACCGTTGAAATTCTGGAAACAAAACTAACTGGAACCAGCCATCTGGGTATTGGTTATGGGCCATCGCACTCGTATTTTCATCTAGCATCTCTTGGTAAATAATTTGTGAGACAGAATCCGTAATATCTTCCACATCGTACCCTTCTTGGGGTGGAATCATTTGCATTTCATGAACCAACGTTTCTTGTCCTTCATCGGATAGATACATCCAATCCACAAAATCCTTTGCAGCTTCCTTGACGTCATCATCAATATCACTATTTATCCCAATATACCAAGGAGCTCCTGCAACAATTTTTGCGGTCTCATTATTTTCCCCAAATACAGGGAGAATGCCTAACTTTTCTTCAACAAAATCAGAATCTATTCCATTTAATGTAGGAACAATCCAATTTCCTTGATGAACCATTGCTACTTGACTATTAATGAAAAGTTCTTCAACCGATTGGCTATAATTGACCCCTAAAATAGGTTGAATATTATATTCGTTAAATAGATCCATATAAGCTTTCATTTGATCGCCATATTTCCAATTTAATTCGGTCGCCTCATAAGCTTCCAAAATACTATGATCAAACTCTGGGGAAGTAAAGTGAGCGGAAAATTGGTTCGAACTATAGTCCTCTGCCCCACTAAATGCAAATACCTCCTCAATCCCAAGATCTTCTTTTTGCTGGTCTAGTTTTTCAACAGCTTCTACAAAATCATCAAACGTTTCAATACTCTCTGGATCAATGCCTGCTTCTTTGAAAATTTCTTTGTTATACATCCAGCCAAATCCTTCAACGTTCATCGGTATCGCTAAAAGAGAGTCATCAATCAACGCCCCCTCGAGCAAGTCTTCCATGATGGTATTGGTAACTTCTAAATCACTGACTTCTAACAATGTGTCTTGGTAACGGTCAATCTCAGACGTCCCGCCTAACATCATAATCTCCGGTGGATTTCCGGAAGTAAATTTTGCTTGTAAACCAGCTGCCCCTTCCCCACTTCCAATCGTAGTGACGGTAATCTTAACATCATCGTGTGCTTCACTGTATGTATTCGCTAATTCTTTCAACTGACGCGATATTTCAGGTTTCTGATTAAAAAATTCTATCTCTTTTACTCCCTTACCAGAGTCCGTTGATTTTTGGTCTGAACAACCGACGAGCAAAATAAATAATAAAGGAGCAAGTAAAAGATATTTTAATCTATTTCTCCACTTTTTTTTCATATTTATTCTCCTTTTCTGTCTCTATTTTGATTAACTGTTCCTAAAGTGATTTAAAATCTGATTCGTATTACGAGTATACAATAGCAGAATTTATTTTTGTATTTAGACACTTTATAATTAATGGAAGTTTTTGTGAATTTTCTTTTAGAAAATTAAACACATCTCTATACAAAGCGACAGACAAGTGCTTTATTTAGAACTTTATTTCTCGAAAAATTATTGCTAATTTGTTTATTAAATGATATCGTAAATAACCGATATATCTTTTAAATACATTTAAATATCATTAGAAACAGGAGAACTATACATTGAAGGCAGAAAAAATTTTATTTGATGCATATAATCCATATATCGTCAATCTTGCAGAGTTTGAAATTAAAAATATCCAAACAAACAGTCGTCTCATCGAAGCAGGTGATTTATTTGTTGCGATAAAAGGCCATACAGTAGATGGCCATCAATTTATTGAACAAGCTATCCAACAAGGCGCTCATTTGGTTCTTGCGAATAAATCCTTTCAAAAAATAACCGACTCAAAAAGTCTTCTGCAAGGAAAAATCCTTTTTGTAGACAATACATATCACTATTTATCGACTGTGATGAATCGATTTTTGGATTACCCTAGTCAAAAAATGAACATATTTGGAATCACTGGTACAAATGGAAAGACAAGTACCGCCAATATTTTGATACAGATTCTCACAAAAACGAGCCAAAAATCAGCAGTTCTTGGAACTACAGGAATCCGAACACAAAATTATTCAGCTCCCTTGAATAACACCACCCCGGATCCTTTAATTTTACAAAATGTCTTTCACCAAATGGTCGAATTAGAGGTGAAAAATATGATCATGGAAGTGTCATCCATTGGTTTATCAGAAAACCGCACAAAAGAAACAGATTTTTCTGTGGCTATTTTTACCAACTTTTCACAAGATCATTTAGATTTTCATGGTTCCATGGAAAACTATTTAGAAGCTAAAGGAAAATTTTTCAAAGAATTAGAACCCTATAATAGTCGGGGATTAGAGAATTTTGCGATTATAAATCGTGATGATGATGCCGCGGACTATTTTATTGAACAGTCAAAAGCAGCCGTCTTAACTTATGGGTTGGATTCTTCAGCAGATTACTATGCGAGTGACTGTGCATATTCTGAATTTGATACAAAATTTACGCTGCATCATAACCAAAAAACTTATTCTGTCCAGAGCTCATTAATTGGAGAATTTAATGTTTATAATACATTAGCAGCAATAGCGGCTGCTCACTCTCAAGGCATTGCTTTACCAAAGATTATTGCAGAATTAAAGAATTTGTCCTCCGCCGATGGTCGTTTAGAAGTTGTGTCTGATACTACAAAAGATGAAATCACAGCGATTGTCGATTTTGCGCACACACCAGATAGTTTAGAAAAAGCTTTGCAGACTTTAGCCCATATTAACCATCGTCGAATTATCAGCGTGTTTGGTTGTGGTGGCGATCGAGATGCTTCTAAGCGACCAATTATGGCAAAAATTGGGGTGACGAATAGTGATCATGTCATTTTTACTTCAGATAATCCACGAACAGAAAATCCAGAACGTATCTTAGAAGAAATGACCAATGAATTAACAGAAGAGAATTATTGTCAAATCGTTAGTCGAAAAGAAGCCATTCAGCATGCAATAAACCTTGCAGAAAAAGACGATATTGTTTTGATCGCCGGAAAAGGCCATGAAGATTATCAAATAATTGGAACAGAAAAATATCCTTTTGATGACAGTAAATGTGTAAAAGAAGCTCTTGAAATTAAAAACAAACATTCAAAAATAGATTTGAATTCATAAAATAAAAAAAGAGTTTAGAAGGTTATGATATGATCCCTCTAAACTCTTTTGCTTTATTTATATTTCTTCTTCTACCGTTTCAAAGTCGAAATAATCAATACTTATCTCTTCATCCCGTGTTTGAGTAATTTTTTCTAAAACCTCTATTTTTGATGAATCAATGGTTAAATATAATGGCATAGAAGTATAGGGTCTTAATACTCCAAATTCTTCTTGGCTTAGATGAAATTTTTCTTGCTCAAAAATTGACCCACCATCTGTTGATTTGAAAGACACCACCATATCCATATTCGTATATGACTGTTCGGTTTTATTTGTCACCATGAATATGGGCTGGATACTCTTTTCTGTTTGATAATATAAGCCCGTATATTGAATCGTGACATCATCTTCTGTTCCAATTTCAGAATAATCGGTTGTTTCTATAATTCCTGCTAATTCCGCTAATGTTTCGTCACTTTCAATAGATAACCCGGCATCTAAATCGGATTTTTGAGGAACGAAAGTGATGGTTTGGTCTTCGCCGTTTTGATTAGAATCATTGGCTTCCCTTGTGTTTGTTTTATTCACTTGCTCGTTCGCTTCTTCGGAAGGTGACTGCTCTGTTGGGGATTCATTCGCTCCCATATCACTTCCACATGCAGATAATAATAAAAGCACGCTCAAACTCATGACTATTTTTTTCATTCTGTGCACCGACTTTCACTTGTATTCAAAATATTATAGCTGTATTCACTATACTATAAGCTAGAAAGTCAGACAAAGATTAGGGGTTCAGTTGATAAGACGTTTATCATTAATCTATCAGACATAAAAAGCTGTTTTTGTCCGATAGCGGCCGATTTACTGATTTATTTAGGTCTTTTTTTTATTGGAGCACTTAAAAGTCGTGTTTCATCAAAAAAAGATGCTGATGAACCCAAATAGATTCATCAACACCTTGAAATTTCGAAAACTCGGTTTATTAAATTTTTATTTATTGAACTAATCCTAGATATGGCGCTATACCGATAATAATCCCGGATATCGCGAGCAAGGTTACCATAATGGGCACCATAAATTTCAAGTACCGGTCATAAGGAACATTTACCAATTCGATAGATCCCATTAGCGTAGCGGTTGGATAGATGGAGGACACGAAGTTAACTCCGGCCACAAAAGCACTAATTAAAATGATTTGTCCGCCAGCACTTCCTAAACTACTTCCAATGAACAGCGCAGAAGCCACTGCACCTAGAATCGGCATGGTAATTCCTGCAACTCCACTTGTCGATTGTAAAAAGATACCAATCAAAACATACGCACCCATCGCAATGACCCCAAAAATCCAAATCGGCACATTGGATAATGCATTAGAAATCCAATAAATAAAGGTAATGGACATCCCTTCTGAAGCATCCCCCATGATAATCGCAATTCCTCGGGAAATAGCCAGAATTAAAACTACTCCTAGTAAGTCTTTCACACCATCCGTAAAGACATCAATAAATTCTGTTTCTTTCATTTTATTAATAAACAACAAAATGAGTGAACCGGCAAAGAATAAAAATGCAAACTCGTCGAAATACCAAGTACCAAATGGTGAGATATGAGAAGCTCCCAAAATAGTTCCAAGAATAGGAATTTTAGCTAGACCATAAATCGGCGCATTGACAATGTCGGCTCCTCTTTGACCTAATAATTCTTCCCATGGAATAAACCCAACAATCATCAAGAGGATAATCACCATAAAAACAGTCACTGAAGCTTTTCGTCGACCCGTAAATTCAGGCAATGAACTTTCTTCATCTACTAAATTATCAATGCCATCTGAACCGTGCACCACCGATTTTGTTTGATCTTTTTTCACTCTGTTGGCATAGCGAATTAAATAAGCAGTTCCCACCACATATAAAACACCAAAAATCACAAAGCGTAGAATAATTCCGGAACCAATGGATAACTCAGGGTTCCCAATCGCAGAGACCGCAGCCCCGGTCGCAAAGGGGTTGACTAAACTCGACATATTTCCTACACTCGCTCCGATAAACAAGACACCTAAACCAACCATGACATCATAGCCTGCTAAAACAAAAGTCGGAACAATCACCACAACAAAGGCGACGATTTCTTCCCAAAAACCAAAGGAAGTACCCAATACGGCAAAAGCCAAAGTCATTACTGCAATCAAAACTCCGCCTTTGAATTTAGTTAAAAGCGCCCCAATTCCTGCTTCAAGAGCACCTGTGTGGTTCAAGACCGCTAAAAATCCACCGGCCATCAAAATCCCTATCCCTACATCTGCCGCTGTTTGGAAGCCTTGAATCGGTGCTAATACAATATCCCATAAGCCAAAAGGTTGCAACCCTTGTCCTTGAAGAATCTCGCCCTCGCCAGAAAATATTGCATCAAAAACAATCTCACCCGTTTCCGGATTGACCACAGACTGCGGAATAAAATAAGACAAAGCGGCGGTCAAAATCAATGCAATCGTAACAATCGTATACGCAGTCGGCATTTTAAATTTTTTCATCATACCCTATCCTCTACCACTAAATTCATAAACGCTTCAATATAAACTTCCATCGCCACCTTCATATCCTCAATCACGATATTTTCATTTGGCTGATGTTCCGTTTCTTCTTTCCCTGGCAATAAAGCACCAAAAGCCACAATGTTTTCCATCGCTCTCGCATATGTCGCTCCCCCACTTAATCGAGGTTTTGACTCCATATCTCCAGTAATATCTTGATAAGCCTTCATCAAACTTTTCACCAATTCTGAGTCGCGTTCGAGATAAACCGAAGGAAGATAATCATAATCCTCCACCTTCACTTGATGCTTCGATCCAACTTCTTTCAACCCTTCGTCAATGAATTCTTTTGAATAGCTTACAGGGAAACGCATATCAATTCCTACTTTTTGAGAGTCTTCGGTAAATTCAACATTTCCAACCGTTAACATGAGTTTGCCAGAAACGTCATCTTCGACCACACCGTAGATGCCTTCGCCGTTTGGATTGGCCAACACATCAACAATGAAGTCAACCATTGTATTTCTTTTACCAGCTTTATGAAGGGCTTCTGCCGCATAGATAATCGCATTTTCACCTTGGTCCGCTGCCATCGCATGAACGGCTTTTCCATAAACGATTAAATCATCCGCTTCGCGCTTGTAGTTATAACCCAATTCTTTTAGGGCATTTTCTACTTCTTCGTCATAATCGACACGTGCTTGTTCAGGCACCGCGTTTAGTGGACCTCCACCTTCTAGGCGAATAGACGAGTCTTCATTTGTATGCAAGTAATACTCGATTAGACCTTTTTCTGCATAATTTAGTGGGAAAGATGAATCTGGTGTGAATCCCATATTTGGCAGCTCTTCATTTTTTGTATAAGCTTCCATACAACGCCATAAAGATTCTTCATCTGCACCAAAGATAAAACGAACGCGCTGATTCAATTGATAGCCTTCATCTAAAATAGCTTTCAAAGCATACATTGAAGCAAGCAAGGGTCCCTTATCGTCTGTAGTCCCACGACCATATAGCTTCCCATCTTTTTCAGTTAATTCAAATGGATCGCTATCCCAATTATTTAAGTCTCCAACAGGCACCACATCCACATGCCCTAGAACACCAAACAATTCTTCGCCTTCACCAATCTCAGCATAACCATAATAGCCTTCTGGATCGATCATTGTTTCAAAGCCTAAATTTCCCGCAAGCTCTACAACTTTCTCCAAAGCTTTTTGAACTGATTGACCAAATGGTGCTTGACCCTTTTCATCTAGCACACTATCAATAGCAACTAATGCTCTTAAATCTTCTTGATATTCTGGAAATAAATCATTAATTATTCTTTTTGTTTCCATTATTTTTGACACTCCTTCAATAATTTTTGTATCGCTTTTCCTAGTTATTACGAACCGCAGTGAAACACGACTTCTCGTCATGCAAGGATTCCTCTCAGCCTTCGTAACAACAAGCTTGAAGCCTACAATTATCAATCATACTTTAACCCGAATGAGTTTATTTTACAATAATGATGTGAAATAATTAGGACTAAAAATAGAAAAATTCATATAAAATTCATTTTATAAAATAAGCCATAAGTGAAAATCAAAAACAGCAGATTGAATGAAACATAATCTACTGTTTTTATTAATTTTAAAATTTCAACTGCTATTTTTTATATTTGCTTGTTTTCTTTCGTTTCTTTACAAGTAAGCTCCAAAATACTTTCCAAGCTTAATGTTGCTTAATTATGAATTATAAGGCTACAAACATTTGAAAAAGAAGTAAGGGTAAAAAGTATAGTAAATAAACAGTTACTGTTAGAAAAGCCTGCTTCTCTTCAAAAAATTTGTTGCGGTAAAACATGGAAAGAAGTAAGTAACCAATCACGAGATATTTTAGCGACGACTGAATGATAAAAATAGAATTCCAGAAAAAATTAGGCGTCCTAAATATAATATCTGGAATAAACAAGAAAATAAATAAGAAAAGTAAACTGGATAAATTGGGTTTGTATTTCTCTTTAGTCACATACTCTCTACATTCTTGAGTATTATTAGACGTGCTATCTTCTAAACTAATCATAGCACAAGTAATTATTGATTTACTAATTGTCTCTTTTTAGATATTTCTTTTTCCTGGAATCCTAAAAAACTAACCAAATCACTAGGAGAATTACACTAAAGAGTCCGCTAATCCCTAAAAATATTCTCCAAAGATAATTTGGTGCATAACGTTCAACATAGGCAAGTTTAGGCTGCTTAGGATTATAATAAACCATCATCTCGGTACCGAGCGGAAAATTGTCATGCATTAAAGTATTTAAAGAGACCATTGCATTTCCTCTCAAGAGCAGCTTGGTATCTAATAGATTATCTTTAGCCGATACTTTAGGAGATGAAAAAAGCGTAGAAAAATGACTCACATAAGAATAATATAAAGCTTTTTTATAAGCTATACCATCGACTATATATTCAACTACTGGCGATCGGGAGCTTTGCCAAGAATATTGGACAACCTCCCCTTTTGTTTTTTCAGTACTATAATTTTTAATCTTTTGATCTCGACGATAGAGAAAATAAGCAACGATCAAAAAAATAAAAATAACTGAACCAAAAATAAGTGTTAACAACATACGAACATCCATTAAAATCCTCCTTCAATAAAAGAACAAAAACCGTTCCTTTTAAAATAATAAATAAAAATCAATAAATGTAGACTCTTCTGAAATTTCAAGCTCTTGAATAATGATTTGAAGAGGATATCCATCAATTTCTTCTGTAAACGTTAAATCTTCAATAGCTAAACGCCCTTCTTCTAAATCTTCGATAGCCTGTGAGAAATCATAAGTTAGCATCTCTTCTAGAATATCAGAGTCCATATAGATTTCAAAACCATCTTCTAAATCGACTTGATATTGAAAAGTCACCCCGTCTTTTTCAATCTCCCCTTCTTCTTTGGTTAAACCACTAAAAGCCCTCACCTCGATGAGTTGACTAAAACCCTCTAAATCAAGATTTAAGCGATCCGATTCAAGACGAGTCTGTCTCATTTTTTCTTCTTCTATTTCTTCCTCTGGCAGTTCTTCTTCCCAGAAATCTTCAGGATGTATCGGAGAAGCTGCATCAAAATCGAAATATTCCATCGGTCGAACATAATCTCGTTTAGGTAACCAAGAAAGTTGATTCAAAGCTTGAATTCCATCTAAGTAGTCCAGTGAACTTTCCAATTTATCTTCATCTCGACTACTGATCAATTTTTCCCCTTCACTCTTGCCTGTCTCTCGATTGACCTCATAGCGATCTAAAATGTCTTCTATTCGATTAACTTGTGCTTTTACCGAAACAGACATCGCATCAAAAGGTGGAACAAAAGCAATAAAACCAGTGATTAAAGCAAGAATTGGAATAATTTTCAAACTTCTATTCTTCATTAAATAATAAAGACTACCAATAATCGAAGCTAACCCCAGCAATAAAATCAAATAACGCCCATGAGTCATGCCCAACTTTTGAATTTGATTGATAGTCGCTATCATTTGGAGGAAAACAACAAATATCAACGCAAAAGGAAAGACAGATTTAAACAAACCAACAAAATTACTTTCAACAGAATCCGCCAATAACAATAAAACCCAGCCATAAATAATATAATTTAAAAGAAGTCCTTCAATTAAACTATCCGTAAAAAAGCCACTCCCAAAATTTAATAGAATATATAAAATAAGAATTCCACTATATACTTCCATTAAAGGTATAAAGATAAAAGAAACTAATCGACTGAGAAACTTCGATGGTTTTATCAAACCCTCAATCTCCTCTATCGCTTCTTCATCTGTTGAATGAATAAGATAGTACTTCGGCAGCATGCTCAAGAAAATCATTGGTCCTACAAAATTAAAAATAACAATAAAACTGTTCCCCCACCAGGAACTCCCTACTGAAAAAAGTAAAGCTTCTATAAGGAAAATTAATCCACTGATACCTATAAATAAAACAAGTGAGAAAAATTGCGAAGTATATAAAGCTCTAAAACTAACCATAAAACTATCGGAAAATTTCATTCGATCTTGACGAATAGTCGGTATCCAGATTAAAAGGACACTTAAGAAAAAATAAACAATCATTCCCTGAATGCCTGGAATGGAGTAAAAAAACCAAAATTCATCATCGACTAAAGAAAGGCTGGAGTGCATATACCAACCATAGAGAAGGATTAAAACAATCGCTACCCCCTTTAACAGCCAACGTTTCGATGATTGATTCAAATAAAAATGCTCATAGATCATTTGGCTAACTACAGATAAAAGAATACCCACAATAAAAATCGAAGTCATATAACTATCTGAAAGAAAAAATTCATCTAGTTTTATCTGCCTCACCGTCATCATAAGGGCTAATACAACAGCAATTAATCTCTTAAACCAAAAATAAAATCATCAAAATTTAATTTTTTCATTTATTAATCCCTTTCTATTCATTGATTTTCTAACTTTTTCATTGATCACATGTCCATCTTTTATAATAACCGCATTCGACAAGGTTGTTTGATTTTTGATATTATCTTCTATTAGATAATCAATATATCGAACGACCTCTTTACTGATTGATTCACTAGCTGAATGAAAGAAAATTGATGGTGTATGGTCAACCACATAGTGAAGCACGCCATCTAGTTTATAGATAGGATCTTCAAGTCCAGTAGGTCGACTGCTTTCAATCGCTCCAGCTGTATCTGCACTAACATCAATAATCATTGCATTATTTTTCATTCTTTTTAAATCTTTTCGATAAATTAAATGGTCTTCGCGAGACTTATTCCATAAGACACCGTTAACAACCACATCAAATTGATCAATTTCTTCTGATAAGTATTTGACTCTTTCTCGATTATAAATACTCACTTCTGCGCCAAGAGAAATTAATATTTCATACGCTCCCATCGAAACATTTCCTCGACCGATTAAAGCAACTTTTAAACGTTTAGGGAACTTTCCAAATAAAGTAAATGCATGCAAAACAGCAGCTTGCCCTGCAATGTGATTATTCTCCCAAAAAACATGTCGATTCGCTTCATACAGATCTTCCCAAGCAATGACTGTCAATTTATTTTGACACAATCGATCAACAAGTTCTTCATTACCTTCTGCATGAATCCAGCCAAAAACAGCTTGTTGAGGAGTCAATTGCTCGAGATAAGAAGCATTTCCTACCTTTAAATCACAAATAATATCTTGTTTGAGCGCTTCTTCATGCGAACAAATTTGAACACCCATTTCTTCATATTCTATATCATTTATACCAAGAACCTCACCGTATCCGGCTTCAACATAAACTTTTGAATGATGCTTAATATCTTTTATATCTTCCGGTAAAAGTCCACGCCTTTTCTCACTTACTAAGTCACTAATGACGAACCCTACTGTTTTCATTTACATTCTCCTCACATTATATCTAGCTAAAATCTTTTTGAATAATGGATTGAACGGCTGTTTGTGCAGTTTCAGATAGAATATCAATTGAATTATTTCCAAATTGAATACCGGCAATGAGCGGTCCGTGTACTTTGAATTGATGTAAAACTCCATATCGCTGGCTGATAGCACTCAAATTGGGCATAGTCACTTGCACCCCTCCAAAAACTTCAGGTTGCAACACTCGCTCACTGAGTAATTGGGCCAAAAGCGGCATCCGCCCTATCTTCCAATCAACGTTTTTAATACTACCAGTCGCATTGATTAGATACTCAACTTCTTTTTTTACATTTTTTTCTAAAAGAACTTCAAAATGATTTTCCCGTTTAATGACATCATGAACTTTACCATAAACAGAAATAGCTTCTTTTTTCCATTCTTCGACTAATATTTCCCCAGATTCTTTAGGAAAGGAACTTCGTACTTTATCCCATATTTCTCCATAGTCTTCTATAAATCGATTTTTATCTTTCTCCGTCAATGCTCCCCACATCTCTGTCAAAAAAGGATCCAATCCTAGAATTAAAGTCTGTACAACTCCGAGTATATAGGGATCCATAATATCTCTTTGAACTTTTTCTATTGAACCAAAATCTTGAAACCACCAATCATGCTCTAGTTGAATACCTCGATGATTGATTTCTTTAATCATCCAATTTAAATAAGTAGTTAATGAAATCCAACCATCATTTTTTTCCTTAGTCTTTTTTATATTTTCTTCTGTAAAATATTTATAAGTATAGGGAATCGTTTCTCCACGAGCCGTTTTAAATCGACCCGACTGGGAATAAAAAGATAAACTTAAATCAGGTCTTTCTTCTCTGGCATATCGAAGAATATCAATACTAGTGAGCCCAGTTCCTAAAACTCCAAGACTTACACCAAAAGGAATCGATTGAAGCTTTTCTTTTAGTGGAAAAGGATTCGCTATAAAATGAGGATGATGAACTAAATTATAATCATCTTCATAAGGAGCATTCCCCACACAAAGATGAACATAATCAAAGTCTTCTGTTAATGAAGTGGAACAAACTCGAAAACAATGACCATCAAGTGGTCTTATGGTCTCTACCTTTTCTTTAATGACTCGCGCTTTAGATTGCTCTAACCAGCTTTTCATTCGATCGTTTAAATAATTTCCAAAAACGGCTCGTGGATAATAACCCTTCCTTGGATCTTTTTCACCTTTTTCTTTTAACCAATGAACAAAATCATCTTTTTCTTCTGGAATAATAGTCGCTAAGTCTGCTGGCTGATTCATTATGATCAGATCATCCTCTTTTTGATAAGGAAAACCTCTCCCGAAAGTTTTTTCATCGCCAAAAACGGTGATGTCTACTGCTCGGCCTTTTTCTTTTTCTCTTGTCCATTCTCTAAGAACGCTCACTCCAGTAACACCCATACCAACAATAGCTACTTTTTTTCTCTTCTTTTCATTTGATATCATCGTCAAACTCATCCTCTAACTTAGCGATCACGGCCAAAAGAACGACTGAAAGACATTCCAGATTGAACCATCCGCTGAACTTTTCCTAATCGTTGATCTTCATAGTCACTTAAAGCTTCAATCGCTTTATTTCCTTCTATTCCCGATCTTACGCATTCTACTAAAACCACTGCATCAATTAATGAATCATTAAAGCCACTAGCCGTAATCGGAGCAGGGACATGAGCAGCATCGCCAATTAAAGCTATACGCCCTTTGATTAATCGTTCGGGGTAATATTCTTTAATCGGTGTTCCCAGAAAATTACGAGACTCAAGCGCATATTGTGTCGCCGTTTTCCAAGGTTCTGGCCAATTCCTTTTCGCTTTACGGATAATATTTCCTAAATCTTCATTCGTTAAATCTTCTCCTTGAATCGTATACTGCACCACACCATCTTTTACTGCGCCTAATCTATGCAATAACTCCGTTTGACTATTATCATACCAAATACAGCCTACTCGAGTAACCCCCTCTTTATCCTTCATCACCACCCCCAAATAAAAAAACATCGGCAGAATTCATCATTTTAACATCGCCATTGGTTACTTCAGGCCGCTTATCTAAGGGTAAATCTTCGGCAGGAGTAGATGCCATCCAGACTAAATAACCTGCAAAATCAGCATCTATTTTTTCAGGGGCAACTTCTTCGCGGACGAGACTTCGATGCCCATCTGCTCCGATTAAAAGATCGCTGTGGAATCTCTCTCCTTCACTCGTTTCCGCCCAGGCGCTTTCAGTCGATTGTCCCACTTCTACAACTCGCTGGTTAAAGAGGAGATGGATATTAGGTTCCTTATGCGCCGCATTTCGTAATCGTGCTTCAATGGATGACCATAACTCCACAGTAGCCTTCCCGCCAGAAGCAAGTTGACGTAATCTTTTTTCAGTTTTAGATTGATAAAAGCGAGAGCCATCCACTTGGAGACCTACGCCCTCTCGTGAACCCTCTGCCGTTTTCTCAAGTAAAATGACTTCAATATCTTCTTCAGCCAAAGCAATTGCAGTCATCAAACCTGAAAGAGAACCTCCAACTACCAGAGCCTTTCTCTTATTTTTACTATTAAAATATTGCAAATCAAGTCCTCCTTTTACCTTTACTCTTCATTCTAAACCATTTAAAAACAAAGAATAAATAAAATGCTTTCTTTGAATGTCATGTACGACTATAATACCAAGAGAGAAAATCCTTATACAACAAGGTTTATTTATTAAAAATAAAAGCTCCATACTCGGAATATTTTCCAAAAAAATAGCTTCTCTACTAAAAAAATATTTGTCTCACAGAAAATTGAAAATCAATATTGAGACCGATGTATGACTAAGCATTTTCTCTTATAATATAAATAACTATCGTATAGAAAGGACTGATCTTTTTGAAATTATTAGGAAATATTATATGGTTTGTTTTAGGAGGATTTATTAGTTGGGTTTCATGGATTGTGATAGGGATTCTTTGGTCGATTACTATCATAGGGATTCCAATTGGTAGACAATGTTTTAAATTTGCAAAAATGTCTGCTGCTCCCTTTGGTAAAAATATACAATTTAGTGATCGTGGTTCTTCGCTTATTTTGAATATTTTATGGCTATTTTTTGGTGGGTTCGTGATGGTTACTGAAGAAATAACTCTAGGTGTCATTTTCTGTTTAACTATTGTAGGAATTCCATTCGGGCTCCAACACTTTAAACATGCTAAACTAGCCCTCCTTCCATTTGGAGCAACTATTTATAGAATCTAATCATGTGAATCGGATAAGCACGTTAAAAGTTTGCTGTATATATTTTATCCATCTTTATAACCGAAAATAACGCAAAAAAGACTAACAGAAAAATCAAAAATTCTGTTAGTCTTTTATTTTAAAGTATTTTTTCTATTCAGCTCTCTCACTTAATGACCCTTCATTTCTTGCTCTGCAAGGAGTGGTACTAAGTTATCGAAAATATGAGTATTCCCATCTGTAATGGAGTATCCGCCATAATAGTCGCTATTTTTATCTGTGATTTGAAATTCCTTCATTCGGTCATAAAGGGTTTGCGCTAAAACTTCTTCATCCACTTCTAAAGCATATAAAATAAGGAATCCATAAATCGCAGGAGATTCATAGTCGACAGTCGGTTCTTTTGTTTTGCGGTCATACATGCCATGGACGAGGTCGCGCTTAGTCATTTCATCTTTTATAAATTTTAGGAACTCTTCGGAGCGGTTCCCAACTTGCGCATAATGATAAGCAAGAATCGCTTGATCCACAAGGTTCACGTTATCGCTAAAAGTATATTCGTCTTCTTCAACATTGTAAGAAAAGGGGTAAAATCCATTATCTAGAGGGGCTTTTGTTAACACTTGGGACGTCTCAGCCACTATTCCATCGTCTAACAGCCCTCGATCGACTAACGCATCCATGCCTTGAATATCTATATAAGATAAACTGATATCCGAACTGGCCTTGACATATTTTTTATCATAAAAATTCGTGTAAATGTCGTCTGTCACATTATGATTATTTAAATAGTCACTGATTAAAACAGCTGTCTGCATATATTGATTCGCATCCCATTTTTCATCTGCTAACGCAAGTGCATATAAAATACGAATATCATCAATGAGTGCATTCGCTGAAACATCACTTGTGCCATCTTCCTTCAACTTCCAGTTTATAAAACCATCCGCTTCTAAAAAATAACCGGTTAATTGATTGTAAACCCCGTCAAATAAATTCTGGTCGTTTTTATCTAAAGCATAATACATTAAAAGCCCCAGTGTTTCAGCTAATGCTTCTCTTCCCTTGACAAGGTCTTCATCTTCTTCACCATTATTTTTAATATACGTGGCAACTGTTCCGTTATCATTTACTAACCAACGATAGATAAAGTCTTCAGTTATTTCCGACTCCATTTCCTCTCGCCTTTCATTTAGGGGTTTAGATTCTTCTCTGCTCATCCAGCCATAAGCCACTCCTAACCCAATTGAAAGGAGAATAACTACAAAGACGATTATTTTCATGGGCCTTCCTCTTCTACCCTTCACACCAATGCAGCCTTTTCTTCTAAGAAGATTTTCTTAATATAGTTTACAATTTGCTCAGCAGAGTTCCCTTGCCCAAACGGATTCCTGATGGCGGCCATTTCATCATAAGCGAGGGAATTAGTAATGAGGTGTTGTGCTTCTTTAAAAATCAATTCTTCCGAATTCCCGACAAGTTTCAGCGTTCCAGCGGCTACTCCTTCTGGTCGTTCTGTTGTATCTCGGGTCACAAGTACAGGCTTCCCAAGGCCTGGCGCTTCCTCTTGAATACCTCCAGAATCTGTAATGACTAGATAAGCTTTATCCATAGCCTGAATAAATTGAGCATATTCTAAAGGTTCGATTAAATGAATATTTTTATTTTTACCAATTTCATCCAGTGAAATTTTTCGAACTTTTGGATTTTTATGAATCGGGAAAATAACTTGAACATTACTATGAGCAGTAGTCAGTCGATGAATCGCTCGGAAGACAGATTCCATCGTTCCTAAATTTTCTCTTCGATGCGAAGTCAGCAGAATCGTCTTTTTCCCATTATTAAAAATCGTTTCAAGTTCGGGTGGGAAAAAGGACTCCCGTTGACTAATCTGTAGTAATACATCAATTACTGTATTCCCCACAACAGCAATGGTCTCTTCTTTTATATTCTCTCGTAACAAATTATCTCTATTTGTATCCGTCGGCGCAAAATGATAAGACGCAATTCGCCCAACCATTTGTCGATTGATTTCTTCTGGAAACGGCGAGTGAATATTATGGGTTCTTAGACCTGCTTCAACATGGGCTACTGGAACTTGGTTTAGATAAGCACTATACGCGCCTACAAAAGTTGTTGTTGTATCTCCATGAACTAACACTAAATCCGGTTGTTCTTGTTGAATAATTTGGCTAATTTTTTGGATTAATCTCCCCGTTAACTCTTCCAGGGTTTGATTAGCTTGCATAATGTCTAAGTCATAATCAGGAACAATCGCAAAAAGTTCTAGTACTTGATCCAGCATTTCTCGATGTTGCGCTGTATTTACTACAATATTGGATATAGCCGGTTCTTTATTCAATGCTTGAACGACCGGTACCATTTTTATTCCTTCGGGCCTTGTTCCAAAAATTGTCATTGTTTTCAACATATAACTCACCTCTCTGAAGTGCTTTTGGTTTTACCTTTAACAATGGTTTGTTTCATTGGTTGGGAATCAAATCGCTCGGTTTTATACCATTTCACTTCTTGATTAAATAAAACTCGCTTCGCTTCTCGGAAAGATGCACTCAATACCAAGACAACCCACATCTGCGAATACACAAAATACATCAGGACAACGACTAAAGCATTTATTAAGTTCAATTGTCCTTTTTCGAGACTCAATGCGAGCCAGACTTCCACTAAGAATAGTAAGAAACCGGTCACGAGAAGAACAATCGAAACATTTCCAATTAAGAGTTCCAAATCAAAGATTAAATTTAAGATAAAGATTAAATGAGAGATTAATATCCCTCCAAAAAAGAATAAATAGGTAAATAGAAAGTAAAACAAATCCAATCGAACTTTATTGTTCAGCTTTCTAAATTGAAAAAGAAACTTAAAAATTACATATTGGTTACCTTGTGCCCATCTCATGCGTTGCTTCCACCAAACGCTTAAGGTTTCTGGTTCCTGTTCCCATGTAATAGCTGCGGGGAAAAAACGAATGTGATACCCTGCATTATAGACACGGAAGCTAAGCTCGGTGTCCTCAGAGATAGCTTGCTCATCCCATCCGCCTAACTCTTCAATCACTGAACGACGGATTGCAAAATTCGTTCCTGGGATTGTCGTCATTTTGAACCAGTGCCAGCGCCCTGCTTGAGCGAGCCATTGGAAGGTCAAGGTTTCAATATTAATAAAACGGGTCAATAAATTTTCTTTTGCATTCAATACTCTAAATTTACCCACAACCGCTGCTGCTTTTTTATCATTGTTCAGTCCAATAACTAAATTGAAAATCGCTTCTGGTTCTGGTGTATTATCTGCATCGTAAACGACAATAACTTCTCCAGTTGAATGTTTTAAGCCTTGATTTAAAGCTCCAGACTTTCCTTTTCCACCCGTTGGCGGTTTGGTGTGAATCGGTTTGATAAATGGATAACGTTTTGCATATTCATCGACGATAAATCCGGTCTGATCACTTGAGTTATCATTAATTGGAATAATTTCCAATTTATCTTTTGGATAGTTTAAATTGATCATTGCTTGAAGCGTGTTCTCAATTACCAATTGTTCATTGTGGGAAGGAATCAATATACTAACAGTCGGTAATTCTCCTTCACTCTCTGAAAAATTTTTAACATCTTCATCGTGTTTTAAAAATTCTAAATAACCACCTAGCATTAAGAAGATGTGATAAAACAACATGAACCAGAGGAGAAACAGCGCCAAATATAGGAAAAAATTAGCCATAATCTGCACAATCCTTTCTTGATAATCCTTTGTCTACTATTTGAGAGGTTTAGCTACATTTTTTTCTAAGCGTCTTCTTCTCACCACTAAATAAAATGTAAAACTAAGAAACATTAGAACAGCAGTTATTCCGAGTACAGCGATGACCCAAGTGATGATGATAACGATTTCAATCATATGGTAGTACACATAATTCTTTGAGGTTCTCATCAATCCTAAATTATTCACTTGAGCATTAATCTCACCATTTCCACTTTGGATGTTTACATGATCAACCACTACGGTATTTTTCATTTCTTTTAGATCGATCCACTCAATATTTTTAATTTTTTCCATTTCATCCAACACTTCTCGTAGCCCTTCAACTCCTAGATAAGGATGGTAAAAAGCTCCAATCATTCCACCTTTGAGCAACTGGTAATACTCAGCCGATTCCATCATATCTTTTACTGGTTCTTCGGCTTCGGGCTGAACGTAACCAATAGTCTCAGGTAGTAAAAGCATCCCATTTAACATGGTTGGTTGTGTTGCATAAGGTGTGGTATCCATAATCTCCCAATCTTCATCACTTAATTGGACTTGCCCAACATAAGTAGAGAAATAATCCGAAACGACTTGGTATCCATTTTGCGACATGGTGTAGTGAGGAGCTTCGAAAGCAAGAGGATAGAGCCCATAATTGGCTAATTCTTGCACCCCTTTTGTTAAGCGTTCTTCGATATATTTCCGCTCATATTCTTTGTTCTTTGTTTGATGAGCTTCATATTTTTCTGGGCTTTCAAAGTCGTCTTCTACAAGTTGTGTCACTTCATCTTCTGGACCATGATAAATGGGCATCTGATTCTCCACATCCCAAAATTCAAAGCCTTCTCCTGTTTCCGAATCTCGGAATTGATGGGTGTAACCGTGGAGGACAACACTTCCACCATTATTTTGCATATATTTAAGCACTTTGAGCACTTCTCTTTGGTCTTCAAAGTGATATCTTCTTCCGCTATCAGGATCTGTATATACGGGTATCACAGCAATCATATAAGGAGTATCCCGTTTCGCTAACTCCTCGGCTGCAGCCATTAAACGTTTTGGATCGCTTAGCGGATGAACATCTTCTAAACGAATATAAGCTGGCGTATTATCATTCGACTCAACATCAAAAAAGGTATTTAAGACTTGCGAGAAATAAATGGAATACGGCCGGTCAAAGGAATCTGCCGATAAATAATAATTTTTATCTTTTCGCATTATTAATGGAACTTTCCCTTCATCGCCATCCCCTTCTACGAGAACTTCTGTCCCTTCATCTAAAACTGTTTCAAAAACAATGCTTGGATTAATTTCTATTGATTTTTCTTGATCTCCAAGATAATCAATCGTTGTAATTGTAGTTTCTTCGCCCACTTGAAGGAAAGAATATTTGTCTCCTAATTGTTCAGTATTATAACTAATCGCCATTGTTGGACCCTCAAACGAAGAAACAAGCTCCGCAACCGATGGAGATAATTTTTCTTTTATATGCCCGTAATAAAAAAGATGCGTTTTGTCTTCTAAGTCCTCTTGTTCTAAATGATGGACATTGATATATTCAATATTATTTGAAAAATGTCCTACAGATAAATCAAGCATGCGTATATTTTCGTCTACTTCCCAATGTTCCGTTGAATAAACAACCAGTACATTTGTATCCAGATTGATTTTTACAATCTCTTCTTCCAGTGCATTGACTGTTCTTCCACCAAGCCCCAATAAAATTACCATCAAAAGAATTAAAACTGCTATAATCTTTTTCCTCATAGTAAGTCCCCTTTGCTTTTTTCCTTTTCCATCTTTTTCCATAACGACTGTGATGAGGGATACCTTCAGATAAGAAAAACATGCATGTACATAAAATTAATAGATTGATGTTCTTTCGTGGTTATTTTCTAATCATTTAAGCATATACGAGAGTGATTTTAAATCTCTTACGTGAATAAATATAAAGTTATGCATTTTTAATATCATACGTGCTTATAAAGCACATGTAAAGTAAAATATACTTTTTGTATAAAGTATTTATATTTTTTTGAAATATGTGCTATATTTAATGAGTAGAAATTGAAGGAAATGTGGGGATATTATGGGGTTTTCGAACCGTTTAGAGACATTAAGAAAAAGTATTAACTTATCGCAAGAAGAATTAGCTAAAATTTTAAATATTGATCGAACTTCAATCGTTCATTATGAAAATAGTAAGAGTGGAAGAATACCAAGACCTGATACTCTGGAAGAAATTGCGAATTTCTTTGGCGTGAGCATTGATTACCTATTGGATCGAACAGATAATAAAGAAGTTACTATTGAAGAAGAAGGTTTTATTTCAGATACAGATGATTTATCTCTAGCAGAATTGCAAAAAAAATACCAGATCACTGTGGATGGTGAGCCGGCATCGGATGAAGAATTAGAAGGAGCTATTGATTTTATTCGATCTCTACGTGAGAAGAATTCGTTTCCTCAGTGACGATTTCATTTATCAAGTCTAGTAATTCGTTCTGTTCTTTTTCTATCACTAATTTACACAACAGTTCTAATAAATCAATTGATTCCTTTTCCATTGCAGTCAGCTCCCTAGTAAAAAATATGTATGAGAGTCAGTAGATATGAATTAATTTCAATTATTAGATGTTAAAATCATTATATCGTATATTGATTTTAAATACAAAGAATAATTTTCATGTAGTGATATATATCGTGTACTATAGATACAAAAGGATAAAAAAGATGAAGAGTAAAAGATTAAAATAGACGATTTCCTGTGTTATGTAAGGAATATCGTCTTTTTGTTTTACAAGTCATAGGATATTGACTAACTTAATAGGTTACCCTAACAAGTGGAGATGTTTTTTATGCTTACTTGTGAGGATAGAGCGGTTATCCTTACAAGTGGGACTGTTTTTTATGCTTACTTGTGAGGATAGAGTAGTTATCCTTACAAGTGGAGCTCAGTTTTATGCTTACTTGTGAGGATAGAGTAGTTATCCTTACAAGTAGGACTGTTTTTTATGCTTACTTGTGAGGATAGAGAGGTTACCTTAACAAGTAGGGCTCAATTTTATACTCACTTGTTAGGTATTCCCGAGATATGTAAAGTTATTTTTAATACAATTAATAAAATTATTATTTTCATATCAAAAAAGCCCCACTCTAGAAGTTACACATTTCTAGAGTGAGGCTTTTCTACTTTAATCTTTTTCTTGCATGGTCTTACAATAGTAATAAAGCGCACCGGTCACTAAACAATCTTCAATCGCATTATGAGAACCTACATCAATACCTAGGTAATATTTTAAAGTCGGTAATTTATAATTCGGCAAACCCGCAATACTCGCGCGAGCTAATTTTACCGTATCAATCACTTTGAAACTTTCATGGTCAATTTCATGTCGCTTCAAATTTTCCAGTAAAAATTTCATATCAAAAGATGCATTATGTGCGACAATTGTTTCATCTTTTAAAAATTCGTTTAATTCGTGTAAGGACTGTTGAATGGGAGGCGCGCCCATGACCATTTCAGTAGATATACCGGTTAACTCTGTAATTTTCCATGGAATCGAATAAAAGGGTTCTACAAAACGTTCAAAACGGTCCACTTCATTTCCATTTCTAAATTTTACGGCACCTATTTGAATGATTTCATGATTTTCTGCACTAAAACCCGTCGTTTCAAAATCTAAAGTTGTAATGTCATTATCTAATGTTAAGGATTTTATAGGAATTCCTCCTCCTGTTGATTTTAAATACCACTCTATTTTATCATAAAATTCACTTATTGAATATCTTCCGTTGATATTCTTTACAGGCTTCAAAAGGTTTAAATTGTTATTCTACGCTTAGTCTGCTAGGCTTAGTTTGTATAATAACCAATAAGCACTCAATATGAGCTGTTTTGGTAAAAAAGAATGGAGGAACGAATTTGCGTTTAAAGAATCATAAAGTTATTTCGTTAGTTGATCATGATTTTGATGATTTAGAACTATGGTATCCTGTTATCCGCTTGCGCGAAGAAGGTGCTCAAGTTGATTTGGTAGGTCCAGAAACGAACGAAACGTATATTGGAAAAGATGGCGTCCCGGTTGAATCCGATTATGCTTACGGTGATGTTAACCCTGAGGAATATGATGCGGTGATTATTCCTGGTGGATGGGCGCCAGATAAAATTCGCCGTTATGATGAAGTGAAGAACATTGTCAAACATATGAATGACAACAACAAAACGATTGGACAAATCTGTCATGCCGGCTGGGTAACCATTTCTGCAGATATTTTAGAAGGAAAAACAGTAACCAGTACTCCAGGGATTAAAGATGATATGACCAACGCTGGAGCGACATGGGTAAACGAGCCCGTGGTAACAGATGGTCAGCTAGTTTCCAGCCGAAGACCACCTGATTTACCTGAATATTTACCAGAACTCATTAAAGTAATGGAAGAATATCATCGTTAAAATTTGAATGAGTCGGAAGATTAATACCCTACTATCAGAATACTAAATGATATGACCTCCAAAATGTTAGCTTTTAACTCTAACTTTCGGGGGTCATATTAATCTAATTTGAAATTGCTTAATCACTAAATAAATTAATCTTTCATTAACTGAAAAATATAATTTTTAAAAAACGAACTAATTAAATGACTAACTAGATAAATAAATTAATACAATCTTTAAACAAAAAAGACTAACTAAAAGTTTTAGTTAATCTTAAAGTAAATATCTTATATATTTTTACTGAGCATGATTTAAATTTAAAAAATATTTTAAATACCTTCGTTATTTCTCTCAAGAATTATACCCAAACATAACAACAAAAATGGCTGAGAAGAAGGATATTATAAGTAAAACAATGCCTAGTATGAGAGTTAGTATTTTTGCTAATTTATTTTCAGCGAGGATTTTCATTCCACTTACGATTAAAGCAATGCCTGCAAGAAATAAGAAAAAGAATAGGATAAGAAGGATATTCTTTATTGGAAAGTTTTCTATAGGAAACTGATTAATGAATTTCATGTTTTCACTCCATTTTTCAATTGATTGTAAAACTTTTTTGTAGTATTGGTTCCTGAAAGGACAACCATCGGCATGCCGCCTCCAGGGTTTACGCTTCCACCAGCAAAATATAAATTATCAAAAGCGGCACTTTTCTTAAATATTTTTAAACTTAAGCTTTATTATAACCTAATATAGCTCAAGACATAAATCTTTTATTCGAATAATACATTTCTTGAATTTCAAAGAGGGATAAGATTTTCTCAAGTCTATTTTTTAAAATTTCATAGAAATTTATAGCACTCTATCTATGATATACTTTAACAAATTATAATTTAAAGGATGCTATTATGAAAACTAAAAACCTATCATTTACTCGATTTTGTACATCAGGTGGAATCTTGATGCTGACAGTATTTTTTCTGTTTTTAAGTCGAACAACGGATTTATTGGTCTACTTCAAATCGACTCAAAAAATTCCAAATCTATTGTTTATTCTATTTGGAATTCTCTTTATGGGAATCGGCAGTTTCCTTGGATATAAAACAAAAAAGCAATTCAAAACAGATCAAGAAGTTGTAAGAGGAAGTCATTCATCTCGTGGTGTTTATAGCAATGTAAGAAATCCCATTTATTCATCTGTTTTTCTATTCTCAACAGGCGTTTTATTAACCACTCGCAATTTTTTGTCTTTATTTATTATTGGATTAAACTGGTTCATTTTTACGGCAGTGATCATTTTTATTGAAGAGCCGAGACTTATTGATAAATTAGATAGAGATTATATTGAATATACCATCCAAGTCAATCGCTTAATCCCCTGGTTTAGTCAACACTTTAAAACACGAGAATTCACTTCTAAAGATAAAATACTTTTAGAAAACGCTGAAAAGTTTTTTGATAAAGAAATTATTACACCAGTTATGGGAATTTATTTTCTTACGCTTCCTAAAATATTTTGGTTTCGAAAAGGAATTTGTTTTATAACCGATAAAGAGATTGGTTTTTACTCTTATGATGTTTTTCGGGGTCACTATGGTCAACTCATTCCTTTTGAAAAAATCTCATCTTTTGTTTATGGAAAAAGTAATGCTGGATATTCTCTCCGCTTTCACGCGAGTAATACGTCTATAAATTTATACTTTATCCAAAAAGGAGATTTCAAAAAATTTATAGAACATACAAAAGAACGAATTAATCTTTAAAAATGTTATGCAAAGACAGTTTAAAAAGAATTAGATGATGTTAATGCGTTCATTTAGAAAATACAATTCAATCTCTGTATTCTTTTTTATGTAAATTGCTCTTACTCATAAAGGGTTAATATACTCAGAATTCAAATTTTTTATAGACTAATAACTAAAGAAATAATTGAACCTTTAATATTCATTTGTTGGTAAAAAGCACAACACATTTAAATAAATATACAAATCAATCAAAAACAGTGAAAAGTTAAATATATATTATTTAAGCTTTATTATAATTATTAAAAATTGACAATATAGCAAATACGCTATATAATAATTTCAGAAGGAGTAGCAAGATGAGAAATCCAGAATTTGATTGGGATGACGAATTTGATATTTTTTTAGGTTCTTTAAACGATATTGAAGCTGCAAAACTTTTAGCGGTTATTGAAAAGATTGAACAATTTGGATTACAAATTGCTCAAAGACAAAAATGGATAAAAAAACTTGAAGATAATCTATATGAGATAAGAGTAAATGCTAGTGGGAATGCATTGAGAGGCTTATATTTTCAGATTAAGAATAATAATTATTTTATAACGCATGGATTTAAAAAGAAAACTAATAAAACACCTAAACGAGAAATTACTAAAGGGAAATCTATAAGAAATAGAATATTGAAAAATATATGAGGTGATTATGATGAGTAAAGTTCAAGAATATATTAAAAATCGATCAGAAAATAGCACAGAATTTACTCAACAAATAGAAATTGAGCGTAAAAGATTAGAACTTGCAATGAAATTAACTGAGCTTAGAAAAAGTACTGGATTAACACAAAAAGAGTTATCTGAAAAAATTGGAAAACCCCAATCAACAATCTCTCGTATTGAGACAGGTGAAATGAATCCAACTATTGAATTAGTTATCGAAATCGCAAACGGTATGGGGAAAAATTTCGTTCCCATTTTCGAATAAATATTACTAAAGTATAAAAAGAACTATTTAATGTAGGAAAACAGCCATTTAATATTGTCTGTTTTCCTACTTTTTTATTACTCTTCTTCTCACTTTTATTCATAATATCTATTATTCTACAAATAGCTATTATCATTGAATAGCTATTTGCATATTGATATAATGAATAAAATAAATGGGAGGAAAAACAAATGACACTCCATAAAGAATATACACGAAAAGCAAAAAAAACAGGGAATAGTATTCAAGCCACAATTCCCGCTGATATTGCTAAGCATCTAGACATTCAAGAAGGTGACCTTGTCCTTTATACGATTAATTCAGACGGAGAGGTTATGATTAAAAAGCAGAAAACGATCTCTGAACAAATGGGTGTAGATGAGGAATTTTTGAGTATTCTAGAAGAAGGTATGGCAGAATATAAAGAGGCACTAGAAGACTTGGTGGAACGATGATTCATTATCTTACTGAAAAAGAACTTGTTGCAATAAACTACACGCTTATTAAGCAAATTAGCCCCACTGAAGATTTTGGAGTGAAAGATCCTTCTGCATTGAAAGCAGTCGTTGCTCAGCCACGTCAAAACACCTTTGGAGCAGAGTTGTATCCAACGATTTATGACAAAGCAGCGATCTTATTCGAAATGATTATAAACAAACATTGTTTTTATAACGGCAACAAACGTACCGCTGTAATGGGCCTGTATGTCTTTTTACGAAAAAATAAGATTCAGTTGGTAGTTTCAAACAAAGAAATCGCAGATTATTCCGTCCATGTGGCTGTTCAAAAAGGTAAACATCGCCTCACAAATGAAGAAATTGCAAAGTGGATTGAAATAAATAGTCAAAAGATTAAATAAAACACAAGCTATTTTATATCAGCTTGTGTTTTTAAAATTTTTATTTTAAAAAAATGATAATTAATTATAAATCATCAATTTTCATTTTTTCGATTTCTTTTCTCATTTTCATTTTATTTTTCTCACTTAAGTAAATTCCACTCAATATTATTGTTGGGATATTGCTAATTAAAGTAAGATAGCCAATCTCTAAAAAATCATCCGTTGTCATTTTCTCTTTTGGTTGATGCACTACTTCCTCCGTTTCTTCAATAATTTCTCCTGTCTCTTCATTTACTGTAGTAACTTGCTCAGTTATCATACCTGTATCTGTAAAACTAGACCATCCAATAATCATCGACAATGAGAACAGAAAAGAAATGATCGGTAAAATTAATCCTAAGAATTTATTTTCGCTTCTTGATAATTTTAATTGAATAAATATAACAAGTGAAAGGATTAATAACATGAATAATGATGAAAATATTAAATTTATTGGTAAATTGCTCACTCAGCATCCGCTCCTTCTATATTTTTTCGATATTCACTAATCAAAACTTTTGCTGTATCAAAATCTATTTTTTCGTCTACTGCATATCGCTTAATTAATGAAATATATGAATCTTCTTCTATCCTATCTTCAATCTCAATTTTTTGAATCAATTTATCCAAACGAAGCCTCACTGTAGGATAAGTAACATCATACTCTTTAGCCATTTTCTTAAGAGAACCAGAATTTAGAATGAATTTTTTTATAAAGGCAATATCTTCATCTTCTAAATTTACCATCCAGTCTGGAACGATTTTAATACTCATATTATCCCCTCGTTTCTTTCATTAATTATTATATATTTTAACAATGTTAAAGTCAATATTTAATATTATTATATACTTTATAAATAAAAAATTAACAAAATAAAAAAACAAGAGATCACGGAAATTCGTAATCCCTTGTTTATTCTCTTTAGTTAATCATCCTTTTAGTGCACCCTAATGTAATCCATTTTATTATCAATCTCATTAATTGGAATTTCAAAAATTTGTTCGTTATAATCATCTCCACTAACAATGATAGTTAAAACAGAACTATTTTTTAGTTTATTTTCTGAAAAATAAATTGTAAAATATCCTTCTTCATCTACATCTGGTGTATTGATTTCTTCATTATTTGATGGATCATCCGCTGTTTTCAGTGATACTTTTCCAATCGTGTCATCAGGATTTATACGGCCTTCGTACTCTTTCGTATTTTCATGTAGACCTGGCAAGAGTAACTTGTCCAGCACTCTTTCATCTAGCTTATCTGGGTTTTGAGCTATTTCGCGGTAATGTTCGTCTTTTTCTTCCTGGCTCATCGATACAATTTCACTCACATGCGCATCTTGCTTTTCTGATCCAATATTTGTTTCTTCTACTTTCCCTGAAATACGATCTACTTTATATTGATATAGAATTGGATTTCCTTTTTTCTCATCTGCCTTAATTCCTGCATGAACTATTGCAATAAAAGCATCATCTTCTTCACGCATACTAATCACGTAATCATCTGCGTTATAATCTTCATTTTCGTTGATATATTCCCGTGCTTTTTCTTCTGCTTCATCTTCACTTAATTCAGTATCTTTTGATTCTTCATCTTCGGATTTCTCATCTTCTTTATTGTTTTCCTGCTCATCTTGCTTATCTGTAGATTCAGTGGTTTCTGTTTCTTCATCAGCTTCTTCGTGAGTGGTCTCTGTGTCATCACCACAAGCCGCTAACAAAGCAAGAGAAGCTGTACCTATTAAAAATAATTTTTTCATTAATAATCTAGCCTTTCTTTATTAGAAATATCATGGAAATTAATACAAAGAAAAAGTGTTGACAGACCATTTACTATTTAATAAATCGTAGAATTAAAGAAGGCAAAGGAACTATAAAGAATGAAAAATATTTTTTCTTTGTGGGTTTGTACGATTTTTTGAAAGCTTTTTTTGCAGAGTTTTTAATCACTACTTTATAATGTTTCTTGAATAGATTTCCAATCTTCTAAACTAATCAATACTGCATTATTTTCATTTCATTTGCTAGTGATTTGAATTTCCATATGATTCATATTCACATCTTTTAGAAACTGATAAAAATTTCTCTTAGCATAGCTTGAATTTAAAGTCGTTTTAGATATTATAGTCCCCTTATTAAAACCATTTACATTATAACGTACTTAACTTAATACATCGATATTTAGCTTTACAACTAAAGTACTTTTATAAATCTAAAATCAAGTATTTTTTTATACTCTATTTATACAAAAAATAAAACACAAGCTATTTTAAAACAGCTTGTGTTTTTAGTTCTTCTATTAAAAAAAGTGTATCTACATCGTATTTTCGAAGAGTTGGATCTTTGATTTACATAAAAACGAGGTGTGCGGCGAGTACGATGATTGGGAGCGTGATGAGTGTTCTTTCGATAAAGATAATAAATAAATCGAGTAAGCTGATATCCATTTTTGTTCCTAACATCACGGCGCCTGATTCCGATAAATATATTAATTGAGTGACGGATAAAGCAGCCATAATAAAGCGGGTCATCTCACTTGGGATATTTGCGGCAATGACTGACGGCAAGAACATATCGGCAAAGCCGACCATAATTGTCTGAGAAGCTTCGACCGCATAAGGAACGCCTAATAATTTTAATAATGGAATAAACGGGAGACCTAACCATTCAAAGAATGGGGTAAATTCTACAATAATTAAGGCTAAACTACCAAAGGCCATAATGACTGGCAATACACCAATCCATAAATCTAAGACTGAAGTGATCCCTTTTAAAATGAGGTCTTTGAGACTTAAGCTTTGTTTTGCCTTCGCTACGGCTAATTCTAATCCCCAACTGACATTTGTATATCCTTCTGGGACTCTTTCGCCTATATCCATTTTATTTCCTTGGTAGTAAGATTTTTCTTTATTGGATAACGGTGGAATTTTAGGCAAAATCACTGCTGCAGCAATTCCTGCGATCGCTACTGTTAGATAATAAGGTCCGAATAAATGAGCTAAGCCCACTTGACCAATGACCACTAAACTGAATGTGATCGATACGGCTGAAAAAGTTGTTGCAATAACTGTGGCTTCTTTTTTATTATAATAGCCTTCTTCATATTGCTGATTCGTTAAAGTTACACCAATCGTTCCATCCCCTACCCAAGAAGCAATACAGTCAATCGAGGCTCGTCCGGGCAAGTCAAAGATTGGTCGCATCACGGGGGTAAAAATCGCTCCTATGAATTCTAGTAAACCAAAATCGGTTAAAAATGGGAGCAAAAAGCCTGCAAATAAAAAGATGGCAAACAAATCTTTAATTAAATCATAGAGGATTAAACCACCTGTATCCATTGACCAAATAAATGCGGGTCCCCATTGAAAATAAGTCATTAGGGCTAAAATAAAACCGATCAAGCGAATTCCTGTCCAAATGGGTGATACATCAAACAATTCTTTTAAAAATTTATTTTTATGTATAAATTTTGGTTGAAATAATCGATAAACAAGCGTCAAGACCGATGACAGAGCAATAAAAACTAAAATAATGGTTGGTAAAAATGCATCTAATTTTGCGGTCAGTATATTCGCAAGCAAAGCCACCATAATGGTTGTTTCTCCTTCGTATTGAAAGGGAAACATCAACAAAAGAACTCCCAGCAAAGACGGGAGTATAAATTTTAAATAGTCCGAAATTTTATGTCTAAGTTCTAAATTAGAATCCAAAGTATTCCCTCCATAAATAAACAAACTCCCTACTTAGATAAAAACTAAGAATGAGAGTTTTCATAACTTTCATCTAAAACGTGAATCTTATTTTTAAGCATCTAAACAATTATATAAAACGAATGCGCTCTTGTAAAGCTTTCTTTTTAAATGACAGATTATTAGGTACATATCATTAAAAACAATAAATTTTATCTGTGGGTAGTACTTAACTAATATGGAGATAACATTATGACTAACTCAAAAGAAAATATGAAAAAAGGCTCGTCAAAAAAAACGAACCTTGAAGTGATAGATTTTCTTTTGATTTATGTAGATTATCATAATTGCCATTAAGACAAACTCATTTTTTATGCTCTATAAATAATGTGTCGTAGTGACTGTTGTTAAATAAATAGTTAATCATTTATTAAATCTATAATTATCTTTTTACAGTTTTTACAAAAATATGATTCTTTAGTAGCACCATTAAAACCACTAGCAATAGGTATATCATCTGATTTCCCAGGTGCAAAAACCAGTTTCTTTTCTTCAGTAGACCAAAATATATTCCTAGCACTTTGAACGAATCCTTTATCCATTTCTTCTTCACAATATGGGCACTTCATTTTATTACTCTCCTTATTTATATTTTAATTTCGCTTAATTCTGCTAATATTTATCAATCTATCTATTTTTACTAAATACAACAATTATACTACAACAGTACAAATAAGCAGGGCAATTTTTCAATATAGGAAAATTGGAATAAAATTAACAAATTATATATTCAACTTAAAAATAGAATTAACCATGTACATTACCATATATATCTCTAGTATAACTTGTAGATCTAATTAAACCTGTATAATTTGAATATTTATAGTAACTAACTTTATATTTGTGTATGTTAGTTTTATCTGATCGATAGTATTCTTTTCTCTGAGTGTATAAAGTTTTTAAGTTATTGTCTATAATATATTGTGCTACAGCTGTTGCAACACCCACAGATGGACTAACTGGTGTTATTGCTAATATTATAGAAACAATTAAGCTGAGCTTTCTATAGGCCACATTTGTATTACTATTTTGGGTTCTTATATATTTCCATGAATATCCAACTCTTGATAAAGAAAAGTCCGCGGGTTCAGATGTAATAATTGAACTTTCTATTTCTGAAATATCTTGACTGTCTAATGTCACTTCACCTGTTTTGATCTCATTTTCGATTACATGTTGTTCTCCAGTGCTTTCATTTAAAGTAACTTGATTTATTCCGTTTTTATTTTCCGAAAAAGTTAAGATATCTTCAGTTCCAGTTACCAGATTTTTCAATATAAATTCGTTATTTTCATTTTCAGTTAAACTATATTCTATGTTGTTAAAAGTGATTATAGGATCACTTATTTCTTTTGAAGCAGCTTTTACACTGCCAATAGGTAAGACTATATTTAAAAATAAAGTAAAGAGTAAACTTATACTGATATTTTTGATTTTATTCATTTTCCTATCTCTTTTTAATTTTAGTTATACTGCCAATCTCTGTATTTATATAATTTTTTATGGAAGTTCATCATCTTCTGTAAACCATGCTCCTGTTGGGGAAATATCTTTCTTATAATGACTTGTTTTAACTTCGTCAGTAAATAATTGTGCTGCTACCGAATAATTTATGGCGGAAAAGCTATTTATAAATAATAGTGTACTAAAAAACATTAAAAAGATTTTTTTCACTTTGCAACCCCCCTTTCTTATAATTAATTTAACAGACATTTATAAAGATGAGTTATAATAGTTATATCTGAATAAAAGGGGGATTTTATGAAGGATTATGGACTGACACTAAAAAAAATAAGAGAAAGTTTGAATATCAGTCAAAATAAAATTTCGAGTGGGATTATGTCACAATCAAATTATTCAAAAGTTGAAAATAGAGAAATTGATATTCCTTTTGTCAAAATGGTGGATTTATTAGACCAGTTAGGTATGACGATTGATGAGTTTCTATATATTCACCGTGATTATAAACAAAATCCAGGAAAGCAATTAAGTCGTCTAAATCGATTGGAACCGGGAAATAAAACAAAAATGATGAAAACTATTGATGAATTAAAAGCTATCACAAAACCAACTCAACGAGATGATGAACTCTTAGCGATCTTTGAAGCCTTATATTCGATTTCGAACAACGACTATGAAACAGCGAATAAACAAGTCGCTCTAATCTGGAAACGACTTAAAGAGCATGATACTTGGTATTTATACGATATTCGCTTAATTAATAGCATACTCTACCTTTTCCCAATTGAAACAGCAGGTTCTATCGTAAACTTAGTGTTAAAGCGTTTAGAGAAATATAAAAAATTAGGAAAAGTAAGTAAATTATCTGCTAACCTTCAGATCAACTATGTTCTTCTATTAATCGAAAACAGAAAACATAGCACTGCATTAAGCACGACTGAAAATCTTATTAACTTTTGCATTGATCATCATCTATATATCCATCTAGCAGCATCTTATGTACGAAAAGGAATTCTTTTAGACAATTTAGATTTTGCTAACTCTTCTGTTTATTATGAAAAAGGATTCGAATTATTGGAAGTAACGAACAACCAGAAATTGATTCAAGAATTAAAAAAAGAAATAAAAATTTATACCAACCAATAAGAAAACTTTCCAATACTTCCAAACACTAACTGTTTTCAATGGATAAGAACTTGAATCTAAATTAAGAATAAAAAAGCGATAATCTCCGTCTACATAGGGATTATCGCTTTTTTATTAAATATCCTGGAATGAAGTTGAGTTTTACTCAATTCTTATTGTAACAAGCCATATAAGGTTAGCAAATTACACATTACAACAATAAAATCTTTTAAAAACATTAACTTTTCAGTATCTTTTTAGAGGGTCTATTATGTTGCTTTTTATTTATAAATTTCTCTTCGATGACCAATTTCTAAAAAGAGAATAGTAACTGTTTTGTCATTGCTATCAGCAATTAAGAATAGATTACGAATGAATTTCTTCCGTGTTATAACTACTCCGTCTCATTCGATAAGCAATAGCTGATTTTTCTTTTAATTCAATTTTATCTGCAATATATTGACCACAATTTGGGCAATTTAATTGACTGGGAAGTGGTTTTAAATCAACTGCACATTCAATAATTCGTGAAACATACATTCTCAAAACATTCCCACGTCCCACTTTCTGATAAACAGCAAAATCTTTCTTACAATGTCCACAGCGAATATTTAAAAGAAAACTCTTTTTAATTTTTTTGCGATAAGGATTTTTAATCATTCAGTTTCTCCTTGTACAAAATCATAAATATTGTTCGTCCTGTACACTATCCATTCAACTCAAATAAATAGTCTTCCGTTTCTTCAAGCCAATCATAATACTCGTCTTTTACTTGCTTAAATATAATCTTTCTTATCTCAAGATACTTGTCATTATTAGAATTTTCTCCGCCGACAGTTTTTTCTTGATCTTTTCCATAAACAGTAATTTTCGAACCCCCACCATCCATGACTCCATAATCCGTTACATCCGTTGGTAGAGAGAAAAACCTATTTTTTTCGATGACTTCTTTAATTTTTTCCACTTCTTCTGCTGAAATTTTCTTTTCAACTTTAGGAACATCTTCATCGACTTTCATATCAACTCGACCCGATCGGCTTACCATCTCTTCCGTGAATAAATTTACCTCGCCATTACTAGAAACAGTAATAATTTCTGGGAAATGATCAAGATATGTCCCTTCTGAAGCAGAATAAAGCTGTAATTCAACAAAAGGACCTTCTTCAACAAAATCAATTTTATTGCTACATCCAGTTAGGAATATTAAGAGTAAAAATAAAGAACTTACTATTTTTTTCATCAACATCTCTCCTCCTCTTCATTAGGCTCATCATCTCAAAAATCTTCTGACTTTGAAAGCTCAGAAGATTTTATGTTTATATTCGTCTGTGTTAATTTCATATTATTAATATTAATTATTCTTTTTTCTCCATATTCAATGAACTCAATAGTAATATCTAAAATACTTCCCCTTTAAGGAAGCTTAACATTTACTCATTTAAGCCTTTTTTATTTTAAAAAAACTACTTATCATCAGACAACCTATTCCAGTATTCATTTATTAGCTGCAACTAGATCACTTTATGTTTTCTATATAGTACACAATTCATCTTCTTATGATACAGCTCACTGCGACCTGCCTAAATTTAACTGTAAAATTAAATTAAAGGATAACTAATTTGGGTCAAAAGTCTGTTTAAAGTTTCCAAAATAGTATTGTTGAAGACCGCTATATAACATTGATTAACCTATTTTTTAAGAGTATTATAGAATAAAATCGCTTGGAAAGGTAGTTATGAATGAAAAGATTGACAAAGGCTGGAAAAATTATAGTTAGTTTGGGTAGCTTAGTTTTTATTCTATTTTTATTTTTTGTTTTTTGGAAGATATGGTTTCCTCATGAAACTTCTAGCGGTAAAGACCTCAACAAAGAAGAAAAAATTGAAGTAAACGACAGTCACTTCCCAGGAATACATTTAGAAACTGTCACAAAAGAAACTGATAAGTACGTTTATGCTATTAACACACCAACAATTGAGAATGAAATAATTGATGACATTATTCAATCGTGGTTAACGAATGAAAAAGAAAAATTTTTAGAGGAAGTTGAAGCTTCTCCATCAAATAATTTCCAATCGTTGTTAAATATTCACTTGACGACGATACCTATTACGGATTCCATTTATAACTTTATTTTTGAAGGTTACCAAATTACAGGTGGAGCGAATGGTTTTACAAAATATCAAACATATACTTTTGATATTTCTCAAGATAATTTCTTGTCTTTAGAGGATTTTATCGATTTAAGCGATGAAAATATTACTGAATTTAAAGAAATTATTTTAGCAGTAATTGCCAATGACCCTGAACTTTCTGAAGGAATTATAGAGGAGTTATTAGATGACTCTTTGAAGCAAATAAAAGAATTGAAATGGTCGATAAATGAAGAAAACTTCTCTGTTTATTGGGATGAATATGAAATAGCAATTGGAGCGGTTGGCGCCGTTCATTTAGTGATTCCAATAGATCAAATTGAGCCTTTATTGACTACTGAAGCCAAAAATTTTCTAGACAGATCTGGCCTCAATGAAGAAGATGATGATACACAAATTGTTGATCAGAGACCTGCAGATGATTTAGATCCTGATGGAAAATATGTTGCTTTAACATTCGATGATGGTCCTCACTCTTCTGTCACCCCTCGAATTTTAAATATTTTAAGTGAGCACAATGCCAAGGCAACCTTTTTTATGTTAGGAAACCAAGTTGAATATTACCCAAAACTTGTTCAGCGTGTGGCTCAAGAAGGTCATGAGATAGGAAACCATTCTCAAACACATATTGATCTAACAGTATCAGATAATGATCGATTGAATGAAGAACTCAATTATACAAATGAACTCATAAAAGACATTACGGGTTATAATCCAGTTTATATTCGCCCCCCTTATGGCGCTTATAATGATCAGGTAATCAAACAAGCAACAGATTTAAATCAACCCATTATTATGTGGTCTGTTGATTCTCTTGATTGGCAATCACGTGATCCAGAGGCCATTAACCAAGAAATAACAAGTCAAGTCTCAAATGGTGCCATTATTTTAATGCATGATATCCATGAAACAACTGCCGATGCACTCCCCACAGTATTAGAAAATTTAGAAGCGAATGGCTATAAATTTGTGACAGTATCTGAGCTTTTAAAATGGCAAAAGGCAATGGGTGTGGGACCGCATTTCGGAAATTATTAATTAAAAGCTACATAAAAAGACTCACCCTATATTGAGGTGAGTCTTTTTAATTCGATTTAATTTTAATTCTTTAGAATATTCATTGACTTTAAGAGTAAAGAATTATATTTTTTAATAACTATTAATGTTCATTTGGATCATTTTTTGCATCTTCATGCGTAGGGTGTACAGTTCCTTCTACGTGATCTGGTCCTGCATAAATGGTATATAACTTAAGTGGTGTATCTCCTGTGTTTTCAATATTATGCCACAAATCTGCTGGAACAAAAACAGCATCATCATCCGCTACTTCCACTTCAAAATCTAAGTTGTCTTCAGATGGTCCCATTTTACATAACCCTTGACCTTCTTCAATTCGAATAAATTGGTCAATTCCATTATGAACTTCTAAACCAATATCATCGCCAGGTTCGATACTCATAACGGTTACTTGTAAATTTTCACCTGTCCAAACTGTTGTTCGATAATTTACGTTTTCTTTTGTTAGATCTTCAATATTTACAACATGTGGTTTCTTACCATAATCTTTTTCATCAATACCCATTTTCCATTCTCCTTTGATTTATTTTATGTTATAAATAGTATACCTTATAAATTTAAACCAGTAAATTAAAACGATTCTAATTAACAACTTTAAATAAAAATTTAATTTACTCTAAAATTATATCCTCTTTATTTTCCTGAAGCGATATTATTTATTAAACAGTGATTTTAACCAGTTTATAAATCCTTTATTTTGGTTAGTGTCTTCTTCAGTTTCTGTTTCTTCAACCTCTTCATCTTCTGTTACATTCTCAGATTTCATAATATATTTAAGATCGCCATCCATTTCCTCTGATTTTCCAGAGAAGCTATCATTTTCTTTTGACAACTGAATCAATTCATCTTTTACTTCCAACATCCCAGCAAGATCTAAATCAGAATTATCCACTTTAGAATGAATTTTTTCAATGCCTTCTTCATAGAATTCATTCATTCCATCATTTAATTTATTGGTTCCTTCAACTAATTGACTACTTCCGTCTTTCAGTTGATGACTACCTCCAGCAAGTTCGTTGACTCCGCTAGATAGTTCTCCAAGTCCTTGGTTTAATTGATGACTACCTGATTTTAATTCTGATATACCATTAGATAATTGGTTACTTCCTTGGGCTAATTCAGCACTACCATTGGTAAATTGTCCAGCAGCTTTTTTAGCTTCAAGGGATTTTTCTTTTATTTGGCCAGATGCTTGGCTCAACTGTTGACTGGCTTGTTCAAATTGCTTGGTAGCTGCAGGAATCTCTTCAGTTCCTTTTTGTAATTCTGTAAGACCTTCTGAAATTTTTGCTTGTCCTTGATTAATTTCTTTAGATCCTTCTGCTAACTGTTCGGATGAAGCTGCCGCATTGTTCATACCACTTTCAACTTCTTTAAGAGCACCTACAAGTTGTTGACTAGAGGCTGATATTCCTTCTAGACCTTGTTTTTGCGCTACAATTGCTGTACGTAATTGCTCTTTGGTTTCGCCTTCTTCTAGTTGAGAAACTAAGGATTCTAAGGTTTTAGTATTTTCTCTTAATGATTCAATCGCTTGAGCTTCTTCTGCTTTTCCATTTTTAATTTGAGTGATCCCATTTTTTGTTTCATTTAGACCACTTGTTAATGCCGCTTGGCCTTGATAGATGGATTCCATATTCGTCACAACTTCAGACATCCCTTGATTTAATTGCTTTGTAGCGTCAGGAATAGTCGCTACTTTTTCACCCAATTGATTGATTCCTTTAGATAACTCTAAGGATTTTTGGCTAAATTGAATCGTTCCATCCGCTAATTGTACATAGGCATCACTTAATTTTTCAGAATTATCAGCTAAAAGTTGTGCCCCCTTACTTATTTCTTTACTAGCTGAATAAGCACTATTCATTCCTTCATCCAATTTTAACGTCCCTTGAGATAGAGGGTTTGTTCCTTCTTTAATTTGTTGTATTCCTTGATCTAGTTGATTGATTCCATGATCTAATTCCACTTGACCAGTCGCTAAATCTCCTGTCCCATTGGTTAACTCCTGACCGGCATCCATCATTTGCTCAATTCCGTCCATTAAACTTTCAAGATCTTCTGATAGTTCGAGGTCTTCCATTTCAGGTAATTCTGATTTTGCAACAATTGCAAGTGAAGGGACCTCAAAATCTTCAACATCCGCTGTTAGTTCTAAATGATCGGGTAAGTCTATTAATTCATCATCAAGGTTTAAACTTTCTTTTAATCCTGGTAGAGAAACAAAGCCAGCCACTTGATGGCTCGCATCTGAAACTAATCGTCCCGTGTTCAGTTCAATATTTTCAAATTTATCAGTTGCTAGATTAACCGTTGTTCCTACTAGATAAGGAGTATATACATTCCGTTTTTCTCCATCTTGCAAACTAATGGTTCGTACATCTGTATTTTCTATTGTGATTTTCATTTTAAATTTTCCGGATTTCCCAACAATGTCTTCTGGAACAACTTCTTGATCATTCAAAAAGTATTGGATGTTTACTTTTAGTGGTAAATCTTCCGTTGGATTTCCTTGATAATAGAGTTCTTTTTCCTCAGTTGACCAATTTAGCTCATCGTTTTTAATTGTTGGTTCCTCGTCCCCTTTGACATTTACCACATCTTTTAGAGTGCTTTTATCTTTTAATTCGTGTAAAGGAGCTTCTGAATGTAGCCAAATGCTTGATATTTTGTCTACTGTATTACCAACACTATCTAATTCAACATAGACTGTTTCCTCTTTTGAAACTTTTTCTGCCGCAAGAACTGATGTTGGCATCATTAAATGAATAACCATCGCTGTTGATAACCATTTGTAAGTATTTTTCTTTGTGTTCATTTTATTTACTCTCCTCGATTAATTCCTTATTCCAATTCATTGTCGTTATTGCAATCAATTTTTCGCCCGCAATTAAAACACCAGGTAATACAAGTAAAATAAGCAATGTACTAATTAAAGCACCTCTTGCTATCATTAAACTTAAACTTTTTACAATCTCCATCTTAGAAATCACAGCAACTCCTATTGTCGAACCAAAAAATGCAAGTCCACTCGTTACAATAGACTTAGCTGACTCTTGAACCGCAATTTTCATAGCGGGAACTACATCAAAACCATTCTCTATTTCTTCTTTAAACCTTGTCGTTAATAAAATCGCATAATCAACCGTTGCCCCTAATTGAATAGATCCTATTACAATTCCAGCAATAAAAGGAATGGATTCTCCCAAATAGAAAGGAAGACTCATATTGACAAAAATAGCCAACATGATAATTAAAATTAAAAAGAAAGGAATAGAAATGGATTTAAATACACCCAGAATAATGACAAATACTGCCGCAAAAGAAATAATATTCACTCGATCAAAGTCTCGATCCGCAATTTCAGTTAAATCCTTTGTCAATGCACCTTCTCCAGTAATCATGCCATTTGAATCATAGCTTTTAACAATCTTATCTATTTCTTCAATTTGTTCATTTTCTTCTTCCGTAGCTGCTTTATATTCAGAATTGACGAGAATTTGTTTGTAGCCATTTTTTTCGAATTTTTCTTTAAAGCTAGCAGGAATAAAGCTTTCAGGTATTCTTGGGCCAATTATTTTCTGATACGTTAAAACATTCTCAATTCCTTCTACCTCTTCAATTTCATCAATCATCTCAAGAACTTCATAATTTTGTACGTCATCAGAAAAAACAATCATATGTGTTGTTCTCATATCAAATTCATCTTTTAATTTATTTAAAGCAACAATCGATTCCATGTCTTTTGGTAAGGATTCATCTAAGTTATAGTAAACATCATTATTATTTTGTCCATAATAAGCTGGAAAGAATAAAAGAATACCAAAAGCAATTAATCCTCGATAATGATTGGTCACAAAATTAGCTAAATGATCAAATTCTGGTAATAAAGTTCCATGACGATACTTATTAATATATTTATCAAAAACCAAAATCATTGCTGGTAAAACGGTTAAAACAGAAATAAAGCCGAATATAACTCCTTTAGCCATAACAAGCCCAATATCTTTACCAATGGTTAATTCCATGAAAGCAATCGCTAAAAATCCAGCAACTGTAGTCAAAGAACTCCCAAAGATTGAGGAAGCCGTTTTAGCAATAGCCGTTCCCATGGCAAGATCTTTCTCTTCTTGTTTTTTCGACTCTTCTTCATAGCGATGTATCAAGAAAATCGAGTAATCTAAAGTAACCCCTAACTGCAATACAGCTGCTAATGACTGGGTAATATAAGAAATTTCTCCAAGAAAAATGTTGGTTCCCATATTATATAAAACCGAATAACCAATACTCATCAAGATAACAAAAGGAACAAATGTCGACTCCAAAGTAAGCATGAGAATAACCGTCGCCAAAACAACAGCAACTCCTACATAGATAGGTGTTTGTTTATCCGACATATCTCTTGTATCTTTTAATAAAATAGCCATCCCACTTAAAAAGCTTCTTTTATCTAACTGTTTTCTTACATCTTCAATCGCTTTTTGAGTGCTGGGTGAAGAAGTTTCCCCATCAAAGTTAATTAATAGTAATGTTGAGTTCTCACGATAGATAATATCTTTCACATTTTCAGGTAATATACTATTTGGTATAGAAATATCTACAAAATCATCTATCCATAAAACATCTCGAACGCCTTCAACTTCTTTTATCTTTTCTTTCGTTTTAACAACTTCTTTATCTTCCATGTTTTCAATGACTAACATTCCACTAGCCGAATCATTAAACACTTCGCTTAATACCTCTTGACCTTTAACTGATTCTAATTCTTCTGGTAAATAGGTTAAAATTTCATAGTTTATTTTAGTCATTGCATTGCCATAAATTGCTGGAAGTAAAAGTACCGTTGCAATCAATAAAACAATCTTTCTATGCTTGGCTATAAAATTTCCAAACTTTTCCATTCATGCATCTCCTAAATAATATTTTCTACTGTTTTAAACAAAATAGGTTTCATTTGATCGATAGATGCAGGCTCTTCAAAAATAATCGAGTGATAACAAACCGAACCTACTAAATCGACAATCATAAATAACAGACTTTCAATTTCTAATTCTGTCATGTTTTTATCTTCATATTCTTTTTTAAACATCAAATAAATAGCATCCATCTCTTGATAGTGCGGGCGAGTTTTTCGTAAAAGCCCCCAAGACAAATTTTTATGAATGAGTTTAAGCATCAGAGGATCTTTTTTAAAATATTCGATAATGTAATCAATAAAAAGGAATAACTTTTCATTGAAGTCAGCAACTTCTTGTTCTTTTGTGATCGTCATTGCTTCATCTAATACTTTCATACTTTTATTTAAAATAAGTCTTTCTAAAATATCTTCCTTATTTTTAAAATAGGTGTAAAAAGTTCCTTTGGCTACTCCAGCTTTTTTTACAATATCGCTAATGGCTGTTTCAGTAATACCCTTTTCCGTAAATAATTCATAAGCTGCTAAATATAGAGCTTTTTCTCTAACTGTAAACCCAATACCTTCAATCATAATTTTCTCCTCTCCCAAATTGACCAATAGTCATTTTTGATATTTTGTATTATAACAAGCGATTGACCAATAGTCAATTTCTATTTATTTTTTATTATCCATATCCAAGAAAGCTTGTATTCATCCAATTTCTAAATAAAAAACCACCAGTTACATGTTTAGTGTAATTGATGGAGAGTTATTTATCTTATAAAAGTAAAGATGGACAATTGTTGAAATCATAGTAAAACTCACAAATAATATCCACATAAATATCTTCATATTCAGCCCACATGGACTTGTAATTAACGTCTATTCATCATTTAATTAGCTTTTTTGTTTTTAAGTAGTTTTGTGCTACTTTTTGTGGATCTTGGTTGTTAACGTTGACTTCGTAATTCATTTTACGCATTTCATCATCGGTTACTTGCCCACTAAGTTTATTTAACACTTCTTCTAACTCGGGGTACTCTTCTAATGTCGTATTTAACAATAAAGGAGCCCCTTGGTAAGGTGGAAATAATTCGTTATCATCTTCAAGAGGCACCAGTCCGTATTCTTCTAATTCACTGTCCGTTGAATATGCATCTAAAAGATTGATGTCACCTGTTTCAATTGCTGAATAGCGTAACTTAGGTTCCATGGTTACTAAATTTTCAAAAGTAATATTATAAAGATTTTGAATGCCTAAATAGCCATCTTCGCGATCCGTAAATTCAAGTGTAAAGCCTACTTTAACCTTATCTTCTACATCTTTTAAATCTGATATTTTGTTTAATTTATATTCTTTTGCTAAATCAGACGTTGCAGCTAAGGTATAGGTATTATTAAAAGACATCGGTTCAAGTAAAGCCATATCATACTCTTCTTCTAAGCCTTTTCGAGCTTGTTCATAGACTTCTTTTTCGCTGGTTGACTGAGCTTCCTCATTCAAGAAAGTGGCTAATATGGTTCCAGTAAATTCGGGATAAAGATCAATCTCTCCAGATTTTAGAGCATTAAAAACAAAAGTCGTCTTCCCCATATTAGGCTTTAAATTAACAGAAAGATCCGTGTCGCTTTCAATAAGTTCCTTATACATATTCATAATTATTTCAGGTTCTGAACCCAATTTTCCAGCGATTGTAATCTCTTTATCTTCCCCTGAAATTAAAGGAATAATGAGGAATGCGAGGATAATAACCGTAGCTGTTCCAAGCATTGTGAGTGTTTTTTTGAAAGAAGTTCTTTCAAAAAAGCTGAGTAAATAATCAAATCCAACGGCTAATATGGCTGCTGGGATAGCCCCTAATAGAATTAAATAATTGTTCCCTCTATCAATTCCTAATAGAATTAAACTTCCAAGTCCACCTGCACCAATTAAAGAGGCAATCGTTGCTGTCCCTATAATTAAGACCATTGCATTTCTAATTCCAGCCATTATAACCGGCATTGCGATAGGTATTTCTACTTTTATTAATTTTCGTAAACGACTCATCCCCATTGCATCTGCTGCTTCTACTATAGAAGGATCGATATCAGTAAGACCTGTATATGTATTTCTTAATATCGGTAGCAAAGCATAAATAAATAAGGCGATAACTGCTGGTACTTTTCCAATTCCTACCAACGGAATCATGAGCCCTAACAAAGCCAGTGAAGGAATGGTTTGAAAAATAGCCGTTATTTGAATAATTGGGCTAGCTAGCTTTTTATGATTGGTCAAAAAGATCGCTAAAGGAACAGCGATTAGAACGGAAATAAATAAAGAGATAAAAGAAAGTTGAATGTGTTCAACAACAGCCGACCATAATAATTCTTTACGATTTTCAAAAATAGTTATAAATTCATTCATCTAGCATCACCTCTACTTTCAATATTTGCTGCTAGATAAGCCATGACTTCTTTGTTTGTTATTTTCCAAAATGATTGTGTCTGTCTATTTTCAATGAAAACTGAAGTTTCTTTTGAAAGAGCAACAATGAGTTCATTGACTGAATCTTCAGGACTTAAAACGATATTCATTTGTTCGGTAGATTCTGGAGATTCTATGGATGAGAAATATTTTTCATCAATCAGTTGTTGGATAGTTTGATCTTCAGCCGTCTCAATATTTCCTGACTCTAAAAATTGTCTGACGAAGTCATTTTTAGGGTGATTGATTATTTCATACGGTGTTCCAACCTGTACAATTTTCCCTTTTTCCATTAATGCAATACGTTCACCTAAAGACATAGCTTCTTGCATATCATGTGTAACAAACACAATAGTTTTGTTCCATTTCTTATGCATTTTAGCAACATCCTCTTGTAAATTCTGACGACTAATAGGATCTAATGCACTAAAAGGCTCATCCATCAATATAATATCAGGATCTGCTGCAAATGCTCTTAAAACTCCAACTCTCTGTTGTTCGCCTCCGGAAAGTTCAGATATTTTTCTATGACGATAATTTTTTGCATCTAAGTCTACACTTTCAAGCAACTCGGTTACACGATCTTTCATTTTATCTTTTGACCACTTTTTCATTTCCGGTACGGTTCGAATATTTTCTTCTACAGTCATATTAGGAAACAAGGCAATTTGTTGTAAAACATACCCCATATTCCAGCGTAACTGTTGGATGTTATACTCGGTTATAGGTTTATCTTTCACATAAATATACCCGGTAGTCAATGGAATCAAGCGATTAATCATCTTTAACGTTGTTGTCTTTCCACATCCACTAGGACCAATTAAAACAAAGAACTCGCCATCTTTAATATTCAAGTTTAAGCCAGTAACAGCATGTTTTCCTGTGTCATATACTTTGGATACATCACAGAATTTAATCATCTTTATCATCCTTACTTTTGATTTCTACGGTTAATAATTCTAGTAGTTTTTCATAAAATAAACTTTTCTTCAAACTACATACAGAATTTTCTGTTCGTTATTTTTTATTATACATGTATTTTTTATAAATCTTAATAATATGCTTTGTCTGGATGATCTCTTCTCAGCTGTACAAAGTTTATACGAAATATAACTTGACGTTAAAAAAACTCTCCAAACTTGACGCCCATCAAGTATAAACATTCAAAAATGTCGTATACTTTAAACACTATAAAAGATTACTATAGGAGGTAACTATGTTAAGTGAAAAGTTTTTTGAGGTCATTAACGAGGAAGGCGTTGTTTCTGTAACTTCATGGGGAAGTGGAGATACGCCCAATGTCCGTTGTACTTGGAATTCATATCTTCGTATTACTGACGATGAAAGGATATTAATTCCGATTGCAGGATTTACAAGTGTTCAAGCGGATGTATTAGTCAATAAAGAAGTCATCTTGACTTTGGGAAGCCGTGAAGTAGAAGGTTTTAATAACTATCAAGGAACAGGTTTTCTGCTTGAAGGTCAAGCAGAATTCTTGGATTCTGGGGATGAATTTGAACAAATGCGAGCTGAGTTTCCTTTTATGAATAAACTACTTAAAATAAAAGTTGAATCAGCTAAGCAACTCCTTTAAGTTAGCAAAAAGGACTCTTTCTAAAAATAAGCTTCTTAATTTTAATACCCTCCAAGTGAATAATATGTTTATTTCATTTATTCATGTTAGAATAAACCTAAGAAATTATTGGAGGATGATATTGTGAACCAAGAACTAGTTGAAATTTGTCTACGTGTTAGAGATATTGATGCGACTTTAGATTTCTATACGAATCTATTCGATTTTGAAGTGGCTAGCCGCAGAGAATTCCCAGAAGATAAGTTTGACTTAATCTATCTAAATTCTCCGGGTTCTTCTGTACAAATTGAACTCACTTATAATTATGATGCTGATCCATATACTATAGGTGATGGCTTTAGTCATTTAGGAGTAACAGTTAGTGACCTAGAAGAAATGCATGAAATTTGTAAAAATTCTGCTTACGAAACGGGTGAATTAAAAGGTCTTTCAGGAGGGACTCCTTCTTACTTCTTTGTAACCGACCCTGATGGTTATCGAATCGAAGTTAAACGCGAAAAATAAATATGATTGGTTTTAAATATAAGCCTATTGGTTATTCCGATAGGCTTATTTTTTTGAAACATCACTTTTCGCCTGTCAGAAGCCTTATGCTATACTTATATAAAACAGTTAGGTGGGAGAAAATGGTAAACGAAAAAACATATATCATGTTAAAACCTGATGCAGTAAAACGTCGTCTCATAGGTGAAATTGTATCGCGCATTGAGAAAAAAGGTTATCAGATCACTCAAGCCAAACTCATGACCTTAGACAAAAAAGTTATTGCTGAACATTACGCTCATTTATTACATAAACCTTTTTATCCTAACCTCGAAGCCTATATGACTTCTGGCCCAGTATTTGGCATGGTTGTGGAAGGAGAAAATGTTATTGCGGGGATGCGTCAATTAATGGGGCCCACAAATGTTTATGAGGCATTACCTGGAACAATTCGAGGCGACTATGCAAACAATACGACTGAAAATATTATCCATGGCTCGGATTGCAAAGAAGCAGCAACCATCGAAATCAAACGTTTTTTTGGTTAATCTGTTTTGTAGTATTTTTGAAGGAGCATCTATTATATAGATGTTTCTTTTTATTTAAGAAAAGGATTAATTTTGTAACTTTAAATGTTCGGTAATTTAGTTTGTCAAAATTTCATTTAAAACAAATTGATTTTTCAATGTCATTTTGAAAATAATTTATTCCTTATTTTCATTTGAATCCATAATAATACCGATCATTATTCCAGCTAGCATACCCAAGCCAGGTCCAAAAGCCCAAACGAATGGCGTATCAAGAAACAGACCTAAAAAAAATAGCAAGAAAAGTCCCCCCAATTAATCCAAAACCAACGCCGTAACTAAGATAATAATTTTTCTTTTTATCTTTTGGCATCTCACATCAATCCCTTTCTTGGGTACTTATTTAAAACAAATAATCCTACAATACTTAACGTTTAAATTATAACTCGCGTTCTCTATTTGTTGTCATATTATCTTGAGCTTTAAGATTATTCAATTCTATTAAAAGATTTATCGCTTCTTTTGGTCAATTTATTCCTTCGTTTGATCTCCAAGAATTCTATCGATGCTTTCTATTTTTTTATTCATAGTATCGGAAAATCCAGGTCTTATATCTGCTTTTAAAATGACCTCTGTCCGAATACCTTTATTTGCCAGTACAAACGTTGCTTCTTTTACAACTTCCATCACTTCGTCCCATGGTCCTTCAATTTCTGTAAACATAGAGGTTGTCTGATTAGGAAGACCAGAGTCTCTTATTACTTTAATCACTTCGGCGACTTCTTTTGACAACTCGTCCCCTTCTCCAAATGGGGCGATGGCGACTGCAATTAGTGTGTTCAAATTATTTCCTCCTTTATTTCTTAAATATAAGTATAATTTGATTCATAGGATAAATCAAAGAATGACAAGTTTTATAACTGTCTAATATAATTATTCCAAAATGACAAAAAATCACTGATTAGATAATAGAAACTAATCAATGATTTTTGATAGAAATATGTTTGTTTAATTAAATCACAAAAGAATTAAACATTAAAATTTATGGTTGTCTACTTCTTTTTCTGCTTCTTCTTTTGTCATCCCATATTTTTCTTGAAGTTTTCCAACTAACTTTTTAGAGTCACCTTTTATAACATCTAAATCATCGTTAGTTAGCTTTCCCCATTTCTTCTGGACATCACCTTTAACTTGCTCCCATTTACCTTCAAATGTATCTTTATTCATACTATGACTTCCCTTCTTTTTTATAAAATATTTTGTTTAAATTCTAAGCTTTTCTAAATAGCACAGCTATATTGACTAACAAGATTATTTCGCCAGCAAATGACGACTAGAACCATATCTTTTTTTCCTTGATCATTCATCAAGGTTATAATCCCATCTTATATTCAAATAAATCATAAAACAAACGATATGCCTTTAAAGTTCGAAATCTTTTTTTAAAATTTGGAAGAAGACAATTTTATCGTAGTGTACAAAAATTCTATATCATTTTTCTTTCCATTATAAGAATCGTCTTCTGATTTCTTGATGTTGAAATAAATAAATTAAATCAGTCCGTCCATATCGACATTATTTGTATAATAATGTCGAGTACTATCTATATGGTTATGTTATTCTTTATTCATGGATGGAGGGAAAAGATGTTAAAAGAACTAAACCAAGCCATTGATTACATTGAAAACCATTTATCAGAAGACCTTTCACTTGAGGATATTTCTAACTTTATTGGAATATCGGATTATCATTTCCGAAAAGTATTTTATTATTTATCCGGTCTTTCCCTCAGTGAATACATCAAAAATCGTAAATTATCAGAAGCTAATAAAGATTTGCTTGATGGTGAGAGTGTAACCGATGTGGCCTTTAAATATGGTTATCAATCCATTGATGGTTTCACCCGTGCTTTTAAATCTTGGAGTGGATCTTTACCCTCAGAAGTTACAAAGACTGGTGTTAGTAAATCATTTCCTAAGCTTTCATTCTATATAGATGTTAAAGGAGGAAAAAATATGGATTACAACATTATCAACATGCCTGCTTTTAAATTTGCTGGGGTAAGTAAACGAGTCCCTATGCGATTTGAAGGAGAAAATAATGCAATCATTGAGCTCGCACAAAGCATCACAGAAGAGCAAAGAAATGAAATGCACAACTTAATGAATATGGACCCTAAAGAAATTGTCAACGTCTCTTATGAACATGATCATAACTTTATGAAAGATGAAGGGGAATTAACGCATTTAATTGGTGTATTAACCTCTGAAAAAAATGTGAGTAATCGTTTAGATGTTATTGAAGTACCATCATATACTTGGGCTGTCTTTCCAAATGAAGGACCTTTCCCTGAAACCCTTCAAAACACATATGCACGAATCTATTCTGAGTGGCTATCTGTTTCTGATTATGAAGTCATTCAAGCACCTGTCTTTTCATTTACAAAGATGTCTGAAGAGAAAGAAAATTATGCTTACAGTGAAGTTTGGATGCCCGTTTTGAAAAAATAAATAGCATTATTTTATGATTAAAAGGAGTATAAATTCCACTCATGGGAATTATACTCCTTCTTTATTTAAATATTTCAGATGGGGTGTAGAAATTGATTATAATTAGAATACTATAAACCAGCCTCATCCATGGCTTTATTTAAAGCATCCATAAAGGCATCGGACGATACAGTTGCACCAGAAATCACATCCAAATCGGCAGATTGTTCTTCTAGAGCTTGTTTAGCTAATTCTTCTATTGCTTCAACGCCGATTCCTACTGTTTCGGATTGCTCTGTAATTTGAATATCTGTCATTTGATTATCTTCTACAGTGAGTTCAACAATGATACGTCCTCCAAAACCATCATTCGATTGTCCTATAAAAACATTATCTCCTGTTTCATTTTCCGATTCTGATGTTTCGTCTTCATCCTGCTGTCCTTTTGAATCTTGCTCCCACTCTTCAATTTCCGCTTCTTTCTCAGAGTGTGTCATTGTCTCCTGACTGAGTCCACGATCAGAGAAATATTCCGCCTTATTTGTTTTTGTTAAATCATTTGTTTCTGAGCCTTCATATTCAGGATTGAGAGATGTGTCAGCAGTAGCAAATCCATTTTCATCAACAGAAGCGGCAGCACGTCCAGCAATGTATCCACTTGTCATGACTCGACCAAGTCCATGAACACGCATTCCACCACTTGCTTCACCTACAGCAAATAATCTAGGGATTTTTTGCCCGTAAATATCAATCACCTGCATGTTACCATCCACACGAATACCTGCTAACGTATCATGCATACTTGGAGTTGCCCATAAAGCATAGTATGGTCCTTCTTCAATAGTATGAACAAGCGTTTCTTCACGTCCCCAATCTTCATCATGGCCATTTTCAACAAATTCATTATAGCGTGCAATCGTATCTGCTAGAATTTCTGGATCCATTTCAATATCCTCATGATATTTATTAATCACCATTTCAGCCAGTTCTTCTAAAGTATCTGCTTTAAACGCATAGCCCTCTTCGTAATCTAAGACTCCTTCAGCATCCATATCCCATCCATTACGTTCGACAGCCGCTTGGTCCATAATCGCCCATAAAGGACCACCATAAGTTTCTGCATTACCATCGCCTTCAGGATCAATAACCGTTCCTGTTAATGCTTGATCAAAGAATGATTCACGAGCTGTATCCATTTGTGGTAGAGCGTACTGATCCTCGTTACCAATTCGTTCACCCACCATATTAACTATGACTAAACTATCATAATCCGGTACAATACCATTGGCACGAACCAGTGGCCAAATGACACTATCTTCTGTCCAACCCCGACCGTATCCATACTGTGTACCAAAACGTTGGGGGGCTGTAATATTTGCTCCTACCACAGAAGTATAATTACCCAAACTTCCTAACGCAGCTCCAATCTCCATTGCAGCATACTCACCTGAAGCATCTTGATCAGAGAATGGCATTCCGGCAAGCCCATCCATATATTCCTCAAGACGTGGGTCTAACATTGTACGGAATTCAACATTCCCAGTTGAGCCACCTGTCGCAATAATAACAGCGTTATTTGCTTTGATATTGACATTTTCTTTTGTTTCTTCAATATTTCCCTCACTCATCAAACTATCTAACGGTTCTGTTTCTCCTGGAAGAATAGTTGGACTGTAACTTGCTTGAATACCGATGACTTCACCATCAAAGATATCTTCACGGTAAATTTTATCCATATGATAGTTCAACAAGAACTCAGCCCCCTCTTCATGAAGCGTTTGCTCAAGTGGGCGACTAACCCCAATACCTGCGGCTTCTGTTCCTGTATATGTATTTTCCCAGTCTGAAGCATCAACATATGTCATGCGTCCAACGCTATCGCCATCATTCCCACCATCTCGATAGTAAGCACGGACCATTGGCTCGACATCTAAAGTTTTAACTCCATTATCTAACATCCAATCGTATGTTTCTGCCATTGCATTGGCAATTGACCGAACGTACTCTCTATCATTGTAACGAGAATTAATAGAAGTTCCTCGGGTATGATCATAGTAGTATAAATCTGCTGAATCCTCGATATCCCATTTTTCTTGATCGACTGTCCCACCACCTGAATGAAATTGTCCTTCACTCACTGCGACGTGACCTCCTGTGTCAAAATTTGCTTCAACTAGAAGTACAGAAGAACCTTCATCTAAAGCTTTTAGAGCAGCCGGTAGTCCAGACGCTCCCGCACCCACAACGACAACATCTGCTTCATAGTCCCATTCAATATCTTCATTAGCTGGTTGATTTACCTCTGAATCGGTAGCTTCAGACCCACACGCTGTATTGGTAAATAAAATTAACACTAAAGTCAAAAATAATGAAAATACTTTTACTGAATGTTTACGTTTTTTATCTGTCATTATTTTCCCTCACTTCCAATATAGTATATTTATTCACAATAAAAAGAAACAATTATATCTTATCCTTATCACTATTATAAAAAATTGTTTATTGTCCTCCTTTCTTATTTGTTACTTTTTTCACAATAATTATATCAAAGAGCTCATTTTTGTCAAAGCTTTTTGTTTAAGTATTGTGCTAAGTGATTGATAAATGAAAATGTCCTATGTGACTCTTATCTTTTAAGGTTCGAAGTGTAGAAATGAGAATAATATAAAATATAGTTGAATAAGTAAAATAAAAACAATGAAAAGAAAATGAAATTGTCTAGATTACTTACCCAAAAAAATTATTTAGACTTTTAAACAAGAGAAGTATTTTTGGAAAGAAAAGTTATCTTACTCCACTCTAAAATAAATTGAGGGTTACATAGATTAATAAATAACAAAAAAATTAAAGCAAAATTGAGAGGCTTGCTTCCGATAACATTCCGAAAACAAGACACTCAATTCGCTGCTTAATAAAGAATTATATAAACTCTAACTTTTGGATTCACTACATTATTATTTACGACAAAACTAGAAATTTTATATTAACGATTTCTAAAGTTTATTGTTCTTTAAGCTTCATAAGCTTGTTGAAACAATTCAATTATCTCTTCTTTGGTCCCTTTTCGAGGATTAGAAAAGGCATTTCCATCTTTTAGTGCATTTTCAGCCATTTTCTCAAAGTCTTCTGGTTTTGCTCCTAAATCTTTAATATTTGTTGGAATTCCAACATCTTCTGATATACGAATCATCGCATCAATCGCTCGATCCGCTGCTTCCATTTCAGTTAATCCTTCAATGTTTTCCCCGAGTAACTCAGCAATCTCAGCAAAACGTTTAGGATTACTAATGATGTTCCACTTTTCTACAGTAGGCATAAGGACTGCACAACAAACACCATGTGCTGCATCATATTCACCACCTAATTGATGGGCCATCGCATGAACATACCCTAAATCAGCATTATTAAACGCCATACCTGCTAAAACAGAGGCATAAGCCATATTCGTTCTTGCTTCAATATCATGTCCATTGGCTACTGCTCGTCTTAAATATTTAGAAATTAACTTTATTCCTTGAGCCGCTTGTGCATCCGTAATTGGATTTCTATTGGTTGAAACATAAGATTCAACACAGTGTGTTAAGGCATCCATCCCTGTTGCTGCCGTTAGTGCTGGAGGAATTTCTAACATTATCATTGGATCATTGAAAGAAACTAGTGGAACATTACGCCAAGAAACTACTACAAATTTTAATTTTGTTTTCTCATTTGTTAAAACCGCGTGGCGAGTGATTTCTGATGCAGTTCCAGCTGTCGTATTAACAGCCATTAACGGTGGTAATGGATTTTTTAGGGTTTCAATTCCTGCAAGTTTTGTTACATCGTCTCCATTTGTTAAGACAATTCCAATCCCTTTTGCACAATCATGTGGTGAACCACCACCCACTGAAATAATCGAGTCACATGCATTGTCTAGATAAATTTTCTTACCTTCTTCAACATTCGCTATCTTAGGGTTCGGTTCAACACCATCATAGATTACATAATCAACACCCGCTTGTTGAAGGGAGTCTTCAACTTGTTTTACAGGCCCACCTTCTAATTCATTTAAAAATTGATCGGTAACGATTAATATCTTTTTCATATCTAGCATTTTCGCTCTTTGACCGACCTTTTTCACTACTCCTGGTCCAAAAAAGTTCACACTAGGCATCATAAAATCATAATTTTCTTTCAACATGATAGAAATCCCCTTTTTTTATTTTACAATTTGTATTTCTCTTAATTGTTCCTCAATATTTTCAAGATCAACACCAGTTTGTAATAAAGCGGCGGCAGTATAGGCTCCTTCAACAACTGGAACGTCATATATTTTAACCGTTTTATCGCTCATTTCTATAGCCATTTCCAGATTCATTTTAGCACTACCTAAATCATAGAAAGCTAATATATTATCGGCTGAGCTATTATTAATTGTTGCTAAAGCAGTATCAAAACTTGTCCCTACTTCATGAGTATTAACTCCACCAACCACTTGAACATCCACATCCGCTGCTACTTCTTGAATTAAGCGCTGAATTCCTTCAGCAATTTCACGGACATGAGAAACAACAACAATTCCTGTTTTTTCCATTATTCTGCCTCCGCTTCTAACATCGCATGAAATAATAAGCCTGAGGAATAAGCCCCTGGATCAATATGACCTATTGATCGTTCACCAACATAAGACGCACGACCTTTTTTCGCTTTCAATGGCTTAGTGGCTTCAACGGCTTCATCAATCAAATCATGAGTTAACTCATCCTTACTAACAGCTTCTACCACAGCTGTCCATAAATCAACCATCGTTTTATCGCCTTTTTCTGCTTTTCCACGCATTTGAATGTTTTCTAAGCCCGCTTTTAAAATCGTCGCCCATTCTTCACCAGCAGCTTCAGCTTTCATCATGCCCATAAACGCTGAGGCGTAAAGAGGGCCTGATGCTCCCCCTACTTTGCTTAATAAATTTGTGGTAACTAATTTTAGTAATTCATTTAAATTTTCAGGTTTCTGTTCTTCAATGGCTTCCACTACGTGAGCCATCCCACGAGACATATTATTTCCATGATCACTATCCCCAATTGGTGTATCTAATTGGGTTAGATAGTCTTTTTCATTTTGAACTTTTTCATTGAATAATTCCATCCAACGAATTCCTACCTCTAGATTCATTAAAAAATATCTCCTTTCATTTTAAAAAAATACTTTTACCAATTAATGGTGTCCACAGACGCTTCCAAAGCTTCCATATAGAAGTCATTCTCTAGACGAAGTAGAGTTAAAGATAAACCTTGCATCTCCAATGAGGTCATTAAGTTTCCTACTTTTGAGAATTCGATTTGTAACTTATTATCTTTCATTATTTTATGAACATCATTCGCAAATACATATTGCTCCATTAGAGGTGTTCCCCCTAAACCATTCACAATTATCGCAAAACGATCGTTTGCTTTTGCTTCAAATTCTTCGAGTAATTTTGTAAGCAACTCATCAGCTAAATCCTGTGAAGATTGTAACTGTTCTCGACGGTATCCAGGTTCACCGTGAATGCCTACTCCATACTCAATTTCATCATCTGCCAATGTAAAACTTGGTTCATTGCTTCCTGGGGTGGTTACACCTGTTAATGCTAATCCAACGGTTTTCATATTAGGAATGAGTTCTTCAGCTAATTCTTTAATCTCTTCAATTGATTGGCCTTGTTCAGCTGCATAACCTAATATTTTATGAACAAATACCGTACCGGCTACCCCACGTTTTCCCTGTGTGTAGAGGCTATCTTCGACAGCGATATCATCATCGACTACAATACTGTCTACTTTGATACCTTCCATCTCTGCTAATTCTTGAGCCATCTCAAAGTTCATGACATCTCCTGAATAATTCTTGATGACTAAAAATACACCTTCCCCCTCATCGGCTGCTTTAATAGCTTCTAAGATTTGATCAGGTGTTGGAGAAGTAAAAACAGCGCCACAGACAGCTGCTGACAACATGCCCGCTCCGACAAATCCAGCATGTGCAGGTTCGTGTCCGCTTCCTCCCCCTGAAACAATGGCTACTTTTCCTTTTTTATCTAGAGTTCGTTGGACGACTCCTGTATTTGGAATTCTTTTAATGAGATCTGGATGGCTTAGCACCATCCCATCGACCATTTCATCAACAATATTTTCTGGGTTATTTAAAATTTTCTTTATCAATGTCAATATATGCTCCCATCTTAACTTTTCAGTTTATTTGTTTTGCTTTTTTTCTTTATAGTCTCGCCCTATTGCATCTGCTGCGATAATGGCCTGTGCAACAGCTTCAACGGTTATTTCAAAAGGCATTGAGTGAATAGATTCTTCTGAAATACATGCTTTTTTCGCAACTTCTAAAATTTCTTCATATTTTACTTCTTTAACATCTAAATCAGCCAGAGAAATAGGTAAACCAACAGACATACTAAAGTCTAATAGTTCATATATTTCGGATTTTGGTGCATTTTCAAGGACTAACTGTACAAATGTTGTGAAAGCCACTTGCTCACCATGGTAATAATTTCCTGGACCTTCTAAAACAGTTAGACCATTATAAATCGCATGGGATGCTGCTAATCCTGCTGATTCAAAACCTAAACCAGATAATAAGGTATTTGCTTCGACAATGTCTTCCAAAGCAGGAGTTACAAGATTATTATCTGCCGCAATCTTTGCTTCATATCCTTTTTCAAGAATGACTTCTAAACTTTTTTCAGCTAAAGTCATAGCTGCATTCGTTCCCTTAGCTGGACCTGTTGCTTTTGTATGATAACCATTTGGCAAACCAGCATTCACATTAGAATTGGACTGGCGAGTAGCTCTTGCTTCGTAATAAGTAGCTAAAGTATCTCCCATACCGGCCACTAAGAATCGACTAGGAGCTTGGGCAATAACGGTTGTATCCATTAATACCACGTCTGGATTTTTGATAAAGTAAGCATAGTCATCAAATTGATGATCCGCTGTATATAACACAGCAGAGTGGCTGGTTGGTGCATCTTGAGCTGCAATGGTCGGACAAACAATGACATTATGACCATCTGCAACAACTTTTGAGGTATCGATAGCTTTTCCCCCACCTAAACCGACAATGACATCAGTTCCTTTTTCTTCTGCTATTTTTTTCAATCGTTTAACTTCATCGCGTGTAGCTTCTCCACCAAAATCTGCTCGATGTAATTCAACATTAAATTTTTCTGCTGTTTTATCTAATTTGTCTTGTACTCGATCAATATCTTCCTTATTTCCAATAACAAGTGCAGATTTCCCTAGAGATTGAATGTAAAATCCTAAATTTAATAATTCGTCTTCCCCTTGAACATACTTACTTGGACTAATAAAAGCTTTTCTCATTATTATTCCTCCTATTTAATTTAAGCGTTTTCTTTGCTTGTAAATAAATAGTAACGAGTAAGCGCTATCAGTTCAACGGACAAAAACTTTACTCTGTCCGATTGGTTTTATATTTTGGGTATCGTATACTTAAAGAACGAATACTTGTTATTCCCTAGTGAAAGGAGTCTACATAGATGGAGCAAGAAAGTGATACAAAACAATTAATTGCTTTAGCATTTCAAGAATTAACAACTAAAAAAGCAATCGATAAAATCTCGATCACAGATATTATGAAGCAAGCTGATTTTCGGCGTCAGACATTCTATGATTATTTTGATGATAAATATGACTTAGTTACTTGGATTTTCTACCAAGAGCTATCCGAATCTATTTACCCCATAATGACTTGGGAAAACTGGGAGAACATTTTGTGGCTTCTGTTAACCTATCTTGAATCAAATAAAGATTATTATAAAAAAATCTTCTTAAACATAAAATTAGATTCTTTCAAGGAGTATTTTATTTACTCAATTAAAAAAATAATTAATCAGTTGGCAGATGACTATTTTAAAGGTCAGTTTCTTTCACTAGATCAAAAACAAATTATCCAGACAGCCACGGATTTTTATAGCTATGGTTTATCTGAAAGCTTATATCATTGGGTATTAGAAAATTGTGAACCAAATAGTCAAAATTACTATGCAATGCTTGTTAAACTTGTAAAATATCAAACGCGGATGAATTAAGATTTTATGATTTTATAGAATAAGAGGAAGTGATGAATGATGGCAGAATATATATTATCTATTGATCAAGGAACAACAACCACTCGTGCTTTCATTATTGATCGGAAAGGGAATTATATCGGAACGGCTACTCAAAAATTTCAACAAATTATTCCAAAACCAGGTTGGGTGGAGCATGATCCTAATGTCATTTGGGAAACGGTTTGTCATGTAATAGAAGAAGTCATCCAAAAATCAGGCGTTAGTTATTCTCAAATAAAGGCACTGGGAATAACTAACCAGCGTGAAACTACAGTCGTTTGGGATAAAATAACAGGTGAACCCATCTATAATGCCATTGTTTGGAACTCTAACCAATCATTGGACATTATCAACAAATTAAAAAACGATAAAAACGAAGAATATATTCATAAAAATACGGGACTTGTTATGGATCCTTATTTTTCAGCAAGCAAAATTCGCTGGATTCTAGACCACAATGAAGGATCGCAAGCAGAAGCTGAAAAAGGAAAATTACTTTTTGGAACCATAGACAGCTGGATTATTTGGAAGCTCACGAAAGGTAAACTACATGTTACCGATCACACCAATGCTTCTAGAACAATGCTTTTTAATATTCACAGCTTGGAGTGGGATCATAAATTACTCGAACTCTTTAATATTCCAAAATCAATGCTCCCTACTGCTTATCCAAGCTCTTACAGTTATGGAGAAACAGATTCAAGTCTTTTCGAAGGTGTAAAAATACCCATTTGTGGTGTAGCGGGAAATCAGCAAGCGTCATTATTTGGCCAACTCGCCTTCCAATCTGGACAAGTTAAAAGTACTTATGGTCAAGGCACTTTTATTGTTTTGAATACCGGTACCAAAGCCAAATTGTCCAATCATCGTTTACTAACAACGATTGCTTATTCATTAGACGGTCAAATTAATTATGCTTTAGAAGGATCTGCCTTAATTTCTGGAAGTGCCATTGAATGGTTAAAAGATGGTTTAGAATTATTTGAAAAGATTGAAGACTCAGAAGATTTGGCTCTTGAAGCAAATAAAGAATCGCCCGTCTATGTTCTTCCAACTTTTAGAGGAATTGGGGCTCCTTATTGGGAACCAGATGTCAGAGGCGCTGTTTTAGGAATGGATGAACATACCGGAAAAAGAGAACTTGTTCTTGCTACCTTTGAATCCCTAGCTTATCAGGTCAATGATATTATTGATTTAATGGAATCAGATACAGGAATTGAACTTGAGGTCTTACATGTTGATGGGGGAGTTGCTCAAAACAATTTTCTTATCCAGTTTCAAGCCGATATCCTTAATAAAACGGTAACTCGTGTCGAGCGATTAGAAACAACCGGCTTAGGTGCCGCCTATCTCGCTGGGTTAGCTGTAGGTTATTGGAAAGATTTAGACGAATTAAAAGCTTTAGTGTCCGAGAGCGAAATTTTCCAACCAAATATGACTCAATTAGAGCGAATAAAAAAAATAAAGGGCTGGCATAACGCTCTTAAGACTGTTCGATATTATACCCAATTAAATCTTGACTAGTTTTTCAATCTTTACTAGATAATTCGTAAAAATATAATCGGAGTTCAACGAGAACATATAACTATCTCTAAAAAATCTATTCATATCTGTAATCCAGACAAGAAAAAGATTTTAGTAATCTACTCATTTTGATGTTACTGTCGCAAGTCATCAAAAAAAGACTATGGATTTAAAAAGATTCCATAGTCTTTTATGTTAAATATATTAATTTTTCAATTTTTACTTAGTTTACACGATTCTTTGTATCTCCAGTTTTTATGACTTCAAGAGTAGAATCTAACCCAATATTCATCATGTTACGCACGGACACATTTGTATATTGAGCAATATGTGGAGTGAATAAGTCTCTCTTGAATACTCCACTGACAAAATACGCGTTTAATGATTTCAAAGTTGGTTTGTACTATACTAAATAAAATTAAATTGGATAGGAGTCAGAAAATGGAACATACAACTACATATATTTCTTCTCATGATGGGCAAAAAATATTTTTACGTATATGGAACCAAGTAGAAAAACCAAAAGGAGCCGTTCAAATTATTCATGGAATGGCTGAACATTCTGCACGATATGAAGCATTTGCACTTTTTTTAAATAAACAAGGTTATATTGTTTATGCGGATGATCATCGTGGTCATGGACATTCTTTGACGGAAGAAGAAGTCTTTGGCTATATTGGTGAGGATGGTTTTCAAAAAATTGTTAAAGATGAACAACTGATTTCTGAGTTGATAAAAAAGAAATATCCAAAGCTACCTTTATTTGTTTTTGCTCATAGTTTTGGGTCATTTATCGGGCAGGAGTATATCATTCAAAATTCTGAAAAAATAGATGGGATGATTCTTTCTGGTTCAGCCAAACAAAATGGGTTGGATGTAAAAATGGGAAGAATATTAGCTACCTTTCAAAATACTGTATTCGATAATAAAAAAGAAGCCAAATTGATTGATCAATTATCTTTTGGGTCATTTAATAAGAAATTTAAAAAGCAGCAACCGACATCTAGTTGGCTAACAAGAGATGCTAAAGTTGTGGAACAATATGAGAAAGACGAATTGTCTGGTTTCGTATCTTCGATTAATTTTTACTATGAACTCTTCCATGCTTTTAAATCGTTATATCAAACTAAACGACTAGAAAAAATTGAAAAGGATTTGCCTCTTTTAATTGTTTCTGGTGATATGGATCCTGTTGGTAAGTATGGCACAGCAGTTCAATCATTATATGAGCAATATGTTCAATTAGATTTGGAAAATGTAACACTTAAGTTATTTAAAGATGCTCGGCATGAATTAGTAAATGAACTGAACAACCAGGAAGTATTTTTTTACATCAATGATTGGTTGCAACAGCAGATAGAGAGCAAGTAAACTTCAATTATTGGGGCTGACTATAATATGTAGTGAACCCCAAAAGTTGGAGTTTATTTAATTAAATATTAAGCAGCTAATTGAGTGTCTTGTTTTCGGTATTCAACCGGAGATAAGCCGCTCAATTTTCTTTTAATGCGTTTATTATTGTAGTAATAAATATAGTCTTCAATTTGTTTTTTTAGAGTAGAGAAAGATACTTTTCTTCTCCATAATACATCTCTTGTTTCAGAAGTCCAAAGAAATTTTCCATCGGTGAGTTATCAATACAATTTTCCTTACGGGACATACTTTGAAAGATACCGTGCTTTTTCAGAGTTTTTACCCATGAATTATGTTGATAGTGCCAGCCTTGGTCACTATGTATTGTCGTTCGATATTTCGCATTCTTTTTAATTACTGAGATAGCTTCTTTTAAAGGCTCAATTGCTATATCTAATGTCGGCCTTTTGGAAATCTTTCAGGAGATAACCTCACAGTTATATAGATCCATAATAGGACTTAAATATAATTTTTCGTCATTAAGACATTTAAATTCTGAGACATCTGTGACGAGTTTCTGTAAAGGGATCGGAGTCGTAAAACGACGGTTGATCTTATTTTTAGCAATTTTACCGACAGTCCCTTTATAAGAGTTATATCGACGTGTTTTACGGGAAAATTTAATACATTGAAGCCCTAATTTCCTCATTAAACGAAGAACTCGTTTATGATTTACCTGATGACCTCTGGCTTTCAGTTCATCAGTAATACGACGATACCCATATCTTTCTTTGTTTTCTTCAAAGATTTCTTGTATAAGCTCTTCGAGACCTTTATCTTCGTTCGGTTCATTTTTCTTCGATCAATGATAGTGGTAAGTTGATTCCGGTAATTCAGTTACTATCAAAATATCTTTTAGTTTAAAACCAGCATTATTTAATTCGTATACTATTTTTGCTTGTTGTTTGCGCGTGGGTCTTTCAAGCCCAGCGCTTTTAACTTTTTTAAGTATTCCAACTCAATTCGTAAATATTCATTTTCCTTCTTTAATAGCTCATTCTCCTGTTTAAATTGATCACTGTTTTTATTGATTCTATTTGGCTTTTTTTGTCTTTATTTGATTTAGACATCTTTGGTGGTCTCCCTTGCGGCTTATTTAGACCTTGGGCGCCTTCCTGTACGTATTGTCGTTTCCAATTGGCTACAATTGATGGCTCACCTATGACCTATGCCAAAGGCATTGGCTGTATCTTTATAAGAAGCACCGGTGTCTTGTTTAAATCTTAAGACATCTAACTTGAAATTTAAAGTATACTTTTTATTACTTTTTTTGTTTTAAAGCCTTCTTTTCCATATTTCTTGTATTGGTTGACCCATTTCTGAAGTTGACTTTCACTTGAAATATTGTATTTTTTACTGAGTAACGTATAACCCAATGTTCCATTTAGATATTCTTGTACAATTTTTAATTTAAATTCATACGAATACTTTTTTGACATAAAAAACAATATGATTGCTTCGCAATCTAAGCCGTGACAGAAAAGAGAGAGTATCCTATAATTAACATAGGAAACGTTAATCCGAAGGTTTAATGGGTTTTGCCGAACCTGTATAAAAAACTGGATGAACATTTTATCTTTTGCGATAAGCCGAATACATCTTAGAATGTGAAAATAAAATTACAATAATTTATAGAATGTTCTGTTTCCTAAATTATTTGATGGAGGTTTTCATCATGGAAGTTATGATTGAGACATGTTGTGGAATCGACGTTCATCAGAAGACAATTGTATGTTGTATATTAGACGGTCCTTTGGACACGAATAAACCTAAAAAGTCCTATAAGATATTTGGTACTCGAACGAGTGAATTACGGAAAGCACTTGAATGGTTAGAAGAAAAT
>NZ_FQUF01000022.1:0-22270 GCF_900129085.1 Atopostipes suicloacalis DSM 15692
TATGGTTAGGGTGTCAAAACCCTATAAAATTTAACTTTTTCTTACTAAGATTCCTTTTCCAACAGCATTTTTGGTATAATTAACCGTATAAATATACTGATGGAGGTTGGTTTATTCATGTTTAAAGAAAACAATTCGCAACAAATGAATATAATGGATGATTCTTATTTACAAGCATCCAAACGCGTCCAGAAAATCGTTGAGAAATCCTGGGCTAAACCATTTGCTGAAATTATTTTTCCTGCGATTAATGAAGCTCGTTTTTCTGTTTTGTATAGTGACGACAATGGTCGTCCTAATACGCCGATAAATTATATTTTTAGTTCATTACTTTTAAAAGAAACCCTTGGTTTAACCGATGATGAATTAACAGAGTCTCTTCATTGCGATGTTCGATTTCAGTATGCCTTGCATTCAACTAGTATGAAAGAACAACCCGTAAGCGATCGAACATTTAGTCGCTTTCGTGCAAACTGTTATGCTTATCAACTAGAAACAGGTCGTGACCTGATTGAAGAAGAGATCTTGGCACTGTCTAAGGAAATCGCTGAATACTTCGACTTAAGTCCTACCCAAAAAAGAATGGATAGCATGATGATAGCATCAAATACACGAAAGCTTTCTCGATTAGAATTACTTTACACATGCATCGAAAAGCTTATTCATTCCTTGGATACGTCGTATCCATCGCTTGATATTACCGCTTTTAAGCATTATCTAAATACAGACCAAGAGAATCAATTTATCTACCATGATGACACACCTTACAATGAAAAATTACATAACCTCATAAAAGATGCGTACACTTTAATTGATACGTATAGTGATGAATTATCTGAACACCCAGATTTTCAGCTTCTTTGTCGTGCGGTAGATGACCAAACAACAAAAAATGAAAAAGGAGAATCCGCTGTAAAAAAGGGAAAAGAGATTCGACCAAATAGTTTACAAACGCCTTATGACCCAGACGCCACTTATCGTTATAAAGCTGGGAAAGGGTATATTGGATATTCTGCAAATATTGTAGAAACCGTTGGTACGGATCTCTCCCTCATTACAGATTATGATTATGATATCAACAGTCAAAGTGATGTGAATTTTGGTTATTCAGCGATTGAACAAATGGGCAAGCAAGAATTATCAACTACTCTTATCGCGGACGGTGCTTATAACTCAGATGATAATCAAGCACTCGCAGAAGCAAACAATGTTCAGTTGATTACTACACAACTAAAAGGAAAAAAACCGAATATCCATTATGCCGATATCATCCTAGATGAAGATTCCAAAACAATCGTGCAATGTCCGGGAGGACTGCGTCCTCTGTCCACCAGTTATTATCCAGAAACCGATACTTATCGGGCTGTCTTTGATTTAAAGAGCGCAGAAAATTGTTGCTGTTCCATCTGTTCAAAAAAGAAACAGAAGAAAACGACGGTTTTAATTGTCACACCCAAAGCGGTTCAACGTGCGAAACAAGCAAAAGAAATGAAAGAAGTGTCCTTTCTTCAGTATAGTCATTTTCGAAATGGCATAGAAGGCATCCCTTCTATTTTAAGGCGGAAATATTCTGTCGATCGTATGCCCTTCAGGGGATTAGTGCGCTCAAAACAGTGCTTCGGCTTCAAAATCGGCGGTATAAACGTTAAAAATGCCGTTAAGGCATACCAAAATAGAGCGATAGCCGTATAAAAGGATGGAATCCCCATAATTAATTTTTGAAATTTAAACTTTTGAGCATTTTTTCTAATTAGTAACAGATAAAGTGTTTAAAATTTTGGGTTTCGACACCCTAACCATAATATACCAACTAAAATATAAAATGGCCATCTTGTTTTTTCAAACCCTAAGGGAACATTGTAAATCAAGAAATCAAGAAATCCATTTGGTCCAATTGCACGAACATTCAATAGATTCAAAATAACCATGCTTAAACCACTTAAAACCGAATGTAAGACAAACAAAATAGGTGCAATAAACATAAAAGAAAATTCAATAGGCTCAGTTACTCCAGCAATAAATGAAGTAAATGCAGCAGGAATTAAGATAGCTCTTGCTTTAGCTTTTTTTTCCGGTTTAGCAGTGTGATACATTGCCAAACAAGCACCAATTAAACCAAATATTTTTGAAATTCCACGCGCATCCCAAATAACTGTTTTAGATAAAACTTGTACATTAGGATCAGCCATTTCAGCAAAATAGATATTACGTGCACCCTCGAATACCTGTCCTCCTACTTCTTGAACTCCACCAAGTGATGTATATAAAAACGGTGTATAGACTAAATGGTGTAAACCTGTCGGAATTAACAATCTTTCAAGCATTCCATATAACATTAAGCCGATATTTCCAGATTGATTAATAAATCCACCAAGTGAATTAATCCCTTCTTGAATAACTGGCCAAATATAACTCATAATAATGGCTAAAGTAACAGTAATTGGGATTAAGATAATAAAAACGAAACGAGAGCCACCATAAATTTGAAATGCGTTATCAAATTCGGTATCAGCAAATCGATTATGAATTAGTGCAGTAATTACTCCTAATATAATTCCTAAAAATACACCCATATCAAGAATTTGAACACCTAACACCATTGATTGACCTGTACCTTGTAATGCTTCAGGATCAACTAATAAGCCACTCAACTCTAAAAATGCGTTCATTGCATAAATAAATACAATGTATGCTAGTAATGATGTGAATCCAGCCTCTGCACGTTTTTTGTCAGATAAACCAATTGTAATTCCAACCGCGAATATTAATCCAAGATTATTTAAAATGGATACGAGTGCACTTGATAAAATAGTACCAAATCCTGTAGTGATTGGGTTATCTAAAACTGGAAATAATTCTAGTAAACCTGCATTTGTAAATAAATTTCCAAATGCAATCAAAAGACCGGCAATAGGTAAAATAAGAACAGGTACAAACATGGCCTGAGCAAATTTTTGTAAGCCATTAATTAATTTCTCTTTCATCTTCTTTCCTCCTTGTATACTTTAGTAATTCCATTTTTATTTTTGATGAATTCAGTTTTAATTAACTAATTTTTCACGAGTCCAATACTATTTAAACTAAAATTAGAACAACAATTTTTATATCCTTTACGAATACAAGGCCTCCTTTCTTAAAAAATATTATGTCAAATTCCCAATAATTTTTTTATAAAGCTTTTGAATCTTACATCCTTCTTAGATATTCTAAGTATACGTGATATTTTTTATCGTTTTAAGCGCTTTCAAATAATGGAAACATGTTTCAAAGAACCGAAACACATTTCCATCAGGTATTAATGATTAAAATTGTTCTAAATGCTTTTCTAAAAGAAATTCGAATAATAAAAGAACGCTTGGAAAAAAGATATTTGGTAGCATATTACGATCATCTAATTGATGGATATCTTTAACTGGGAGATTTAAATCTGATAAGAGAGCCATACGATTATCAGAATCTTGTGTCACCGAAATAGTATAAATATCTGCTTCAGAAGCTGTCAATAATTTATTATATACTTGTTCAGTTTCTCCTGATTTAGAAATAACTAGCATTGCACCAATATCTTCTAAATTATTCTCAAAAACACCTATAGAATCTGAGCCACTAGATATAATTGCTTTTCTTCCAAGAACTAAAAGTTTTTTATAAATATACTCTGAAATAATTTTTGAGAAACCTGTAGCATATATAAAAACATATTTTTTTGATTTTTTAAAAATCTTCTCATTAAAATTATTTATTTTATCTTCAGATAACTGACCAGCAATAGTAGAAAAATTATAATCTAAAATTGTATTTTTTGAAGAGTACACATCCACTTCACTCTTTTTTATAATTGGAAGTAGAGAATAATACATATCTGTAAAACCAGTATAGCCAAGCTTTTTAGATAAACGGATAACAGATGCTGGAGAAGCGTAAGTAGCTTTAGCAACATCACGCACCCCCATATCCTGAATCTCATTTATATTTTCAATAAAATATTTTAAAATATTCTCTTCTAAATTTGTTAAATTTTTCCCAGTCATTAATTTATTAAAATCCAAATCTTTCACTCTCCCTTTTACGTATGAACGAATATAATATTCCACTATTTCAGGTTTTATTTTATCAATAAAGCATATATTAACTGTTGGGTTTGTAGGATCAATACGCTTTCCTAACTTATTAATCAATTTAAAAATTAAACTAATCTATTATAATATATTTTAATCAAAATGAATCTCTTTACCAATCAAATCCTTTTAATTTTTTATTTTATAGAACATACAATATAGATGGTATGTTTTTTCATTTTTATCCGGTTTAGACGTTATTATAAATAAAAAATGACCTACTACTATAAAAGCAGCAAGTCATTTTACATTTCATATATTTATTCTTCGTCTGTATCGTTTTGTAAACCGTATTTTTTGTTGAAACGGTCGATTCGTCCATCTGCTTGAGCAAATTTTTGTTTGCCTGTGTAGAATGGATGTGAATCAGAAGAAATTTCAACTCGGATTAATGGATATGTGTTTCCGTCTTCCCACTCAACTGTTTCATCAGATGATTGTGTTGAGCCTGATACAAATTCAAAACCTGTTGTAGTGTCTCGGAAAACGACTTTTTGGTATTCTGGATGGATTCCGCTTTTCATTCTTTTCACTCCTTATGCCATAGAGTTTTTCACTCCATAGTTTATTCGATTGTACTTTTAATTATTTTAAAATAAAAAATAATTGATTTCAATTATTTTCTTGCAACATTTAATATATTAGCATGGATTAGGATAAAACGCAATACAAAAACTTCATAAATTAATGATTCTTTCAATGTCTAACGCGAACGCTCGAGTATATTTTTCATAAATTCTTCGTTTGTTTTGTAATTATTTAGAGTGGTAATAAATTTCTCTGTGAACTCTAATGAATCATGTGGAATACTGCGACGTAAGCGAAATGCCGCTTCAAATTCTTCTTTAGATAGGATCAATTCATCTTTACGTGTACTTGATTTGATAATGTCAATAGCTGGATAGACTCTACGATCAGCAAGTTGACGCGAAAGATGGATTTCCATATTTCCTGTTCCTTTAAATTCTTCATAAATCATATCGTCCATACGGCTTCCCGTATCAACTAAAGCTGTGGCGATAATCGTTAAACTGCCGCCATCTTCAACATTTCGAGCAGAACCAAAGAATCGTTTGGGGCGATACAGAGCAGCAGGATCTAATCCTCCACTTAAGGTTCGACCACTTGGCTGCTCCACTAAGTTATAAGCACGCGAGAGCCGAGTAATACTATCCATTAAAATGACCACGTCTCGCTTGTCTTCTACTAAGCGTCGCGCACGTTCTAAAACAAGTTCGCTAATGCGCACATGATTTTGTGGTTGTTGGTCAAACGTAGAATGTGCCACTTCACCTTTAATGCTTCGCTCAATATCCGTTACTTCTTCTGGTCGCTCATCAATGAGTAACATAATCAGTTCTACATCCGGATGGTTGGTTGTAATACTATTAGCGATTTCTTTAAGCAAGGTGGTCTTTCCAGCTTTAGGTGGGGCTACAATTAATCCACGCTGGCCAAAACCAATAGGCGCTAAAATGTCTAGAATACGAGAAGAAACGTGTTTTCTTGAAGATTCTAGTTGTATTTTTCGATTTGGATATAATGCAGTCAGTGCCGGAAAGTGCGGGCGGTCTCTTGCATCTTCAGGATCTTTTCCATTTACTCGTTTTACATTCATCAAACCATAATAACGTTCCGATTCTTTGGCTGGTCTAGCGGTTCCTGCCACAAGATCTCCTTCGCGTAAGCCAAATCGGGTCATTTGCGAAGCGGAAATATAGACATCTTCGTTACTTTGAGAGTAGTTGATAGGTCGTAGGAAGCCAAAGTCTTGGTTTGGAACTTTGTCGAGGACTCCGCTAACTTGAAAGTAGCCTTGTTTTTCTTCTTGGGCTCGGATTACTGCAAAGGATAGTTCTTTTTTGTTCATTTGGCTGTATCGTGGGATGTCTAAATCTTTTGCCATTTGGTATATTTCTTTTAATGTTTTTTCTTGTAATTGATCATACGTTAAAAATTTGTCTTTTTCCACAGGGTACCTCTTATCTTTTATTTAATTTTTTCTTTTGTTTCAACCATCTGGATATCTGCGCCGAGTGCTGTTAGTTTTTCGACGATATTTGAATAACCTCGTAAAATATTTTCTACACCGGTAATTTCTGTTGTGCCTTCCGCCATTAATGCGGCAGTAACTAGGCAGGCACCTGCTCGAAGATCACTGGCTTTGACTTCTGCTCCGGTTAGTTTGTCGACTCCTTTAATTAAGATGGTATCACTTTCCACTCTTATATCTGCTCCCATTCGTTTTAATTCTGGGATGTGGTTGACTCTTTTAGGATAAATAGTATCAATAATAACGGATTCTCCAGCGGTTTTCATTAATAAGGGAGTGACGGGTTGTTGTAAATCTGTTGCAAATCCAGGATAAGGTAATGTTTTTATAGTAATTGGTTTGAGTTTTTTGGTGGTTGCTAAGATACGGACACTTTCTTCTTCCACTTCCAGAGGGACACCCATTTCAGTCATTTTAGCGACTAGACTTTCTATATGTTCCCCAATGACGTTTTCAATCAGAATGTCTTCACCGATGGCTGCTGCAATGGATAAATAAGTTCCGGCTTCAATTCGATCGGGAATAACTGTATGTGTAACTCCTGTAAGCTTTTCTACTCCTTCGATTCGAAGGGTATCTGTTCCTGCTCCACGGATATTAGCACCCATTTTGTTTAAGAGATTGGCAACGTCGATAATTTCAGGTTCTCTAGCTGCATTTTCGATAGTGGTTAAGCCTTTTGCTTTTACGGCAGCTAACATGACATTAATCGTTGCTCCAATTGAAACAACATCTAAGTATATCTTTTCACCAGTCATTCCGGTTTCGGGTGTATCAAAGTGCATGGCACCCATTCGATTTTCGACTTCTGCACCTAATGCTTGGAATCCTTTTAAGTGTTGATCAATTGGGCGTGGTCCTAAATCACAGCCTCCTGGTAAGCCAACGACTCCTTGTCCAAATTTTCCAAGAAGTGCCCCCATAAAGTAATAAGATGCACGTAGACTATTTATTTTTCCACTGGGCATTGGGATAGAAACCATTTCTGTAGGATCGATATGAAGGGTACTGCCGTTGAAGGATGTTTTTACATTCATTTCATTTAAAATATCAAGTAATGAGTACACATCTTGGATATCAGGTACTCCTTCTAATGTTACTGGACTATCTGCTAAAATTGAAGCAGGAATCAGAGCTACGGTACTATTTTTTGCACCAGATATGGTTACTTGCCCTGAAAGTTTTTTACCACCATTAATTATTAATTTTTTCATAAATAAAGCCTCACTTTAATCTTTTAATCATTTATTTTTTAGGTTTGTATTTTATATTTTTAATTTGAGTTTTTTGGTACTTAAGGAATTTTGTTTTGAATTTTTATTTTTAAATGTGGGTTGTACTTAGAAGCTAAATATGTACGGAATAAGTATATAGGAGAAATATAGAAACGTCCACTTTTATCCAAAAAATCATACGTAGAATGGAAGAAAACCGTAAATGGCCGATTAAGGGAGTTAATCTATGATATATTTATTTTTTGGATTTTTGAAGGAACGGGTTGAAATGTTTTATATTCGGCTTTAAAAGACGTTACATTTATCGAGCTCGCGTTTCGGCGTTCGTCCCCGCGTTTGAGCATCACTTTTTAAGATGATTAACTATCGCTTCCTAATGCCAAATTCAGCTAAAGAATATAATCCTCACATTATAAGAAGCAAAAACCCCAGCTGAGATTTTTGCTTCTTAGTTATTATAGGCTGACATTTTATCTAATCACTTATTCTAAATTTTATTGATGACGTTCATAATTATCCAATTCATCTGTTGAGAGCTCATGATCTTTTGGTTTGTTGTCTTTGGAGCCTAATGCTTGTTCTTCTTCATAACTTCTAGTTCCTTCAGGGCCTACAGTATTGGGTTGAGTATTAGTCATTGGTCGCCCATTGGTTTGATCCGTTCCCTCATCAACTACAATGACCAGCTGTCCTTGATCAATCCGGTCTTTATATTCATAGGCGGGATCTTCTTTATAGAGAAGGTCAGAGTCCTCATTTGAATCATCCATTGTAAAGAAATCTTTGATTGAATCCCAAAGTGAATCTTCAGAATCCCTCTTTTCAGTAAGAGTCGTCGTCTGTTCCGTTTCTATTTCTTCTGTATGAATATCTGTCTTTTCTTTTTTAGTGAGCTGTTTACGAACTTCAGCATTTGCGACTACCGTAATTTCATTTCTGGAATAGCCTTGGTTTTTTAAACGTTCGATGGCTTGCCTCGCACCTTCTAGTGTAGGATAGACACCTTCAACTTTTTTACTCATAAAGACTCCACTCTCCTTTAAATTTTCTTTTATCTTATAAGAAGTATAAAAAACCTAAAATTCATCAGCAAGCAATATGCTTTTTGTCTTTTAATTTTTTAACTTTAAGAGGTCTCAGATTTTTGAATCATTTCAAAAAATGCGAAAAAATATGGCATCAATGAATGTAGGACATTCATCAATACCATATTCGTTAGGACTACACAATTAAATGTAGCTCTAGTAATTTTTTGAACGCATTTTTAATTAATGATTGTTTGTTCCAAGATGGTCATCTAAATGATCATTTGAAATTTCTTTGTCTAGTGTGTCATCATCAGAAGGTTTATTAGATGGCTTATCTTTTTTGTTTTGTTTATCTACATGGCCATCTTCGTCATCCACTTCTAACTCTTCATGACGAACGGTATCTCCTACCGTTTGACTATCTTGTTTAGCTTCTTTTTTGATTTCCACTTCTTCTACGACATCTGTTTCTTTTCGAGGAGTTACTTTCTCTTCTTCTATCGGAATTACAATATCTTCCTCATCTGTCGTATCAATCTTATCATCTGTGGTTTTATCTCCAGAAACAGGTTTTCTTTCAATCGTTACTTCCTCTTTTGTTACAGGAACTTCAACTGTTTCCGTATCTTCAACCACTTTCTTGCTAACATGTACTTCGCCTGTTTTTTCTTTTTCTTTGTCTACTTTAAGACGTTCTTCTCTAAGTTCGATGGTTTCATCGTCTCTATCCGTATCCATTGTGTCTGTTCTAGTTGTGGCTGTGTCTGTATCAGTAGTTGTATCTGTCTGATCCATGCCTTTAGAAGTATCAGGTTCTCCGCTAACTAAAACAACAATCTCACCTTTAGCAATTGCTTCTCGATGAGCATATAATGGGTCATTGTCTGCATCATAATCAGGTTGTTCATAATTGGATTCATCATAAGTGTCATCCATTGTAAAAAAGTCTTTGATGGACTCCCAAAGTGATTGATCGTCATTTTCTCTATTTACACGATCCATTGAATGGTGATCTTCTGTATCTTCGGTCGTCACTTCTGCATCTACATTTGAAGATAAACGATTTCGAACTTCATCATTTGCTACAACAGTTATATTTTTGTGGTTATAGCCTTTTTCTCTTAATCTATCGACAGCTTGCATAGCATCCTCAACGTTCGAATATATTCCTTCTACTCTTTTTTCCATTATTGACTTCCTTTCTATTTATGATGTTTTTGACCTTAAAGAGAGTATAAAGCATCTAGACCTTTGTCAAAAGTAATACGATTTATAATTTCGCTAAACAAAAAAGAGCAGATTTCTCTGCTCTTTTCATAAACCGTATAAAATTTAAATTATCCTTTGTTTGATGAACCAAATTCACGCATTTTGCCTTTTGTTGTTTCAGCAATGTCTTCTTTACCAGGGCCGATAATTTTACGTGGGTCGTAAACTTTTTGGTCCGTTGCGATAACTTCGCGTGTACGAGCTGTCCATACTTGTTGTAATTCAGTATTCACGTTAATTTTTGAATGACCATACTCAATTGCTTTTTCAATTTGGTGTGTTGGAATACCTGATCCACCATGTAGAACTAATGGTGCACCTGTAAGTTCTGAAATTTCTTTCATTTCAGCAAAGCCTAATACAGGTTCACCTGCATAAGTACCATGAACTGAACCTAAAGCAGCTGCTAAAGCATCGATTCCAGCTTCGTCAACCATGCGTTTACATTCCTTTGCATCCGCATAGATCACATTTCCGATAACGCCATCTTCTTCTCCACCGACTGTTCCCACTTCTGCTTCTACTGAAACACCTTTTGCATGAGCGTATTCTACAACTTTTTTAGTATTTTCAATGTTTTCGTCAATTGGGAATGCAGAGTTATCAATCATTACTGAAGAAAAACCTGCATCAATTGCATCTACAACAGATTCGTAAGATGAACCGTGGTCTAAATGTAAAGCAATGGGAACTGTAATATCCATTGTTTCCATTAGAGCATTTACCATTGCAACAACAACTTTTGTGCCACCCATATATTTTGCTGCACCTTCAGAAACACCTAAAATTGCTGGGGATTGTTCTTTTTGAGCGGCTTGCAAAATAGCTTGTGTCCATTCCAAGTTGTTGATATTGAATTGACCAACTGCATATTTTTCATCTAATGCTTTGTTCAACATATCTGTCATACTGACTAAACGACTCATAAAAAGCCTCCTATATATTTTCTACATTATTTTGTAACTATTACTGATACATTATATCAAAAATTTCAAAAAATACGAGGGGTATTGCTAAACATTTCACGATAAACCTAAATTTATTTGTTTTTCGTGAAATGATAGCGTTTTATTCTATTAAAACTGGTTTGCACTTTCAATAAAGGCTCTAAATAATGGATGAGCGCGATTTGGTCGTGAAATAAATTCAGGATGATATTGAACCCCAACAAAGAATGGATGATCCGGTATTTCAATAGATTCAACTAAACGTCCATCTGGAGATAAACCGGATAAGACAAGTCCATTTTCTTCTAATAGATCAAAATAGTCATCACTGACTTCATAGCGATTACGGTGACGTTCTTCAATTTCTGTCTCCCCATAAATTTCCGCTACTTTTGAATTTTCTTTTAAATGACTTGGATAAGAACCTAAACGTAAAGTTCCTCCTAAGCTTTCAATACCTTTTTGGTCAGGATGTAAGTCTACAATTTTGTGTTCTAGGTTTTCAGATTGTTCAGTAGAACCTACATTTTCTAAACCGATAACATCTCGTGCATATTCAATTACTGCAAGTTGCATACCTAAAGAAATACCGAAGAATGGGACTTTGTTTTCACGAGCATAGCGAATGGCTTCGATTTTCCCTTGAATTCCACGTGAACCAAAACCGCCTGGAACGATAATTCCTGAAACATCGCCTAGTTCAGCTTCTAAATTATCGGTCGTTAACAATTCAGAATCTATCCATTGAATATCAACTTCTGTATCTTCTGCAAATCCAGCATGTCTTAAGGCTTCGTTTACTGAAAGATACGCATCTTGTAATTCAACATATTTTCCGACTAGAGCTATCTTGACTGATTTCTTTAGGTTTAATACGCCATCTACCATCTCTTCCCATTGAGACATATCCGCTTCAGGAACATCTAAGCCGAATTGATCGACTACAATTTGGTCTAAGTGTTGTGCTTTTAGGTTTAATGGAATTTGGTATAACGTATCTACATCCACAGACTGAATCACTGATTCTGGATTCACATCCGTGAAGGAAGCAATTTTGTTTCGTGTTTCAATGTCTAAAGGAAATTCTGTACGGGTAATTAAAATGTTTGGTTGAATCCCTAATCCCCGAAGTTCTTTTACACTATGTTGGGTCGGTTTGGTTTTCATTTCTCCAGCTGCAGCTAGATAAGGAACCAGAGTGGTATGAATATATAAAACATTTTCTGCCCCAACTTCGCGTTTCATCTGACGAATAGCTTCTAAGAAAGGAAGAGATTCAATATCGCCAACGGTTCCACCAATTTCAGTAATGATAATATCTGAATGAGTGGTTTCAGCTGCACGCATAATTTTATCTTTAATTGCATCTGTGATGTGGGGAATCACTTGAACTGTTGCACCTAAATAGTCCCCGCGACGTTCTTTGTTGATCACTTCTGAATAAACTTTTCCTGTGGTAACGTCAGAATATTTATTTAAAACAATGTCTATAAACCGTTCATAATGCCCTAAGTCTAAATCCGCTTCAGAACCGTCTTCTGTGACATAAACTTCTCCATGTTGGTATGGACTCATAGTTCCTGGGTCCACGTTAATATATGGATCACATTTTTGGATCGTTACGTTTAACCCTCTATTTTTTAATAATCGTCCGAGTGATGCAGCGGCTATCCCCTTACCGATTGAAGAAACAACGCCACCTGTGAAAAAGATATACTTTGTCATTAAAAAGCCCCCTATAAGATTAATTCATATTGCTACTCCAAAATAATCTTATTTATTTTGTACAGCAATATCATTATGGAATGCACTAACTCTATGATGTTTAAAATTTCTACTTATATTTATCTCAAAAAATAAGAAGCTCCCTATCCCATAAAATTTTAATAGAATAGAGAGCTATTTCATTCATTTTCTGACTAGAAAAATAATGGATCAAATTTCTAGTGCCCAAGTAATATGTTAACTACTTTTTAGGAAATGGTCAAGAATTTAATCGTAATTTTTTAAATTAAAATTCGTCATCGTCCATTTCTTCATCTAATAAATCATCGTCATCAACAATTGCCAAGTCATCCATTTCAGAATCATCTGTATCTAATTCATCCATATTTTCTTGGTAATCATCAAGGTTTTCAACTGTTCCATCACCATCAATATCTACATATGTTTCATCTTTTGTAGTATCTGTATCTTCTTCATTTTCATCGAGCTCTTCTTTGAACTCATCTTCTAAAGCTAAGTCATCATAATCATCAAATCCATCTGAACTAATTTGTGGAATAATGTCTGCTTCATCGTTTTCATGAGTGAGCACTTCGTTAATAGAATCTACAGGATACCAAGTACGTAAGCCCCATGAATTTTCACCTAAAGAGATAAATTCACCATCTACATTAATATCTGTATAGAATTGAGGCATTCGTTTGTTCATTTCTTCTTCATTAAGTTCAATAAAATTAGAGACTTCTAATAAGATATCATTGAAGTCCATCACTTCGCCTTTTTCTTCAAGAACTGCTTTTGCGACATCGATCATCGCCAACTCATCAATGTGGTCGCCTTTAAATTGTTTTAATTTCAATCTTTTCACCCTTTATTTCATGTTTGATTCTTTAGCCATCATTTGTTTACCATGTCAAAAGATATTTTATTTCTATTCTCTTTTATTTAGCGTTCATTGTCCTTACTTTGAAACTTTTGCGTAAAGTTTGCTTCGCAAAACTCGTTACTTGCGTGCTTTATCTTATCGCATTATGTCGTAAAACGCAACCGTATTTGATAGGTCCCTAATGGAATATTTTCCATATACATAATGTAATCGATCTCTATATCTCCTGCAAAAGGTGCCTCATTATAACTGGAACTTATGCGTCTTGTTTCTACCCTCATCTGCATAATACCAGTTGGAGTTGCATAACTTGTATAGGTATCTTCTTCTTGATTAAAAATTAACCGCGTTTTATGGTCTGTGTGCCGGGTAATATGCACGACACCTTCTGGATCTATTTTAATTAAGGTGACAACTCCTGCATCTTCCCCTTCTGTTTCTTCAAATCTCAAATAATAATTATCATTCATTAATACAATTCGACCCAACTCATCAAAGGAATTTTTAAAGACTTCTTCCTCTTGGACGATAGTTGTCTCTAAAATGACTCGCGCAGGTAAGCCCTGCGTTAAATTATTTCTTTCCATCTTCGCTTGACTCCCTTCAATTTTCCTACATCTCTATTTTAGCATAAATTCTTCTCAATTATAGGAGTAAAGTGATTCGTAGATAGGATTTCTCTTAAAAGTTTGTTACAATCAAACATGAAAGAATGGAGTAAACAGCATGATGAATAATAAAAAATATACAGCATTTAACCAAGGCTTATTTAATGTTTTTGATGCGCAATCAATGCCTTATAAAAAAGACCAAAGTTTTGCTCATTTTGCTTTAACTGATGCTTTAATTACTTATGCAGGAGCTCACGAACAACCGCTTCTTCATTTTTGGCAGACAGATCCTCTCGTTATTTTAGGGATGATGGATACAAAAATCGGTCGGTTTAAACAAGCCCTCCCTATTTTTGAGGAATATCAACATCAAGTCATTGTCCGAAATTCGGGTGGACTGGCTGTCGTTAGTGACCCGGGCGTGTTAAATGTTTCTCTAATCTACCCTTCAAAAGAAGAACGCTTATCGATTGATAGAGGTTATGAATATATGTTGGACTTTATACAGGAAACTTTCTATCCAATCTATCCTTATGAAATTAAAGCTTATGAAATTACGAATTCTTATTGTTTTGGGGATTATGATTTGAGTATTGATGGACGCAAAATCGCAGGGATTTCACAGCGTCGCATTAAAGATGGTGTAGCGATTATGCTTTATATTAGTATAAATGGGGATCAGAAAAAGCGAGCACAAATGTTGAAAAAATTTTATGACAGAGGCCTTGATGGGTCAGAACCTTCCGGGCGCTATCCAGATATTCATCCTGAAGTGATGACTACTCTAGAAGAAGCATATGGAACTCCCCTTTCTGTAAACGAGGTTAAAAGCAGAATGCTTCGTCATTTTGACTGGCAAAAAGGGACGTATGATGGGGAAATGAATCGCTACTATTTGGAAGCTTTGGAGAAGATGCAGCGCAGGAACCGACGTGTTTTTGGTGAAGATTTTGTTTGATATTTGGATAAGAGGAGGAAGCTTAAATGAAGCCCATACTTTTTGAGAAAGCGGATCGTTTAGATTCGGAGATTGTTTTTAGAGATACGGTACATGATTATATTCATGTGCGTCATCAGTTGATATTGGATTTAATTGATTCAAAAGAATTTCAGCGTTTGCGTCGAGTTAAGCAACTTGGAACGTCTCAATATACTTTCCATGATGCTGAACATTCTCGTTTTTCACATTCTTTAGGTGTTTATGAATTAGCCCGTAAAATTTGTGATCGGTTTGTGCGCAATTATCCGAATGAGTGGGATGATTCTGAGCGTTTAGTGACTTTGTGTGCGGCTTTGTTGCATGATATTGGTCATGGGCCTTTTTCTCATACCTTTGAACAAATTTTCGGAACGGACCATGAGCATTTTACGACTGAAATTATTTTAGATGAAACGACTGAAGTGAATGCGATATTGCGTAAAGTTTCTCCCGATTTTCCAAATGAAGTGGCTAGTGTGATTACTAAAGAATATCCTAATCCACAAGTGGTGCAGTTGATTTCGAGTCAAATTGATGTGGATCGGATGGATTATTTGCAGCGAGATGCATACAATACAGGTGTCACATATGGAAAATTCGATCTATCTCGTATTTTACGGGTGATTCGTCCGCATAAAGAGGGAATTGCTTTTCAAATTCAGGGGATGCATGCGGTGGAGGATTATATTGTTCGTCGTTATCAAATGTATATGCAAGTTTATTTCCATCCCGTTTCTCGAGGAATGGAAGTGACGTTGGATCGTTTGTTAACGCGAGCAAGGGATTTGTATCAGACGGGGCAATTGTCTCCTGCTGTTCCTTTTTTAGAACCTTTCTTTGAGGAAAATTATTCAGTTAAGGATTATCTACGTTTAGATGACCACATTTTAATGTATGCTATTTCTGTTTGGGTAAATAGCGAGGACCGTTATTTAAGTACTTTATCGAAAATGTTTTTGAATCGTCAACCATTGAAATCAGTGGAATTTGATCGGGAACACGACGCAGAAACTGTTGAATATTTACGAGATTTGGTTGACGAATTATTTTATGATCGGAAATATTTTACAATGACCAATCGTAGCTCGGATATTTCTTATGATTATTCTTTAAAAGAAAAAGCACCCATTACTTTGATGCATGAAAATGGACAAATGGTCGATTTAAGTGAAGTCAGCCCGATTGTCCGTATTCTTAGTGACAATTTGCATGGAAATGACCGTTTGTATGTGCCCCGTGAATTATTACAAACCTCTCTTCCTGCTCAACAAAATTTAGAGATCTTTGATGATGTTTATTATGAATTTCAAAAACATATAAAAAATGGTAAAATTAATTAGATTTTATTGCTTTAATGAGCATTGTTGTAGGAAGAGGAGAATTGAATAGTGAATTATGATTTGATTGCCATTGATATCGATGGCACATTAGTAACTAGAAGCCATACGATTGCTGAGCCTGTATTTGAAGCGATACAACGGGTTGTAAAAGCGGGTAAAAAAATTGTTCTTTGTACAGGCCGTCCCTTTCCGGGAGCCAAACCTTATATGGAAGAATTAGGTTTAACCGATGAGGGTGATTTTATGATTACTTATCATGGTGCTTTGGTTCAACGCACAGATACATTAGAAGAAATTATTCATTATACATTAACCCATGAAGATTTACTTCAATGGCATACTTTAGCTGCAGATTTGAAGAGTAATTTTCATTCTGTTCGTAATGATGGCGTTTATACTGATTCAAGAGATTTAGATCAATTTTCTTTAATCGAGCCTACTGTAAACAACATCCCTTTACGTATTCGTACAATGAATGAAATGAAACAAGACATGACCTATTCTAAATTTATCATGGCAGATGAATTTGGGGTTATACAAAATTTGGAAGAACATATTTCTACAGAGATGCGTCAGAAATATACTGTGGTACGCAGCATGCCGAATACGATTGAAGTTTTGAATAAAGAAGCCAGCAAAGGACAATCTTTAAAGGAATTGGCTCGTCGATTAAATATTCCACAAGAACGAGTGATGGCTATTGGCGATTCTGGAAATGATATCGATATGGTAGAATACGCAGGTTTGGGCGTTGCAATGGGAAATGCTATCCCTGAAGTGAAGGAAGTAGCGGATGTAGTGACAGATACGGTCGATGAGTTTGGTGTTGCTACCGCCATTAATCGTTATTTCTTTGAGAACTAGTATATAGAGCTTTTATCGATTTGGTGTTAATGGATGCATTTTGATCCATTAACATCTTTTTTCTTTTAATAGTGAATGGAATGGATTCTATCGGACATAATTTTCTTTTTTGTCCGATAGAGCAGAAAAACAACTGAAATCCCTCCATTATTCTACCCTCAAAACGCAAAAACCACTTCCTAAAGACAGAATTTCCGATTTTGTCTTCAAGCGAGTGGTTTTTATTTATTATTTATTCATTGTTCCGTATTTTTCAAAGATTCGTTTCAGTTGCCTATTCTGCGCAATGAGATAAATGCCTAAAAAGCGAATCGGACCCATAATTAAATTCTGAGGGATTCTAGAAGCAAGCAACACAGGAAAAGGCGTTTGATAGAGAAGATTTAGCCATAAGGTATTTAACAAAAGATTAGTGAAGATTGAATTCAATAATACCGCCCAAAAGATGTGGTGCCATCGAATATGTTTTCGGTGTAAAAACAATCCATAAATAAAACTCCCCACAAAAGCCGTCAAAGTAAAGCCTATAAAAAACTGACCTTGCACTCCAAACAGGAAAGATTTCAATAAATCACTACCTGCAGCCGCAAATCCTGCTACCCATGGGCCGTACAGCATTCCAATCACCGCATGAATAATAAAGCCAAACGTCAACCGATTCGACGGGCCCAGCAAAATAGAAACCCTCGAAATCGCTAATTCCAGTGCCATTAAAACACCCAATACCGCAATTTGTTGAATCGTAAACGTAAATTTTTTCTTATTTTCTTTCATTTTGAACTCTCCTAAAATTATATTAAGAGTCCACTTCAAAAAAGCTTAAGCGGATGCGAGAAGCAGTCGCAAAATCATTTTCGTCTAGTGGCAACATCCCATCCACTAGCACTTCACGCTACATCTCTACTCTTTAGCATAGATAATCACTCATCGATTAATACGTTCTTTTTCGTTCCGAAATGACCTAGTTTCTAGCAATCAATCATTTCTTTTTCAGTAATATAGTAATTGACCGGAATATCAAAATGTTCCACTCCAAATGTATCGATAATTTGAGACGAATGTAATATAGAAACCGTTGGACGGATAAAATCAGCTAAAAAGCGATCGTAATAGCCGCCACCAAATCCTATACGGTAGCCATTCTTTGTAAAAACAAGGCCCGGGACAATCAATAGATCAATACGGTCTTTATCTACAGGCTCTGTATGAGTTGTGTCGGGTTCTTCCAAATTAAAGGGTCCTTTTACCGTTTGGGATAAATCTGTAATCTGGTAAAACACCATTTCTTTCGTATCGGGAAAGGTTTTGGGAATAACGACATCTCGCCCTTCTTCAAGAGCTCTCTTCACAATTTCTCTCGTATCCCATTCGTTTCCTATCGAGAGATAAACTCCAATCGTTTGGGCATCTCGCCATAAATCAGACTGGAACAATTGTTGCTGAATTTGATTCGAAATATCTTGTCTCTCGGAGGGTTCCCATTCTGAAAGGGAGCGTAGCATTTCTTCTCTTGCTCTTTTTTTCTCTTCACCCAATAAAATCTCCTCATTTCTTTTGTGACCATTCGGCAGCCAAAGCAAGTTGTCGTGCGAGGGAGGCAGTCGTCACCGATCCAACCCCTCCTGGTACGGGCGTTATGGCATTGGCTACTTTGGACACTTCATCAAAAACAACATCTCCATATATTTTATTGCCTTTAAAGTTAAAACCGACATCCAACACGACTGCGTCATTTTGAACATGGTCTTTGGTAATTAACCCAATTTCACCAGTTGCTGTAATTAGAATATCCGCTTGCTTAGTGAATTGTTTTAGATCTTTTGTATCGGTATGGCAATTAATTACTGTGGCATCAAGGTTCATCAGTAGGACCGTTAGCGGTTTACCGACTGTATTACTTTTCCCAACGACGCAGGCTGTTTGTCCTTTGACTTTAATATTATAGTATTCCAGCATTTCTGCAACAGCTTTAACCGTACTTGGGAGCAGAGCTTCTTTGTCTTCTGCCATGATTTTCCCAAGATTTAAAGCATGCATTCCATCAATATCCTTTTCGGGTGAAATATGTTTGGCTACTTTTACCCGATGGATATGTTTTGGAAGAGGCTGCATAACGATTATCCCATGAATTTCTGGACGATTATTTAATTGGTCCAAAGCTTCTAAAAAGGCTTCTTCTTTTACATCTTCTGGGAAGGTGGCATATTCTACTTGGATACCTAATTTTTCCATATATTTACTCGCCATTTTTTCGTATTGAATCGATGCCGGATTTTGATCTGCACGAACGATAGCCAATGTAGGCGTGAGCCCTTTTTCCTTTAATCGTTCAATTTCTATTTTTGTCTCTTGGTTTAATTTTTTAGCAACGGCGCGGCCATCTAATATTTTCGTCATCTCATCTCTCCTACATCTTTTTCATCTTTCTTTTGTAACTAGTGGTTAATAATCTCCAAGGCTTCTTGTTTCAGCGCACGTGTCCGTTGAATGATTTGTTCGTAAATCTTATCCACTTCTTGCGTCATTTCTTGTTTTAGTTCTTCATTTTTAATCAACTTGATATTGACCATACAGTTGATTTTTTCGCTTTCAATTGTCGCTTCGGTGAAGAATAAGCCAACTGCGATATCATCAACAATGGTTCCCCGAACTTTGATTTCTAACAATTTCTCAAATAAATCGAGGACATCTCCCATTTTTTTCATAATATCAAGAGGAGGTTTCGCCGCATCTGCTAAGCCTTGATCTACTTTTTTTCGTCGATAAGCTTTTTCTTCGGTAGTCGTTTGTGGAAGCTTGAATAAATCAAGTACGGGCTCAAACGCATCCGCATCAATCTCGGCCAAATCGAGTAATTCTTCTGTTAAGTTTTCTGCTTTTTGTATCGCTTTTTGGATTTGTTCTTCTTGTTCAACATACTTTTCTTTCCCTTGTTGAAGTTCAAAAACAAATTGTGCTAAGCTGGAAGCATATGCCCCTACAACACTTGCAGCACTCCCGCCGCCATACTTTCCATCTTTTGCAGCGAGTTCTTGTGCCCAAGCATGTACTGTTTTATCTTTCATGGTATCACATCCTTATTTTTTATAAACTGTTTTTCAATTAAAATAAACCTGTAATTTTTCCATTTTGATCGATATCAATATTTTCTGCAGCTGGTTTTTTTGGAAGACCAGGCATTTTCAGCACATCCCCGGTAAGAATGACAATAAAGCCAGCACCTGCTGAAATCGTCAAATCTTGAACAGAAACAGTAAATCCCTTAGGTTGGCCTAACAAAGTCGGATTATCTGAAAGAGAGTATTGGGTTTTGGCCATGCAAATTGGAAGGTCGCTAAAGCCCAGACGCTCCAACTGATGCAATGAACGTGTGGCGGCTGGAGACCAATCCACGCCGACGCCGCCATAAATTTTCTGAACAACTTTGGTGATTTTTGCTTCGATGGATTCTTCTAGTGCATAAGGATAGGTTAAAGTCGAGGGCTCTTCACAAACTTCAACCACTGCTCGTGCCATCTCTTCTCCTCCAGCGCTTCCTTGACTCCAAATATCCGCCAACACGACACGAAACCCTTCTGCTTCGCAAAGCTTGCTTAAGAGATTGTTTTCGGCAGGCGTATCTGCGCTAAAGGAATTAATTGCAACTACCGTGTTCATTCCAAAAACTTTTCCCATATTTTCGACATGTTTTTTTAAATTGGCAAACCCGGAACGCAAAGCCGCAAGATCTTCATGGTGTAAGTCATCTTTCGCTAAGCCGCCATGCATTTTTAAGGCGCGAATGGTTGCTACAACGACGACTGCATCGGGTTCTAAATTGGAAGTCCGACATTTAATATCAAAAAATTTCTCGGCACCTAAGTCAGCACCAAAGCCACCTTCTGTGACTACATAATCTGCATGAGATAAGGCCGTCTTTGTGGCTAATACGCTGTTACAACCATGAGCAATATTCGCAAAAGGTCCTCCATGAATAAAGGTTGGCGTTCCTTCGAGTGTCTGTACTAAGTTCGGTTTTAGGGCATCTTTTAATAAGACGGTCATTGCCCCTTCTGCTTTTATATCTCCGACTGTTATGGGCTCATCTTCATAAGTGTAGCCTAAAATGCAGCGGCTGAGTCTTTCTTTTAAATCGACGAGTGATTCGGCTAAGCATAATACCGCCATAATTTCAGATGCGACTGTAATTTCAAAGCCATCTTCCCGGGGAACACCATTTGTAGGGCCGCCGAGTCCACTTGTAATATTTCTTAGTTGGCGATCATTCATATCTACTGCCCGTTTCCAAGTGATACGACGCGGGTCAATATTTAATTGATTGCCTTGTTGAATATGGTTATCTAGCATAGCAGCGGCTAAATTATTCGCAGCGCCTATCGCATGCATATCCCCAGTAAAGTGTAAATTCAGATCTTCCATTGGGACCACTTGAGCGTATCCACCACCTGCCGCTCCACCTTTCATTCCAAAAACAGGTCCTAGTGAAGGTTCCCGTAAAGCAATGGCTGTCTTTTTTCCAATGTGTTGCAGGGAATCGCCTAAGCCTACTGATATAGTCGTCTTCCCCTCACCTGCTGGCGTTGGATTAATCGAGGTGACTAAAATTAATTTACCTACTTTTTTATTTAAATCTTTATTCTTTAAATTAATTTTCGCTTTATATTTTCCGTAGTATTCGAGTTGATTTGATGTAATATTCATCTTTTTTGCAATTTCTTCAATTGGTTCAAGCTCAGTATTTTGAGCAATCTCTATATCTGTACGTATTTTGAAAACCTCTTTCTGTACATACGCCAATTCATACGATGTTGATTAGTCTACTCAAGTATAGCATATGATTTGAGGAGATTCTTTCAAATTTTACCGAGATTCTTATGTAAAAAATTACCTTTAAGTTTTGTTTTTATTATTTTAAAAAATTCGAATATGAAAATGCAAAAGAGGGGGAGTATTTGTTTTAGCACACACTTTTTCGAGATTTGTGCGAGATGAGGCCAGCTACGCTCACTTTTTTGGAATTTGTGCGGGATAAGGCTCGCTTGCACACACTTTTCCGAGGTTTGTGCGGGATAAGGACCGCCTGCGCTCACTTTTCCAAGATTTGTGCGGGATGAGGCCCGCTGCACTCACTTTTTCGAGATTTGTGTGGGATAAGGCCAGCTGCACACACTTTTTCGAGATTTGTGCGGGATGAGGCCCGCTGCGCTCACTTTTT
>NZ_FQUF01000022.1:22595-43569 GCF_900129085.1 Atopostipes suicloacalis DSM 15692
TCGAGATTTATGCGGGATAAAGCCAGCTGCGCTCACTTTTTTGATATTTATGCGGGATAGAGGTCGCCCGCACACACTTTTCCGAGATTTGTGCGAGATAAGGCTGCCTGCACTCACTTTTCCGAAATTTGTGCGGGATAAGGACCGCCTGCGCTCACTTTTCCAAGATTTGTGCGGTATAAAAAGTCTCAGAAATTTTCTATTGCTTTTTCGCATGAGATGAGTCAAATCTAGCACTTATTTACTAGCAATTCTTCGCGTTGGAAAGCCCGATCACCTATCAATCAATTATTTATAGACAAACCGCTTTTCAAACCCAGCAAAATCCAAATAGAAGTCATTTTAACAAAACTTACTCCAAACACCCTGCTTAACTCATGGACAATCCGCAAAAAATTTTGTATGATTATCATGAAGATTGGAGGAGGATATTTTATGAAATTATTAGACCGTGTGGCTTTAACCATTTTAATCCTTGCAGGCCTTCACATAGCACTTGCTGGATTACTTGACTTTAACGTCATTGAAATGATTTTTGGGACAAATCCAAATTTAGGAGCGCAAATTACTTATGGTGTTATTGGGGTGAGTGCCCTTTGGTGCTTGAAATACTTTACCTATACTCCTGAAGGCGGCTCAAGACTCAAAGGCCGATAAGCAAAAGAATCGACTTTCCAATAAACCCATTCCAGGTTTTAAGAAAGTCGATTTTTTTATTGGCTAAATTTCTTTAAAAATTATCCGTGTTCTCATCAAACACACCCGCTTTTAGCGCCCGAAGAATCGGCTCTGCCGTTCCCACATTTGTCGCCAGCGGAACCTCATATACATCACATAACCGCAACAAAGCAGACACATCCGGCTCATGCGGCTGAGGCGTTAGCGGATCTCGAATAAATAAAACCAAATCAATCTTATGATCCGACACATAAGCCCCAATTTGTTGGTCTCCACCAAGCGGCCCCGACCGAAAACGATGCACACTTAATTCCGTTCCCTCTTCCACATGCCGACCCGTCGTCCCCGTCGCATATAACGTATGATTTTTTAACGTTTCCTCATACTCTTTAACCAAAGCCACCAATTCCGGCTTCTTTTTATCATGGGCAATCAACGCAATATCCATCTATGCACTCTCCTTCTCTCAGTAAATTTCATCCCTTTTCTCTTCGAAAATGATGACGCTTGAATTCCTATTAAGTTTAGCATACTTCACATAGGGATTTCTATTCATTACAAGCAAAGAAAGCAGCAGAGAAAGTGCAAAAATCTTCATTCATTTTTTCCTTTATTCTCAAGAATTCTTCACATGACCAAGATACTATTAAATCTATCCCAATGAGCCAATTCTATATCTACCCTTCTATTATAGAAAAACCAATATTTCTCCGGAAATATTGGCTTTTTTATTTCATTCGTTCCGATTAAAGCGTACAGTATAGATAACTTTAAAAATAAGGAGATTTAGAATATGTCAAAGAAAATTGCTGTTATCGGTGGTGGTGTGGTTGGCTCAACCGCAACTTTTTATTTATCCAAACATCCTCAATATGAAGTGACTCTTTTCGATGAAGCAACTGGCCAAGCAACAAGTGCTTCTGCGGGAATTATTAGTCCCTGGCTTTCAAAACGCCGAAATCAAGAATGGTATCAAATGGTAAAGCTGGGAGCCGCTTTTTATCCAGGTTTCCTCCAGCAAGTTTTTTCAAATGGAGAAATCCCTAAAGAAGTTTACCAACAAGTAGGTACTTTGTTATTCACAAAAAAGGATAAAAACTTAGAAGAGCTTTTAAAAATTGGGCTTAAACGCCGAGAAGAAGCACCTGAAATTGGTGAACTGAAAATTCTAAGCCCTGAAGAAGTACGAGAACGCATCCCTATTTATTCAAAAGATAAGCGGGCTCTTTTTGCGTCTGGTGGTGCTCGTGTAGATGGAAAAGCACTTATTGAAGCACTTTTGACGGCAGCAGAAAAACAAGGTGCTCAAATAATTCGCGAAAAAGCTACTTTTACTAAAACCAAAAGCAACAAACCTTACATAGAAACAGCTTCTTTAAAAGAAGAATACGAGTCCGTTATCCTAGCCAACTCCGCCTGGCTTCCTGAAATATTAGGGCCTCTTGGATATAAAGTTGACATTCGTCCACAAAAAGGACAACTCGCACAACTCCAAACAAATTGGTCAACAGACGACTGGCCCGTTATTATGCCAACAGGAGAAAAGGATATTATTCCTTTTCTAGATGGAAAAATTTTAGTCGGCGCTACTCACGAAGATGATATGGCATTTGACTTAACCCTTCAATCTTCGTCTTTAGAAGAAATGGTCTTAAATGCACAAGAACAATTTTCTGAGTGTATTCGCACAAGCGACATCATTTCCGGAAGGGTGGGCACTCGAGCGTATACTTCCGATTTTGCTCCATTTTTCGGTGAAGTGCCTGGATTTGACAATGTGTTCGCTGCAAGTGGTCTTGGATCTACCGGTTTGACAGCAGGGCCACTTCTTGGAAAAATTTTGAGTGATCTAATTTTAGGAGAATCTCCTGTTTTAGACCCTCGTAAATATCCTATTGAAAAGTATGTAAAGTAAGCTTCTTTTATTTATAACTATTATAAATAATTTCCTTTGTATTTTTAACATTGCATTCATCTCTCTTTTTAATTATAATCAATATAAATAAAAAAATATTTGAGATGAAGGCTGTGAGTATTTTGAAAAAGATAACCGAGTGGATAAAAGAAAATAATGAAATGTCTTTGACGATTATTAGTGGGTTAATGATTATCGCTGGATTTATATTAAATACCCAAAACAATGGATTAGCAATTCCTATTTTTATTATTGCTTTTATTCTAGGAGGGTATCATTCTTTTTTAAATGCGTATCATGATTTAGTCGATGAGAAAAAATTAAATGTGGATGTATTGATGATCGCCGCTGCAGTTGGTGCTAGTATTATTGGCTATTGGGCAGAAGGTGCTCTTTTAATTTTTATTTTCTCTTTAGCTGAGTCTTTGGAAGCCATGAGTATGGCAAAAACTTCCGAAGCAATTACCGAGTTAATGAAAGTCACTCCAAACACGGCTCGAAAATATACAGAAAATGGAAACATTCTAGAAGTTGAAACAGCCGATTTGAAAGTTGGAGATCGTCTACAAGTTCGCAAAGGTGAAGCTATCCCAATAGATGGTGTATTAGATGTAGAAGCTGCCGTGGTGAATGAAGCGGCAATTACAGGAGAGCCTTTAGCTGTGACAAAATATCAAGGAGATGAAGTCATCGGTGGGACCATTAACGAAGAAGCTGCCTTTGACATGATTGTGACTGTGGAAGATCAAAATACTCTCTTTTCAAAAATTATTCGAATGGTAGAAGAAGCCCAAGATTCTCCTTCAAAAGCCGATTCTAAGATTCAACAAATTGAAGATACATATGTAAAAATTGTATTATTTTCTGTTCCTCTATTCATTATTCTAATGCCTCTTGTCTTTAGTTGGACTTGGGAAGAAGCTTTTTATAGAGGAATGGTTCTCTTAACTGTCGCTTCCCCTTGTGCCCTCGTCGCAAGTGTTGCGCCCGCAAACTTATCCGCCATTAGTCGATCGGCGAGAAATGGTATTTTATTTAAAGGCGGCGATGTGATTGACCGTACAACAGATGTGAAAGCTGTTGTCTTTGATAAAACGGGAACCCTCACAAAAGGACAACCTGAAGTAGTCGAAAGTTTTTACCATAATAAGGAAGATAAAAACCTAATTGATCGATTAGTAGTTTCTGCTGAAACAAGCTCTACTCATCCAATCGCGGCCGCCTTTTTAAATGCTTATCCAACAATTTCCCCTATTGCTCTTGACGCTTTACAAGATATCACAGGTAAAGGATTTGAATTTAAGTATGAAGGAAAAACATGGCGTATAGGTAATCGATCTTTTGCTTTAAATGAAAATGGGAAATTAGCTATTTCTAAATCTGAAAATGAACAGGTTATCCAAAAAGAAAGCGAAGGAAAAACGGTTATTTTTGTAAGTAAGGAAGGCCAATTTCAAGCTTTTTATGCACTAGCTGATCAATTAAAACCTGGAGCAAAAAGAACCATTGATTTATTGCATGAACTTGGTGTACAAACCGTTATGCTAACCGGTGATGAAGCACGTACCGCTCAATTTATTGCGAAAGAAATTGGCATTGACGATGTGCGTTCCAATTTATTGCCACAAGATAAAGCAAGTATTATTAAAGAACTACAAGAAACATACGGTAGCATTGCAATGGTTGGAGATGGAATCAATGATGCTCCCGCTTTAGCTACTTCCAATGTTGGTTTTGCATTAGGTAGCGGAACAGATGTCGCAATGGAGACCGCAGATATCGTATTGATCCAAGATGATTTAGAACAAATTCCTTTTTCCTTAGCGATTTCAAAACACACGCGTCGTCTGGTGATGCAGAATATTGTTTTTTCCGTTTCTGTGATTGTTCTACTCATTATTTCAAACTTGCTTCAAGTGATTAATTTACCTTTAGGTGTCATTGGCCATGAAGGCAGTACAATTTTAGTTATTTTAAATAGTCTACGATTATTACGCTACCGTAAATAACAAATAATTGAATTATTTAACAAAATAAGCATTGATTAGGAGATAGATTCCTAGTCAATGCTTATTGTTTCTTCTGAATTATTTTTATGAATGCAAAAACACAGAAATATTTCCCGGGAACTATAATTGATTTAGAGCTATATGATTATTTAACTCGCCATCAAATAACTGATAAAAAGCAATATACGCAATAAAACCAAATTCATCAAGTGTTGTTTGATTTTCCTTTTTCTTATTCATTATAAGGTGAATATCCTGAGTAACCTCTTGTTTATCTAAATAAAAAGTTATTTCAAAAGCTTTCTCTACTTTGAAGTGAAGTTCTGTTTCTTCCTTATATCCTTTTGAAAGGATATCTTGAGCATACTCTTTGACTGTTTGAATGACTTTGTCTCCTAATTCCTCTATATCTCGCTCATAAGGAACAATACGAATCCCATTGAAAATCGTCGCAAAGTATGGGTTCGTTGTGAATAAAGATCGGGTATAAGTATAATCATGCTCTAAACGTTGAATACCAAAATAAGTAAATACTTTAATCTTTGCGGGTCGATTAGAATTTAACTCCATCTCAAAATCCATAGATTGCTTAAATTTATTTTGTAAATCAATAACGTTGGGTTGCTTAATTTTTTGAGTTACCGCCAGACTCTTATTTATAGTGGCTTTGCTAACACCAGGCATTTTAATCAAAACATCATCTCTTATTTTGCGATCCGTTATTGGAGATAAGGGTAATTGTGTAAAGTGCACTACTCCGCCTTCTACTTCTTCACCTTGATCAATATAAATATTTCCTTTCTGCCATTTTATTTTAAGTTTAAAGGTTCCTCCGTTTATATCAACAAAATCTTGTAATACATTTAAATTCAAATGATTATTCATTAGTACCTCCTAAAATTTATTGCAAGTTTAACTTCACTATTCATTTTTTAAAGATCTTCTTCTATGAAATGTTCATTATAAAGATCCCAATATCCTTTGTATACTGGAATATCAGGTTTAAAATTCAATTGATACATTCTAAATGTTACTAAAATATCCTTAGGTTGCCACTGTTCTTTATAAGAATATTTATACTTCATTTTAAGCTTTTCCATAACTCTTCCGCTAGCAATATTATTAATATCATGAGTGGCCGTTATAAAATTCCAATTTGAATCTCTTAAAAATTCAAGAACTGCCTCAGCAGCTTCTGTCACAATGCCCTGTACCCAATATTCTCTTAATAAGCCGTAACCAAAATCATGGCTGGGATCTTCACTAACCGTCACATAACCTATTGGAATATTATGATCTTTCAAGCAAATCGCTAAGTATAATCCATTATTTTCTTCATATTTCTTCAAAATCTTTTCTTTATAAAAAACTTCTGTCTCTTGAAGATTCTTTAACGAAAACCATGGGAGATATTTATTAACTTCAACATCTGACATGATGTCATAGAGTGCTTTTAAATCTTTTTTAGAACTGTTAAAATTTCTAATTATTAGTCGTTCAGTAGTTAACATTTATAGTTCTTCCTTCATTTAAAGTTAGTAAATAACTAAAAAATTATACGCGTTTAGTTTAGATCTCTCAAAATATTTAAACAATCTGATCAAATTTTAGCATCTCCGTATATAAAAAACTAGGGACGAATCCTATAAAGCAAAAATTCTATATTTTGTATTCTACATTCATGCTATAATTGCCTTGTTATGGATCAATATTAAAAATGACGCAAACGTTGATAAATCAACATGATACATAATGTATCAACTGTTTTTCACGAATGATATGGATAATAGCTTTTGTTTTTCTCCGCTTTCTAAAATAATAGGTGTAGAGGTGATACCGATGAATATTGGGGATAAAATTAAAGAACTACGTTTGAAAAAAGAATGGACACAGGAACAATTAGCAGAATTATTAAATGTTTCTCGTCCAACTGTTTCAAGTTGGGAAGTCGGGAGGAACTACCCTGACTTAGAAACCATTATTGCCATAAGCGATTTATTTGGGATCTCTCTAGACAAATTATTACGGGAGGACAAAGAAATGGCAAAAGAGACAACAAAGAAAATAAAAAGAGGAAAAGTTTATAAAAGAGCTTTAATTGTAGTAGGAGTTCTGTTTCTATTTTATGCTGGTTACAATGTAAAGTTACGATTTAATGAACATACTTATCGAAGTCATTTAGAAAAAAACGGATGGGAACAAGTCTCTACTGGAGATTCAGTAGAAGAGGATAACTTTTATGAGCTATCTGAGAATGGTGTGGACTACTGGACATATGTGCTGCCTGCTGGTCTGTTAGGTATTCCACTTTCAGAGCACAACGATCCCACTCTTGTTACAAATAAGGGTGATTTCATCATAAGGTTGAATTCTGAAGATAAAATTAAAATTAGCATTTCACCAGAAAATGATCCTGCGATTAAAAAACAAATTTATGTTCAAACAAATATAGACGGCGAATTAGTTGAAAGTAAAGAAAGTTGGTCAGAAGATTACAAAGAAAAAATTAATCATTATCTTTTTGAATACCAAGATATCCACACAGAATTAATTAATAAAGCTCTTGATAAAAGGCAAGAAATCTTTGGAAGTTAGAGTGAATTTGAAGAATCTATCAAAATCGACTGAAAAGCATAATATATAAGATGTTTCTCTAAATATCAGATAAACTAGCAGCTCTATTAGACATTTTCTTGGATCTTGGTCTAATAGAGATGCTGGTATCAGATATTTTTCTCGTTTTTGTCTAATAAAGTCAGTTTCATCAAAGATTTTCTAAAAACGTAAAATTTACTAAGCGATTTTTATTTTTGAGCTTATAAAACATACTAAGATTAGTAGTGAGAAGTCCACGACGGTGGATTTTTCACTACTATTTTTTATATGGTAGATATGAAGAAGAGACCGTGGGGTTTTTTGGTCAGTAGATCGGACATAAAACTGGTCCACTTCATATCCTTATAAGAATCTGTTTTGAGTATGTTGGGCCCTTGAGGTCGTGTTTAGGAAATTGGAATCAGTAAGGTTATATGAAGACTTCAAATTTTATTAGAAAGGGAGATAAAAATGGATGTTATCGCTTTAGATGTAAGTAACGGACGAAGCTATTATGTACTTTATCAAGATAATATATGTCAGTTTGAAGGAGAGATAAAGCATGATAAGAAGGGATTTATGAGGATTCAGCAGCTCGTTGAATCTTGTCATTCAGTACCTGAAATTGTTTTCGAGGCTACAGGTGTCTATTCTCGTGTAATTGAAAGGTTTTGTCAGAATAATAACTTTCGTTATTATTTATTGAACCCTCTTGAAGCGCGCAAACAAACAGATAGCCTCAGAGTGAATAAAACAGATATCAGTGATGCGCATAAACTAGCGCAAACACACTATTTCCACGAAAGGAAACCAACAAATAGTTTTTCCCCTCAGTACCAAAAGATGCGTCAACTATCACGTTGGTATGAATCAAATGAACAGGAAATAAAAAAGGTAAGAAACCAACTACATGTCTTTTTAGTTCAATCATTTCCTGAATATGAAAAATACTTTAGTTCGATCTCAAGTGAATTTGCGTTGGAGATAATACAACTATTTCCGCATCCTAAGCGGTTAGAGGATTTAAGTCGAACTAAAATAAAAAATCTCATATTAAAAACCACAAGGAAAAATATCTCATCCCAAAGAGCATTAATTAAAGCAGAAGAACTACTTAGACTTTCCGAACTGTCTTATCCAGCTGTCTCTGAACAATCAATAGAAGTGCGTTTAGTAGCCCATTGGGCTAACGAACTCCTTCAGTTAGTCCTACTCAAGAATGAAATTAAAAAAGAACTTATTGATAAAGCACTACACTTTAAAGAGTTTTATATTTATAAGAGTTTTCCTGGAATAGGGGAATTGACTGCAGCATTACTCATAGCTGAACTTGGTGACTTGACTCGATTCGATAATCCAAAGCAGTTAAATGCATATGTCGGTATCGATATTCAACGATATCAATCCGGAAACTCTGGAACTTATGATCGTATCAGTAAACGAGGAAATACTTTCGCCAGAAAGATATTATTCAATACCGTCAACAATATGATTCGTGCACAAAAGTCTGGTCCAAATCATATTGTTGATTATTATTACAGAGCAAAAGAAAAACCTCGCGCTAAAAAGCACAAGGTCGCTCTAATTGGATGTATGGATCGGTTTCTTAAATCCATCCATAATTTAGTATTTCTCGGTCAATTATATGATTATGATCTGTCCCCACAGTAATTTTCATATAACTAGTAACTAAATTATACCAAGTAAATCTGAAAAAATGAACTATTAAGCAGGTTTATTTGGCATGCGTAATAATCAATCTAAATTTCTAAATATTTCACTTGACTAAACGTAGGAAATATACCCCCTTTAAAGCAGTTTTTAATATCTACTTTAAAGGGGGCTTCTTTTTTCTTTAACTCATCTCAAATGCGCCAGTATATAACTGATAGTATTCCCCTTTCTGATGGATTAAATCATCGTGATCTCCTCTTTCGATGATTCTACCTTGATCCATGACCATTATAGCATCTGAGTTTCGAATGGTAGAAAGTCGGTGAGCAATAACAAATACGGTTCTATCTTCCATTAATGCATCCATTCCACTTTGCACAATCGCTTCTGTTCTTGTGTCAATACTGGAAGTGGCTTCATCTAAAATTAATACAGGTGGATTTGCGACTGCAGCTCGAGCAATGGCTAATAGTTGACGCTGTCCTTGGGAAAGTGAGCCGCCATCCCCTGATAATTCTGTATCATATCCTTGAGGTAGTTGTCGGATGAAGAAGTCGGCATTCGCTAGTTTAGCTGCTTCTTCTACTTCTTCATCTGTAGCATCTAATCTTCCATAACGAATATTTTCTTTAATCGTTCCAGAAAATAGGTGTGTGTCTTGTAAGACTATCCCAAGCGATTTTCTTAAATCATCTTTTTTAATATCTTGAATATCAATTCCATCATACGTAATGATTCCCTTTTGAATATCGTAGAAACGATTAATTAAATTAGTAATTGTCGTTTTCCCTGCACCTGTTGCGCCAACAAAAGCAATTTTTTGTCCGGGTTTAGCGAATAAATTAATGTTATGAAGAACGGTTTTGTTCTCATTATACCCGAAAGTAACATCTTTAAAACGAACATCACCTGTTAGCTCTGTATAACTTACTCCATTAGCCGAAGGTGTCTTCCAAGCCCAGTGACCTGTTCTTTCGTCTACTTCTTCAATAACGCCATCGTCATTTTTCTTCATATTCGCTAGTTCGATTGTTCCGCTATCTTCTTCTGGTTTTTCGTCTAATAATTGAAAAATTCGTTGGGCTCCTGCTAAAGAAAGAACAATCGCATTAAATTGTTGTGAAATCTGAGAAACAGGCATTGTAATGCTCTTTGTAAATTGAACAAAGGAGGCAATACTACCAATCGTTAAAGCTGTAACACCTGTGATAGAAAAAATTGTTCCAACTACTGCTGTTAATAAATAAGTAAAGTTCCCAATATTTCCCATAATAGGCATTAATATATTCGCATAAGTATTTGCTTTTGTCGCATTTTCTCTTAGATCCTCATTTAATTCATCAAAGTCCATAATCGCTTCTTCTTCATGGTTAAAGACTTTAACAACCTTTTGGCCTTCAATCATTTCTTCTATATAACCATTTAAAGCTCCCAATGCAGATTGTTGAATGGAGAAATAACGTCCACTTCGACTCCCTAAAAAGCGAATGGCATAAACCATGACCCCAACCATGAGCAAAACAAATAAAGTCATCGGAATATTAATAATAAACATCGCCGTAAAAATCGATAGTATCATAATAAACGCAGAGAAAGTTTGCGGTACAGATTGACTAATCATCTGTCTCAGCGTATCAATATCATTTGTATAATGACTCATTATATCTCCAGTAGCATTACTGTCAAAATAGCGGATCGGCAAAGTTTCCATATGCTCAAACATTTCATCACGTATATCTTTCAAAATTCCCTGTGCTACCGTAACCATGGTTCGGTTATAAATATAGGTGAATAACGCCCCAGTTAAATACAATAGGCCCATCATCCCAATAACACGAGCTAAATTAGTAAAGTCGGGATTTTCTTGTAACGCTAACGGAGCAATATAATCATCAATCAAAACTTTAGTAAAACTAATCCCAATCGCATTCGTTCCCGCACTAATAATAATACTAATCACAACAAGGATTAAACGTAATTTATATTCCTTTGTTGCATAAGAAAAAATTCTTTTTAATATTTTGAAAGGATTTTCTATTGGTTCAGTTAATGCTTTATTCTTCAATGATGGTCCCTCCTTTTACTTGTGAATCATAGACTTCTTTATAAATTTCATTACTCTCTAATAATTCTTCATGCGTACCCATTCCATCAATTTTTCCTTCATTCAATACAATAATACGATCTGAATCTTGAATAGAAGAAATACGCTGTGCAACAATAATTTTTGTTGTGTTTGGAATCTCTTCAGAAAATGAACGACGAATATAGGCATCTGTTTTTGTATCTACCGCACTTGTTGAATCATCCAAAATTAAAATCTTAGGTTTTTTTAACAACGCTCTTGCAATGGTTAGTCTTTGTTTTTGTCCGCCAGATACGTTCGTCCCTCCTTGATCGAGTTGTGTTTCATAACCTTCTGGAAAAGCTTGAACGAAATCATCCGCTTGCGCTAATTTGGCGACACGTTTTACTTCTTCATATGAAGCATTTTTGTCGCCCCATCGTAAATTTTCGCTAATTGTGCCGGAGAATAAAGTGTTCTTCTGCAAAACCATCGCAATTTGGTCACGCAATGTGACTAAGTCATATTCTTTTACATTGCGACCAGAAACATACACTTCTCCTTCAGTAACATCATATAATCTTGGAATTAACTGAATCAATGAACTCTTTCCACTACCGGTTCCTCCAATAATTCCAATGGTTTCACCAGAATGAATCTTTAAAGTGATATCTCTTAGATCGGCTTCTTCCGATAAAACATTGTATTTAAATTGGACATTTTTAAATTCAATATCTCCAGTTTCAATGGTTGTTACTGCATTTTCTGGATTCGTAAGAGTCGCTTCTTCATTAAGAACTTCTGCAACTCTCTCCACCGATGCTTCTGATATAACAATCATCACAAAAATCATAGAGACCATCATTAAACTACCCAAAATTTGCATCATATAAGTAATAAAACTAGTAAGCTCACCGGTTGTCATACTTCCGCCCACCACTTGTTTCGCCCCTACCCAATAAACTAATAATAAAGTAGAATAAATAGCCATTTGCATAATGGGTGAATTTAAAGCAATAATTTTTTCGGCTTTCATAAATAATTGTTTAATATCTTCTGAAGCATTTTTAAACCCTTCAATTTCTTTTTCTTCTCGAACGAAGGATTTTACGACGCGAACACCATTAATGTTCTCTTGAACCGTTCGATTTAAGCGATCATATTTTTTAAACACTTCAATAAAATAAGGATGCACTTTATAAATAAGAGCAATTAATACAAAGCCTAAAATCGGAACCACAATTAAAATATTCAGTGCTAACTTTAAGTTTGTATAACTCGCCATCATAAAAGCAAAAACAATCATAAAAGGGGCTCGAATAATGGTCTTTAAAACCATTTGAAAAGCCATTTGAATATTTGTAATATCTGTTGTCAGTCGAGTGATTAAGCTTGATGATGAATATTTATCAATATTATCAAAAGCAAACGTCTGAACATTTTTATAAATATCTTGTCGTAAATTAGCTGAAAAGCCAACTGCTGCATCTGATGAAAATTTGCCTCCTAAAACACCAAAAAGCATAGATAAACAGGCAATAACAAACATTAATGAACCAATTTTCAATACATATTGGATATCGCCTGTTAATAACCCTCTATCTAGAACTTTTGCCATTAAAAAAGGAATAAAAATTTCCATTGAGACTTCTAACGCCAAAAAAAGCATCGTTAGAAAAGATGGCTTTTTGTACTGTCGCAATGATTTTGCTATCGTTTTATACATATGTTGCTTTCTCTCCTTCTAACTTTCCATGTATTCTTTCTCCATGAGATGGTAAATTTTGTGAATTGTTTTTATGGTGTTACGCATGTCTTCTTCTGATATATCTTTTAACAATTCGCTGTTTTTTTTATGAAAACCATAAACATCTTCCTTGTACAGAGCCAATCCTTTATCGGTTAAAATAATATTCACTACTCGCCTATCTTCACTATTTTCTTCTTTTCTTAAATAGCCATTCTCTTCTAAAGTCGTAATATTTCGAGTAATGCTAGGAAGTGTCATATTAATTTTTTCGGCAACATCACTCACTCGCACTTCATCCAGCTCAAGTGATAAATCATAACAAATCTTAATAATATAAATATGCCGTTTCCGAAGTCCTTCGGGTGGATCCGGTAAAAATTGTGTCGTACGTTTTGCACTCATACATGCAAGAATATAATCATCTGATAATTCAGGGGTCATTTCTATCTCCTTTCAAAAAATTACTCAATATACTTACCTAATGTAATTACTTGAAGTAACTATATTAGCAAAAAAAAGAATCAATAGATAGAAAAATCTACTCATTCTTTAAATTATATTATTCCTATTAATTTTCTTTAAGCTGGATAGCTTCTCTTAGTTAGTTCCTCTTTATATAATTGCATAAGTTTCTCTTTATACTCAGCGTAATCTTTATCCATAAATAAACTAATAAATCCATTTAAAAATTTATTCTTATGTATTTTTTTAGCTTTTTTTATTCTTTTTTGTAAAGCTTCATCCGAAAGCTTAGGAACTCGCTTTGTCTCCACTTTTAAAGACTGCTTTAATGAAAGTCTCATGCGCCAACGCATTACCAAAAAAATAACACCTATGATTAGTGCAATGAATAAAACAAATAAAATACTTTCAATCATAACATCCACTCCTTTTTATAACAATAGCAGAATTTTATTTTTTGGTATAATGTTTTATTTTAGAATTTTAGAAAACTGCTTTTCTAATATGTACAATTAAACATTTTACTCTTAGTCAATGGATTGAATTGAATCAAAAAAATGAGCACTAGCACTGGCTCATCAGGTTAATGGAAATTATCGCCTCGATAATTTACCTTCTTATGGGTTTCAAGAAATTATAAAAAATATCTGTTTACTCAAAGAGCCCCGTACATATTACAATTCATTTACTAACTATATTTATGATAGAGCCGTTATCTTAAGAAAACTTCTATAATGGTTCGTTCGCGTATGCACGGACTGAGCTCGCGTGCCGACAGAGGTGCTTCAGAAAAATTGGAGTTTTTAATTTATTTTTTAGATCCAGTCACGCTTGGACGCGAAAGTAGTTGTTGGCGTCCAGAACTTCCAATCTTGGACGCCAATGAGAGCTTCCGCGTCCAAGGTACCTTTTTTATACCAATCAACCGTCTTTCTATTTATTTTTAAGCACGTTTAAAAACTTATATTTTTCTATACATAGAAAAAAGAGGATACAACAATTCGTACCCTCTCCTTAAAGTTTATTTTTCTGTTTTTTCAGTCTCTTTATTTAGGTTAGCATCCGTATAAGTCATATAGACAGCAAGGTTGGCTTTTTTGCTGAGTTCTTCATGCTTCACTAAGCTAGTGGCCACTGCTTCACTAATTTTTGAATCTGTAATTAAGTAAACAATTTCTTGTTCTTCTGCAATTTCAACATTCACTAGTGGAAGTTTTGTTTGGTGTTCTTCTGAATAACTACGTCCACGGAAAATAGTTGCACCACTAGCACCAGAATCTCTGGCGACTTCAACAATTTGGTCCCCAAAACCACGATCTGCCATAATGACTAAACAGTGCTGTAAGGTAGATGGTTTATAAATTTTTTCTTCTTCAATGACACTTGGGATAGGTTCCACAGGATGGGATGTTTTCCTATATTTAAAAATTAAACCAAGAACCATCAATGAAAATACGGGGGCCATTGCGACCATCGCAATCACTCCAAAACCATCCACTAAAACATTCGCTGTTTCAATACTTGTAGCTGCTCCTTGTGCGAAGGCTAAAACAAACGTTGCGGTCATTGGACCTGATGCAACTCCTCCCGCGTCATAAGCAATCCCAACAAAAATAGGATCTGAGAAGAAAGATAAGATCACAGCAATCGCAAAACCAGGCAATAAAAAGTACCATAATTTCACATCCGGACTAACGATCCGAAGCATTGAAATTGCAATAGCTGTACCAACTCCTAAAGATAATGTTAAACGAATAATAGAAATCGGAATCGATCCACCCGATACTTCCTCAATCTGTTCACCGAGTACGTGCACAGCTGGTTCTACTAAAACAATAATCAATCCTGAAAGGAATCCAATGAAAACAAGAAGCTTCGTATTCTTTGCAGCAATTTCCATTCCTAAAATACGACCCATATCCATGAATCCTGAGTTTACTGCCGTTAAAAATAAAATTAAGCCTAATAAAGTCAAACCTAGACCAATTAATATATTTCTAATTTCTTCTTTATCTAGCTTAAACTTCATCGCATTAAAGACAAAGAATAAGACTGTGATCGGAATAAGTGCCGTGATGGATTCTAAGATGACATGCGGTAAGGCGGATAGAATTGGACCTAAGATACCACTTGAAAAAACATACTCTTCAGCAACTCCTTGAATATTTCTTTGTCCGGATAATATAGACATCAACATGACCGCTAAGATTGGACCTGCACTCATAATTCCCACTAACCCAAAGGAGTTTTCTTCAGCGTCTTTTCCACCTTTAAAGGTAGATAAGCCATTGGATAGAGCGAGGACAAAAGGTGTAGTTAGTGCACCGGTTGTTGCTCCCGAAGCATCAAATGAAATGGCTAGAAATTCTTCAGAAACAAAGAAGCCTAATACTAGAATAATTCCATAAACAATTGCCATAAAGAGATTCATCTTCATTCCACGCAGCAAGCGTAAGACTCCTAAAGAAATCAAAATCCCAACACCTAAAGAGACCATATAAACAATCATCGTCGAGCTTATCCCATCACTTGAGGCATCTTGGATCTGGTTCCCTAAAATTAATAAATCGGGTTCTGCGACTGTAATCAGAAAGCCTAATAAAAAACTTAAGAATAAGATTTTGATTAGGCTTTTTGAAGACCCAACTTCTTTGGCCATATGTTCTCCGATGGGTTCCATGGCTGTGTCTACTCCCCATAAGAATATTGTTAAGCCGACCAGTAGAATCACACTACCAATTAAAAAGCGGATGACAATATCACTGGGAACAGAGACCGTTGTTAATGAAATAAATAATACGAATAATACAACAGGAAGAAGTGTTTTGGATACTTCTTTCATCTTATCTATAAAAAGAGTCATTATTCACGACCTCCTTTTATTTTCGATAATTTTTCGCCCATTCTATCTTCAAAAATACCACTCGTTGCGACAACTGGGAGTGTAAAAACGATGCCATCCGTTTCACTATTAATCGCTTCTTCAATAGATTTTTGTACTTCTTCTTTTTTGTCTTTTTGAATAACAATTAAAACGGTATCTTTTTGTGGTTCGACTTGAATAGGGAAATAATAATCTTGGGGAACTCCCGCACCACGTCCATGAATCAACGTGCCCCCTCTAGCTTTGGCTTTACGGGCGGCTTTAATGATGTCGCGACCTTTTCCTTTTTCTACGATGGTCATGATGAGACTAGAAGAAAAATCTTCTTCTTCTAAACTAAAACTTGTGGATTCTTTTGTCCAACGTTTAAAAGGAATAGAAAAAGCAATTCCTTTATTTCTCTGATCAAATTTCAACTTCTCTGATATCTCTTGATGGATTAATTGATCTTGTTCTTTCGTCACTGGAAGCATAACAATTTCTTTTTGGGTTTGATTTAAGCCTAAAGGTTCCAAGACTTTTGAACGAACGGTTCCTTCTCCTAAAAGAACGGTCCCTTCTTCTATCCCCATAGATCTAGCATGCTTTATAACGACCTCTGCTTTTCCACGATTGACTATTGCTAAATACATTCTACTCATTGAGTTATCCTTTCATTAATAATTAAGTTTTTATTCTAATTCTACCTTCTTTAATTTAGAGTTACTTTAACCTTAAATATTATATCATAAGCATTTTTTAAACTTTAAAAGAACCATGAATATTCTGTCACAATCTATCTATTTTTATTTGAATTTTCTAATTACTTATTTAAATGTAAGATGAATGGTAGTGCTTTGGAAAATAATTTAGAGTCTATTAAAAGAGTGGGAGATGACGCAAGAAAAAATACAATTACAATATGAAGAGTTGAACTTCTTAGGTTGTAACTGTATCTCTAAATGTTATTGAAGAATGAATGATTTTCAAAGCTTAAAAATATTAGCTATATATAAGTATTACATATTTTGAAATATAAATCTAGGAAGAATCATTTCGAAATAGAAGCATTTTATTTTAAAGAGAGATACTGATAGTCATTTAGTTGACGTTTTTCAGTGAAGTATACACTTTTTTTGATTAATTAAATGGATTGAATAGAAAAATGAGCACACTCAATGACCAATGTTGTTTTGGAAAACAAAATAATTTCATGTCGAAATGTATTCTCGTTTTTTAATGTTAATTCGTCATGCGACCACTCATCTAGTCCTCTGTCGAATAGGATTTCATTTGTTTCTACTGCTCTGTTTCTAGCAATATTAAAATCTAAATGATAAACCGTCACATTATCCCAAAACAATTTGTAAATATGTCCATTCCAATGTTTTATTTTAGCTGATACCGACACAATACTATCTTCTATCTCTTCTGTTTCTCCAGTATAAGAATTATGGATTGTTATATTTGATAACATCCCATCATGAAAAGAATTTTCTTGGAGGAATTTAAATGTTTCCTGGTTTAAAAATTCTTTCAAAGATAACAAGTTATTCTGATACCCTTCAAAGTCCCATATTTCTTCTGTAAAATATTTCATACGTTTGCTCTTTTCAATTAAGATTTTTGTTTAATCAAATGATTAATAGTCATTTTTTAAGCGACTAAATAATTTTGAAAAAGAATAAAAAATAATAGATGTCATTCCATAAGAGAAAGCTACAAAATAAAACTTTGTAAATAAAGCTATTATCATTAAAACAACAAATATAGACTGAAAAAACTGTAGACGTTTCTTTAGATTTTCTTTTGATATATTTTTCATAAATTTTCTCCTTTTCTGTTCATCAACAAAGACTTCCATTTCATTAGTTTATATTATTCTTAAGTTCATTTGTTGAATTCTTTATTCTAAATAAGTTTGAGAGACAATCTACTTATTATTGAAAGCCATCTAAAATATAATAGAATTGAGATAGTGTAATTCTAAGAAAAAAAGCTCCAAACCTTTATTGTATAAAAGCTTGAAGCTCCCCTGTAACTATTCCCACTCTATTTTAAGGGTACAGCATATAAGGATAAATGCAGTAAAATCAAGGCGTTTGGGAAAGTATTAAGTCAGATGAAACGTATTAAATAATAATAAAAGTGCAATAGTAGTGCAATTTTGCACCTAATTTAACCTGTTTATTTCAAAAAACTATACAGCATAATCCAATATTCAATTCATTAACATAGTTAAATAATTATCTGCTAATCTTCAAGGAAATTTTACATTAATTTTAATTAACCTAAACTTTTAAATACTTTGGAAGATATTTAATTATATTTTCTAACAGACTAGAGAATTATATAAAAAAACTCATTATTAACATAAAAATATTAATAATGAGTTTTTATATTATTTAAGATATCTAGTTAATTTATTTTTCCAATGCCTGTTATGAATTATTCTTTCCTCAGCGAGATTATTTCGAACTATCTCTCTTTTAGTTAATTTAGAAACATTAACCCAATCATCCTTAAAAATATACATAGCATCACCATATAATATCGAATCAAAAATAAAGAGATTTTTATCTGTAAACTCAAAAATTAAATATCCTGTTTGTGGCAATATAAAAATACAGAAGATTGCAACGGAAAAGTACATAACCTAGAAATAAAAAAAGGCCTTGTTAGCCTCCCAATAATCCTCTAAAGTTTAAGTTACGACGCTTAACTTGGAGGTAGAAAAGGATGCTAACAATGACCGACATTAAGACTATCAAAAATCTACGGAATAATCACGATAAATCAATCAATGAAATTTCTGATACCTTAGGTATCAATTGGCGCACAGCTAAAAAATATGCGGATAATGCAATCCTTCCTGAAGAAAAGATACCGAAAAAATCAGGGATGATGTACGATGAAGGATGGGGAGATATCGTTTCCTTATGGTTAGAAGAAGACTATCGTCTTACTAAAAAGAAACGAAGAACCAATAAAAATTATTATAAATCATTAAAAGGTCTAGGTTTTTTAGGATCTTATCGGACCGTTTGTAATTTTGTGCAGGAATGGAAAAGTACACATCATAATGATTTGCCAAGTGCTGGCTACGAACGCTTGGAACATCCCCAAGCTGAGGCTCAACTTGATTTTGGAACGATGGAAGTTGAACATGAAGGGTCATTTAAGGACGTTAAGGCGCTAGTACTGAGTACACCCTATAGTAATGCCGGATTCGCTGTAGCTTTACCAAGCGAAAACCAAGAATGTCTATTAACGGGGATGAAACAACTTTTTAACCAAATGGGTTGTGTGCCTCGCAAAATTCGAATTGATAATATGACAACGGCTGTTGTTAAACCAAAATCAAAATTTGAGGATCCCATCTTAACGGATGAATTCCAACAGTTTGCGATGCATTATGGGTTTGAAGTACAGGTTTGTAATCCTGCTAGTGGACATGAAAAAGGTAGTGTGGAAAATAAAGTCGGCTATGTGAGATATAACTTCTTCTCGGAGACACCAAAAATGAAAGACTTTACTTCTCTCAATCATGATTTAGAAGAAAAAATGATTGAGAAACGTCAAGAAAAGCATTACGAAAAAATACAAATAATTGAAAGTTTGTGGCAAGAAGAAAAACAAGTTTGTCTGGCATTACCTGATGAAGATTATCCAGTATTTAAAGAAATTATGATACGCGCCAATAAACTAAATGAAATCAAACTGGATAATACTTTCATACATATTCATAATTCATGGCGCCATGGTAACTTATATGCTTATCTCACGTGGGATAAGTATCGTATTGTCACTCAAAATGGAGAATTAATCCAGGAGGATTTCCGTTCATATTTATATAAAAAACGAGCGATTGACTGGCATACAATCCTTAAGGATTGGAAACAACGTTTATCTAAAATAACTTATTCTCGTTATTGGAAATATCTTCCTGGTAGGATTCAAGCGTATTTAAGAATTGATGATTTCCGATTACTTTATCAAAGAATTAATCGATTATTGGAGTTACTTGTAAATCACACGATGGTAGAAGTAAACGAACGGTTCTATGAGCTCGTTACTGAAGAAAATGAAGAAAGTATTAGTGATGTGAATTGGCAAGGATATGATGCCTTGACGCATTCTCCTTCTAAGGAGGTGAGCGTATGAGTCATACCCTAGAATCGGTTTGCCAAGAATTACGATTAAGTCGTGTACCTAGTCTTATTGATTCAATTGAAGATTCAAATAAAGAAGAATGGTTACTTAAATTATTGATTCATGAAGTAGAGGCAAAGGAACAGCGACGAATCCAGCGTTTAATTAAACAGGCAAAGTTTTCAAATCATAAGACATTGGAAATGTTTGAATGGCATGATCAAATTCGCGTACAAGATAATCAGACGAAGGAGCAGTTAACTTCATTAGACTTTATTCAGTCAAATCAGAATGTTGTCTGTATTGGTGCCCCAGGCACCGGAAAAACGCACTTAGCGAGTGCACTTGGTTACAAAGCTTGCCAAGAAGGTATTGAAACAAGATTCTGGCGTGTTAGTGATCTTGTCATTGAGTTAGAAAAGGCATGGAAAAATGGACAACTAGAACGATTTAAGAAGCGATTTAATCGTGTTCAACTGATCATTCTGGACGAGATGGGCTATGTACCGTTTAATAAAAATGGTTCAGAATTACTTTTTCAACTGATAAGTGATTGGTATGAGACAAAAAGTATTATCATTACATCAAATTTAGAGTTTAGCAGTTGGAATAAAGTATTTATCGATCCGCGCCTCACATCGGCGCTGGTGGATCGCCTTATTCACCACGCGCATATACTAACCTTTACAGGAGAAAGCTATCGTTTGAAAAATGCTTTATCTAAAATAGAATAATTAAATGGAAAATATTGGGTGGCAACATTGTGTACTTTTCGTTGCAAAACTATGTACTTCTCTATTGCAAAACACAT
>NZ_FQUF01000004.1 GCF_900129085.1 Atopostipes suicloacalis DSM 15692
GGAATGGCCGGAAGGTCACGTGATCCAGCTTTTGGATCGTTATATCACAGAATATCTAACAGAGGAACCAAAATAAAAGCAGTTGTGGCATGTGGGCACAAGTTACTACGGATTATTTATAAGATTCTAGATGACAAAGTACCATATGACGAAAAAAGAGCACTAGGTCTGCGGCAACAGAAACTAGTACTCAATTAAGTAAATATTTTTAAAATTTTCATGATTTAATTATACCATGAGAGATGCTTTTTTGTCTCTTTTTAGCATTTTCTTTTCAAATAAAACACCCGCATAGTCATTTTGAGTTTAAAGGGAAAGTTTTACCAAGTGTCGCCGAGAGTTTGGATTTAGTAAAAACAGCCCATGAGCAATTAATTTACTTCGATTTAGTTTCTTGGGATATTGCAATTGATCGATTGGGAGAGCCGAATTTAATTGAGATTGGTGTAAATATTCAAGATATTAATTACCATCAAAGAACAAATGGCCCCTTGTTTGGTGCATTAACAAAAGAAGTTTTAAGCAAAGTATATGGCCATCTATAAATAAACAGAGGTGAATTAAATGGTAGCTATCCGCATCTTACAGTCACTAGCAACTTTAGACTATGGTGAAACTGAAGCGATGATTATGAATCTTTATAGAAATATTGATCGAGATCAAATTCAATTTGATTTTGTAGTAAATGAACGAACTGCTCCTTTTTTCTATGAGGCTGAAGTGAAAAATTTAGGAGGAAGAATTTTTACTCTTCCGACATTTTCTGGAAAGAACTTTGTATTTTATCGAAAAAAAGTGAATCAGCTATTCCAAGAGCATCCCGAATGGGAAATTGTTCATATTCATGATGCCTCTTCCACTATGTTGATGATTGATTTAGCAAAAAAACATCAGCTAGTTACAATTGCTCATGCGCATTTTGATCGAGATTTTATCAACTTTAAGACGTATGTCCAAAAAATCTTGCGTGCTCCTATAAAAAATAATGCTGACTATTTATTCGCTTGTTCAAAGTTAGCGGGAGCGTATGTTTTTAATGTAAATAAAGAAGAGGTTCGAGTGATTAAAAATGCGCTTGAACCTGAAAAATATATATTCAATGAAAATATAAGGAAAAGGAAAAGAGCTGAACTGGGGTTAAAAAATGAAATGATCCTTGGTCATTTGGGACGTATGGAAATTGAGAAAAATCAATTGTATTTGATCGATGTTTTTAAAGCATATCATGCATTAAATTCAAAGAGTATCTTAATATTAATAGGGGAAGGGGAGCTTAAAGAGGAGCTTCAAAGAAAAGTATCTGAATATGGGTTAAAAAAGAACGTACGATTTTTAGGTGTGGATACGGATTATTATGAATGGTTTCAAGCGATGGATGTTTTCCTGTTTCCCTCTTTATTTGAGGGGGTGCCGCTTCCTTTAATTGAAGCTCAAGCTGCCGGACTACCCATTATCGCTTCAGATAGAATAACTAAAGAAGTGAACATTTCGAACTTGATCCATTTTAAAACGATTGAAGCAGAGCCTTCGCAATGGGCAAAAATGATTGATGACTTGTATTTACTCTTTAGAGAAGATATGTCAGAAAAAATGATTGAAGCAGGTTTTGATGCGAAAGATACCGCAAAAGAATTGAAAGATTGTTATTTTTCTATTCTTAAGGAGGGGAGTTAAAATGTTTGCTACCTGGATTGTTTTTATTATCCAAGCCTTGCTATCCCATCTGTTTTTTGCCTATTTAGGGATTGAGGGGCTACCCGTCCTGATTGTGTTAATCACGACTATATTTTTTATTTTTGACTTATCACAATATGATTTTCCAAAAGAAGTTTTTCTTATTTTGTTTTTAACTTATTTCTTAAGGTTATTTCTTCTGTTTTTTGATCTATATGGTCGTGATTATTTTGTCCTACCCAACAGCGGATTAGATTCTGAAATGTTCAATCAATCGGCCATTACTGGCTTAGCTACTGGAAATTATGGTAATGGGCATGTGTATTCTGTAGTCATTGGTTTTCTCTATTCCTTTTTTGGATTTGAGCGGATTATTCCTCAGTTTTTTAACGTTTTATTATCGATTCAAGCGATTATATTTATTTACAAAACGATGGGTCTGTACAAGATTCAAAAGAAAGCCAAGTATTTCGCATTAACCTTGATTGCTATTTTACCAAATTTCGCCATTATGAGCAGTATCTTGTTGAGAGAAAGTATTATTATTTTTTTATATGCACTCTCTTTTTATTGTTTTTCAAAGTGGTTGATTGATAAAAATCTTCTTTGGTTAACTCTAGCTTACGTATGTGGATTATTAGTCTCTGTTTTTCATTCAGGGTCCATCATTTTGGTCGTTGCCTATACCTTGATACTTATCTTGTTCGATCGCAGAAAAGATAAGTTTCGTATAAGCTACCAGTCAGTATTATTAGCCATTGCTTTTGGTTTTGTATTTATCTATCTGTTCCAAAATTACTATGACTTATTTTTTGCGAAATTTTCGAATATAAATGAAGTCGATGATGTGGTGGATATTTATGTAATGGGAGAGTCTGGATATTCAACTGGTTATGCGATTAAAAATCCAATCTTAAATTTTATAGTCAATACACCAGTGCGGATGTTTTATTTTATTTTTTCACCTCTTCCATGGACTTGGCGAGGTATTACAGATGTGATTGCCTTTTTATTTAGTGGATTATTTTATGGCTACACGCTTTATTTAGGCGTTCGGCATTTGTTTCATAAAAATGTTCAAAATAAAAATTTTCTTCTTATTATCTTATTAATTGTTCTGGGTGGAATCATGGTCTTTTCTTGGGGGGTCAGTAACGCTGGAACGGCACTAAGACATCGTGACAAGTTTATTGGTTTATTTATTTTACTTCTTGCCATCACAATGAATGAAACAAAATTTGTTCAAGCAAAACCTTAAATATTCTGGATTTTTCTTAACGGTTCAAAAATGTCTGAAGAATTGAGGGAAATTTATGGAACCAAAATTCAATCAATTAAAAGTTGGAGTGCTCCTATCCTATATCTCTCGAATCATTACAGTGGTAGTAGGTCTTGTCTACACTCCAGTAATGATTCGTCTGCTTGGACAAAATGAATACGGCCTTTATAATATCGCCGCTTCAACCATTTCGTATTTGGGAATATTGAATTTTGGTTTTGGTAGTGCTTATATGCGCTTTTATTCAAGATACAAGGTCAATGAGGACCATAAAAAAATTGCAATCTTAAATAGTATGTTTTTAACAATTTTTAGTTTGTTGGGCGTTTTGGTCATTATAGCAGGAGTTATATTAGCACTGAATGTAGATTTAATCTTTGGGACGACTCTTTCCAGTCAGGAATTACAGACCGCTCAAATCCTTGTTTTAATCTTAGTCATTAATTTAAGTGTTTCTTTTCCGGCAATTGTTTTTAATACATACCTACAGGCCAATGAAAAATTTGTCTTCCAAAACGTTTTTTTAATCCTCGCTCAGCTCACCACTCCTTTAATTAATTTGCCGATTTTATTAGCAGGTTATGGTTCTATTGGAATGGTGGCTGGGACGGTAACCATTAATATTATTTTAGAAGTGATCATTTTTATCTACTGCATTAAGAAAATGGAGATGCGTTTTCTATTCGAGGATTTTGATCGACATTTAATGATTGAAATGACGGTCTTTTCTTCTTATATCTTCGTAAATATGATTGTTGAACAAATAAATAATAATGTGGATAAAACAATTTTGGGACGTTTTCAAGGAACGATACCTGTCGCTATTTATAGTATAGGTTCCAATCTAAATATTTATTACCAACAACTTTCATTGACCATTGCGAATGTTTTCACTCCAAGAGTTCATCGAATGGTAGCAGAAGAAACAGATGATTTTGAATTAACACAATTATTTACACGAGTTGGCCGAGTCCAGTTTATTTTAATGTCTCTAGTTTTAACAGGATTTATTTTTTTCGGAAGGCCATTTATTGGGATTTGGGCAGGAAGAGATTATTACCAGTCTTTCCCAGTAGCCCTCCTTTTAATGACAGCTTCTTTTGTCCCAGCAATTCAAAATATTGGCATTGAAATTCAACAAGCCAAAAATATGCATCAATTTCAATCGTGGGTCTACCTAACAATTGCATTAGGAAATATCCTTCTTTCTATTCCACTCGCACAAAAATACGGGGTAGTAGGTGCAGCATTAGGGACAGCGGTAGCAGTTATCATAGGTAATGGTGGGATTATTAACTGGTACTATCACAAAAAAATAGGAATGAATATGACATATTTCTGGAAGGAAATATCAAAGTTCATTCCCGCCTTACTTCCAGCTATTATTTACGGTTTTTTAGTGAATCAATTTGTAGATTTATACCAAATACGTTATCTAATCATTTTTGGCTTTATTTACGTCCTAATCTTCATGATTCCCTTATGGCTCGTAGGAATGAATGATTATGAAAAATACTTAGTCAAAAATCCATTCAATTAACCCCTAGATAAAATGACTTTAAAAGTACAGACAAAAAAATAGCGTATGTAATATCTCAGACAATAATAAATAAGGAGTGAGCATAATGGTTTTAATGAAAGTGTACTATAAATCCCCAATTTTCATGCAAAATATTCTGACTTCTGTTCGAGGATATCAATATAAACGCCAAAGAAACGGTAAATATTATCAAAGAGAAATGGATTTTTATAATAAATTTGATGTGACAGATGAAGTAGCTGTTCAAAAATATCAAGCAAAAGAATTACAAAGACTATTGCATTTTGTGGTAAATCATAGTCCATTTTACAAAGAATTCTACAAAAATATCGATATTCGACAAATTCAAACCCCTGATGACTTAAAGAAACTGCCTATTCTTGAAAAAAAAATTGTCAGAAATCATATAGAAGAAATGTATACAATTAGTGAAAAAGAAGCGGTAGTCAGTCACACAAGTGGGACAACTGGAACTCCTATGAAGTTTTTGCATACTTATGAAGGGATTCAAAGACGTAATGCGATTTTAGATGATTTCAAAAGAGAGCATGGATTTATTAATGGTCAGATGAAAAAAGCCAGTTTTAATTCATCAGAAATTGTTGCGGCTGATCAGCAAAGGAAAATCTTTTGGCGAGATAACGTGCCTATGAAGCAACGCCTTTATTCAAGCTTTCATAGTCAAGCTGAAAATATCCACTATTATGTCAAAAATTTAAATGAATATAAACCTATTTCGTTAGATGGTTATCCCTCTACTTTATATGAAATTGCCCGTTATATAAATACAAAGGAGATCTCTTTAGATTTTAAACCGATTGCTATTTTTCCAACAGCTGAAACTTTGCATCCTCATTATAGAGAAGAAATTGAACGAGCGTTTAAGTGTAAAGTTTTTAATCAATATGCTTCAAGTGAGGGCGCTCCATTTGTTGTCGAATGTACTGCAGGAAACTTGCATTATCATAAGTTGAGCGGAGTCATTGAACAAGTAGAGGATGACGAAATGCTCATTACTTCTTTTATGAACAATGGAACACCGCTGATTAGGTATCGAATTGGAGATAAAATTAATTTTAGCGAGGAAAAAGAAAAATGTGCGTGTGGTTCTGCATTTCCAATCGTTCAATCCTTAGAAGGACGATCTACAGATTATATTGAGTCTGAGGAAAAAGGGAAAGTAACAGCCGTTTTTCTCTCAATTATAAGTGAAGAATTTAAAACTTCTATTGTCAATATGCAATATATTCAAAAAAAATTAAATCATGTCATTGTCAATATCGTTCCTGATAGTAGTTATGAAGAAAAAATAGATAACATTATTTTACAAAAATTAATCTATACATTTGGTGAAAATATGACAATCAAATTAAGAAAAGTTCCAGAAATACCAAAGGATAAAAGTGGAAAATTTAAGTTTGTAAGGAATCATTTAGCTCGTTAAACGATTCATACTAAAAAATAGAGAGGTCGAATCTAAATGAAGAGAAGGATAATTTATGGAGGGGTTGGAGCAGTTATATTTCTTCTTATTGGCGCCTTTATCGGTTTTTTACTAGGCACATACATCGGTGGAAATTATTATCCCGAATTTGTATTTTTAACTTGGAAAGGCTATGAAGCAGTCGGTTGGATTGGAATAATACTAGGAGGAATCATTGGGGGCCTATTAGGGTATGGTCTAGGAATTAGGATGACAAACCGATGGGGGATCTGAGATATTCATTTGGATGCAGCAAATAGCTGCATCTTTTTTTCATTCAATTAAACTAGAAGATTAAAAGGGGAAGAGTTAAAGATTTTAGTAGTCGTAATAATTATAAGGAAATGTTACAAGTTATAATCATATTGTCACTCATTTTTCACTTATATCCTGTAAAATAACCTTTAGCAAAGAATACATAAAATTTTTAACTAGAAAAGAGTAGTGGAACATTATGAGTACAAGATATGAAAAATTTGATATCCTTCGGGGGTTTGCCATTATAGGAGTGGTTTTAATTCATATTACTGCCCCTTTAGCAACTGAGGGAAAAGTTTTGGCAGTCTTAGTTAATCAAATATCTAGATTCGCAGTCCCTGTTTTTTTCTTTTTATCAGGTTGGGGCTTAACCATTGCTGAAAGCTATGCAAAAAGTGATGGGTATTGGGACTTTTTAAAAGCTAGATTTTTGAGCGTATTTCCCCAATATATCGTTTGGAATTTTATTTACTTAGCTTATTCGGATGTTTGGAGCTCACAAAATTTAATGGAAGTGTTGAAAGCTTTTCTTTTAGGAACAATTTATAATCATTTATATTTTGTCCCTGTTATCCTTGTTCTCTACGTTTTTTATCCATTATTGCTGAAGGTAGCTAATAAATTTGGTGTTTTACTGTCTTTATTCATAACAATGATTAGTCAGCTTTCTGATGTATGGATTCAACATGAATACTTTTATATGAACAAAAATATTTTAAACTGGATCTTTTATTTTATCTTTGGTATGTGGTTTGCTAGAAACTTTAAAGAGAAAGTTCAACATCTGCAAAAATACAAATTTTTTATTTGGATTGGTTTAGTTTTATCCATGAGTCTTGTTTTATTAACGCCCTTTTTAGTTGGAGATCTTTTTGATTTTAATTTGGTACTGGCTTCGACACGTCCAACCGTTATCTTTTATTCTACTATGCTTGTGTTATTGATGATTGTGACTCCCTTTGATTATCAGAAGATAAATAAAGTTCTTCTTAAACTCAGTAAATATTCGTTTTATATTTATTTGAGTCACTATTTATTTTTAAGTATATGGCGGGATGTTTACGCAACATTAGGTTGGGATTGGAATACGCTTTTATATATAGTGTTCAGTTTTGTACTGGTTATGGGAGTTTCCTATGTAGTAGGTGTTTTTATGAGGAAAGCTGAGAAGAAAATTGGACTATAAAAAAATAAAAACTACACGATTCTACATATTGAAGAATACGTGTAGTTTTTATTAACTACCTAAAATACTTAGAAAAATTTCGCGACTATCTTTTAACATCTTATTTATCCTTCTTAGATCGTGTTTCAGTGTTCGATAAGGACCGAAAATCTTTGGCACAGCCGGCAATTCCGCTTCATCAGCCATAACAACATATTCATAGTCATTCTCTTCAGTCATTTCGACTAAATAATGCTCTAATAAATAATCAATCCAAGAACTTTTCAAATATTGTGCATCATCAATAAACAAAGCTTGATATTTTTTCTTAGCGGGAGCCAACTCCTGGAAACTCGAAATATCAATTCCCAATTCTTGAAGAGAACGTCCATCTTCAGCCGTAATTAGATTCTTTAAATCATTCACTTTAGAAATATTTCCGGAAATAACTAAGATTCTTTCATTTTCTTTTAAACGATTGGCACAATTAATAACTCGTTTAGTGAGTAGCAGTGTTTTCCCTGAGCCCTGAGCACCTTTAAATTTGTGTTTGCTTTGTGACTGACTTTTGGCAAAGACGTCGTAATCACGGGGAAGACTTTTCGAAATATAATTTTCGATATTTGTATTTGGATTTAATCGTTGCTTGATTTCTTCTGTTTCCGTTTCTGTTAACTGAATACTAGAATCTTTCTCTACGGAAAAAATTTCATTTAAGGTTGAAGTACTATTCTGAAAATCTTTAGAAGTAATTAGAATTGACTCTTCCAAACCTTCTTCGTAAATTTCCTCTAAAAAATTTTCTTCATAAATATAGAATAATTGCTTAATCACAACTTCTTTTTTTTCTTGCTGTTTTTCGATAATCGTTTGTTGAATCCTTCGCTGAAAAGTTGGGCTCAATGTGTAAAGTCTTTGTTCCATAAAAAAATCAAAAATTTCTTGATTCATTTGATATTGCTTTATATTTTCAGGGGTCTGAAAACTATAAATTACCTGATTCGGTTCAAGAACAATAAAATCAAAGGCAGAGTGTCCCAAAGTAGGTTTTACATAAATTTCAAACTGTCGATCTACATATTCATCCCGTAAAAGAAATTCTGTTAAATAGTCAAGAAAATCAATCTCATAGACTTTTAAAGAATCTTGGAAATGTAAAATCGCTTTATGATCAGGATACAACTCAACACTCATTGACTAAACACCTTTCATTATCGCTTTTCTATGTCCATAGTATACCTGAAAAATATATATCCGTCAGAATCATTTAAAAAAATCCTTAAAATCTCAATCATTTCATAAAATATGCTTAACTCTTTCTCTAGATATCCGATATATCGAATGAAAACGGAAACAATATGGAAGAGAACAAGATGAGAGCATTGGAATAACTTTAGTATATATAAATATAGAACTTGTAAAATCTTTTGTAAGACTCAGTATCTTGTTATTTTCATCTATTTTTGGTATTATCTCTTAGCTGGTTTTTAAACAGAAATAATAACCTCTTAAAGCAGAAAATTTCTGCTTTATTTTTATGAAGAGATTGAATTCAAAACAGAAAGGATGGATTGAATGACTGAGAATTTTTGGAATGATTTACCACGACCATTTTTTATATTAGCCCCCATGGAAGATGTAACAGATGTAGTATTCCGACATGTTATTAAAGAAGCGGCTGAACCGGATGTCTATTTCACTGAGTTTACGAATGCCGAAAGTTATAATCACCCGGATGGGAAAGATAGTGTGCGTGGACGTTTAACTTTTACTGAAGATGAACAACCGATTGTAGCTCATATTTGGGGAGATAAGCCTGAACATTTTGAAAAAATGAGTATAGATATGGCAACTGCTGGTTTTAAAGGTATTGATATTAACATGGGCTGTCCTGCGGCAAATGTAGCAAAAAACGGAAAAGGATCAGGTTTGATTCGCCGTCCAGAAGTGGCTGCCGAACTTATCCAAGCCGCAAAAGCAGGAGGGATTCCTGTAAGTGTAAAAACGCGCTTAGGTTATTCAAAAGTGAATGAATGGTTTGAGTGGTTAAAACATGTTCTTGAACAGGATATCGCTAATCTTTCAATTCACTTACGGACTCGCTCTGAAATGAGTAAATACGATGCACATTGGGAACTTATCCCCGAAATTAAAAAACTTCGTGATGAGATTGCTCCGAATACTTTGCTTACGATTAATGGAGATATTCCAAATCGGCAAGTGGGATTAGAACTGGTTGAGAAATATGGAGTAGATGGGGTCATGATAGGACGTGGCGTATTCACAAATCCATTTGCGTTTGAATTCGAAGCTAAAGAGCATAGTCCAAAAGAATTACTCGATTTATTCAGATTACATCTGGATTTATTTGATGAAAATCAAAAAGCAGAGAATCAACCATTTAAACCCCTTCGACGTTTCTTTAAAATTTATGTTCGTGGAATCAAAGGAGCTGCAGATTTACGTCATCGATTAATGGAGACGGAATCAACGGATGAAGTTAGAGCGATGCTTGATGAATTTGAAGCTCAAATGGAAGCAGAAATTTATAATTAGAAAAAACTCCTAGCGAATCTCGTTAGGAGTTTTTTTAGGTAAAACTATTCATTAAATATAAATAAATGTTTTTCATAAAAATAAACTAAATTTCCTTCGTGTTCTGTAAGCCCCATATATCTATAATAATTATTGTATTTGGCTGACATATGCTCGCCCATATCTACCAAATCCACGATCTCTCCAGTCTCAGGATTTATTCGTGCCATTAGTGTATTTTCTTCGGCATCATAATCAGTCGATCCAAAGAAGGCGTAAAGCATTCCATCAACTATAGAATAATCGACAAGAAAATGTTCATCCATATCCAGTGTCCAAAGTTCTTCTTCTGATTTTGGTTGAACAGCTTTTAAATAATGTTGGTCTTCATCCACATCTTGCCAAAATACGGTATCTTCGTAAAATACAGGAAAAGGGACCATTGCTCCTGGTACTTCTCCGTTGTATTGATATTCTGCTTCTTTTTCTCCAGTTTTTGGATCGAATATATAGAAAACATAATTATTATCAATGACATAAACGGAATCTCCTGAAGTAAAGGTCTGAGCAAGACGAATAGCTTCATCTGATTCTCCAAATTTTTCTGACCAAACTTCAGTCCCATCTTCTTTCGAACGAGCGACTAATTTTTGACCGTCTTCTTCCACTAAATAAATTAAGTCTTCACTTTGAGTAAGATCATAAGGATGAGAACGCCCACCGCCTAATCTTGTACCATCAAAGTCAAGAGACCATACTTCTTTACCATTTGATTTATCAAATTTATGAAGTGATGCCATGTCTGCAAAAGTTAATTCTTCTGGATCAGATATTTTTCCAAGAGCCAAATAAATTGCTTCATCATCAAATAGTATTTCACTCATTTCAGCATAATCTTCAAGATCAATGGCATACTGAATTTCACCTGATTCTTTATTGAGTGCTTTAAGGGCGTCATCAGTAGAACCATCACCGCCTAATGCAGGATTATAGATATAATCCTCATCAATAGCGAGGCTCACTTTATAACCATAAGGATTTTTATCTTCCCAAATAGGTTCAAATTCAGGGGATAAACTCATGACGCTTTCACTATCTGTACCTATGTATAAATTATTTTCTTCTTTAAATACTTCATTTGTGATCTTATGTTCTAAATGGCTCAAGTCGGCATAGGACCATTTATCTTTATCGTAATCTTCAATGGAGACGGGTTCTATGTCAGTAACGGCCCCCACTAAAGTATTTGCTTCTAAACCTTCAGCTTCAACATCTTCGGTATCCTCATTTCCTTCAACATCGTAGACTTCTCCTGTAAGATCTTCAGTGTCAATTGGATTTTCTTCATCTTGGTTCTCTGGGCTATCTCTACAACCAGATAATAAAAGTGCAACGAGGGCACTTGACCATAATAATTTTTTCAGAACAATCATCCTTTCATGAAAATAAGTATTTAAAGATTATCATATTTTATTATAGGAAACACTTATAATGCTTTTAACACAAGAAATATTATTTTGTATTAAATAAAATATATTGAAATAACATTGTATTCGTTTAAATCTCCTTTATAATTAAATAGAAGATTTTTACAAAGGAGGCTATTGAATTGAAGTATATAATTGGTGTAGATAGTGGGGGCACGTCAACGAAAGCAGCTGCTTATAGTTTAGAAGGCCAATTACTTAAAGAAACACAAACGGGCTTTGGCAACTTACTGAATAATGCTGAGGAAGCACTTGCGAATATTCGACAAAGTTTATTGAATCTTTTTGAAGAACTTGGAGAAGATAATTGTCAAATGGTCGTTCTTGGTGTGGCTGGAGTAGATTCTGGTGATTTTCGAGAAGTCATTTTTGAAAATCTAGCACCGATTAAGCCAGAAACTGTTATTTTGAATGATGCTTGGATGGCGCATTATGCATTATTAGATGGCGAAGACGGCTGCTTGGTGATTTCTGGGACAGGTTCAATAGTGATAGGAAAATTTGAAGGATTAGAAGATAGAGTAGGTGGCTATGGGAATTTACTAGGAGATGAAGGAAGTGGCTATGATATTGCAAAAGAATTGATTAAAGCAGTATTAAATGCTTTTGATAAAGGTGAAACTTATTCGAAATTAGAAAAAAAGCTACTGAAAGAAGGCGACTTTTCAACAGTTTTTGAATTAGTGAAATTTGTTTATGCATCCGGTAAAGATCAAGTAGCGAATCTTTCAATGGTTGTTGTAGAAAAAGCTAGTCAAGGAAACGAACAAGCCATTCAACTTCTAAAAGAAGCAGGACTAAAATTAGCCAATCAAGTTTCTATGTTAATTGAAAAAATCGGTATGCATAAATCACCAAAAGTGGCCGTTACAGGAAGTGTCTTGGTTAAAAATGATATCGTGTATGAAACCTTTATGAAAGAAGTTAAATCAAAATACCCAAACGGTGAATTTGTAAGAAAAAATATATCTAACACAAGAGGTGGCTATTCTTACTATAAAAGGCAAGTCACTCAAAAATAGAATCCTTTTTGAGGATACAAAATAAAGCCATGGGTTTAAACCATGGCTTTTTAAATGACGACTTAAATTTCTACCACATGATTTACACCCTCTAAAGATTTTAAATATTTAATAAAGTCTTCTTTATGTGCTTCGGGGGCTAATTCGATTGTGACTTTTATAATGGTTCCTTTTGTTGCGTCATCAAGGTCATGCTCGTTTTCGATACTCATATTGATCAATTTTATTTCTTCATCTGAAGTAAATTTTAGAAAATTATCAAGACCATCTTCTGTGTAGATGAGTAAAGTGAATTGGGAAATCTCCGTTCGTTCTTGAACGAATTGTTTAAAAGGCCTTAAGAAAATTACAATGAATAATATGGCGAAACTTCCGATGAGTGCCAATTCATAAAAACCAATACCGATGGCTAGACCAAGAGTTGCGGCTGCCCACAAACCCGCTGCAGTGGTCAATCCTCGAATCCGATTGTGACTCGTCACTAAAATAGTACCCGCACCTAAAAAACCAATTCCGCTGACCACTTGAGCACCCATTCGTGTAATATCTATATTACTTTCTGTATAGGTTTCAGCGACATATTGGTTGGTCATCATGACAACAGCAGCTCCTAAACAGACAAGCATATGCGTTCGAATACCCGCCGCACGGTTTTTAATGTCCCGTTCTGTACCAATTAATCCACCAACAAACATTGCTAAAACGACACGAAAAGCAATGGTAAGACCGCTAAGTTCATAAATCTCAGTCGGTAAATAATCTAGCATAGTGGTTTCTCCTTTCCTTACCCCTTTATTCAGGACTATTTTCTCAAAATGACTTCGTAAGACTTGTGAAATAAAAATGCATAAATTTAGCGATTTAAGGATTGAGACATTTTGAAATACGTATGCCTTCTCCCGCGAACCGTTAGTCCCAGTTGCATAATATTTTCTGGAGCAGGCATTCGACCATAGTCCCCATCCCCGATATGATGAACGTCTACCCCTGCTCGTTTATTACTTAAACCAATTTCGCGAATGGTATCTTTATCCGCGCTCTCCTGACTAGTACCGATCGTACTAATCACGATTCCTCCTAAGTGATGAATAGCTTTTGTAGCGGTAAACGCAACTTCTTCAGTTACACCAGGAGCTGTACCACTTGCTGGAATAAGTACGCCATCCGCACCTTGTGTTATGAAGTTCTTTAACTGTTCAATATCAATAATATCTTCTGCTAAACCTGCGCCGTGCATCTTTCCTGCAAACACTAATCCTGTGTAGTGTTCTTTAGTAAGCTTACAAGCTTTTTCTATGGCGTCCATCGAAACACCTGTTGCAGGGTTTCCAGTCAGCATGATAAAATCAATTCCTAATTTATTTGCCTCTTGTAAACTTTCTTCTGAGACTAATCGTCCAGCTGAAAGGGTCACTTGTTCATCATGAACGAAAGCCGCTTGATCAACAGGTTCTAAGTTGATTCCTACTGGCCGACCTACCCATTCTTTGATTTGTTGGATAGGATTGACTGTCGTTTCCATTCCAATAATTTCTTTTTCAAACACATCGAATTCATTCAACACAATCAAATCTGCACCAAAAGCCGTCATCACTTCAGCATTCGTAACACCTTCTAACAGGGGAGGAGAAGTGACCACTGTTTCTGCTAGTATCGTTCGGCCTTCACTAGCAATAATTGAGTTTTTTAAATCCTCGGCCGTCATCATTTTATAATCACTGGGGTAACAACTTAACAATCGCTTCATTCTATTCGCTCCTTTAATATGAGATACCGTTTTCTTACCTCTTTTTATTATACCAAACTAACTTGAAAAGATAGTTTTATTTGCTTTAATTCATCTAAAAACAAAAGAAGTGTTTTCTGTACGTAGATAAGTTATGTTACAATTAAATATGCTATAAATGAATGAAAATCATTCTTTAAAATCATCAAATGATTTGTTAGGAGCAAGTAGAATGAAAGTTGCTATTCAAAATAATGATAAAAAAAATACAATTGAAGTGGTTAATAAATTAGTGGCACTACTTAAGGAAGCCAATATCGAGATTGACCCTGTAAAGCCTGATATTTTAATTACAGTCGGTGGGGACGGCACGTTACTTTCTGGTTTTCACCGTTACGCCCATCAACTAGATACCATCCGCTTTATTGGTGTCCATACGGGTCATTTAGGATTTTATACCGATTGGCGAGAATTTGAGTTGGAATCTTTAGTAGATAGTATTAAAAAAGATGACGGAGAGTATGTTGCCTATCCTTTGCTAGATGTTTCCGTTACATATGAAGGAGATCGTCAAGCCAATAACTTTCTTGCTCTCAATGAAGCAACCATTCAAAAAGTGGGTGGAACTATGGTTTCTGATGTTTATATTGATAAACAGCATTTTGAACGCTTTCGTGGCGATGGTATTTGTGTTTCAACACCTACAGGTTCCACGGGGTATAGTAAATCAATTGGTGGAGCCGTTTTACACCCTGGCTTGAAAGCTTTACAAATGACGGAGATAGCTTCTATAAATAATCGCGTCTACCGGACGTTAAGTTCTCCTTTGATTATTGCTGAGGATGAAGTCATCAATCTTGATTTACTCGAATCTCAAGATTTATTATTGACACTCGATCATATTACGGCAACGGAAACAGAAGTTAAAAATATTCGTCTCAGAATCGCGGAAGATTCGATACATTTTGCCCGTTATCGCCATACACATTTTTGGGATCGAGTAAGTGATGCTTTTATTGGAGAGAAATTTTAAATGACAGTTAAATGGCAAGTGACAGCAGAAGATGAAAAATATTTAAAAGAATTTTTAAAACAAAAAGGGGTTTCGCGACGCATTATTGGACGAACAAAATTTCACGGCGGTACTTTTTTAGTAAATGGACAAGAAGAACGGGTGCGAAAGGAATTAAAAGTGGGGGATTGGGTAGAGTTGAATCTTCCAATAGAAGAACCTAACCCCAATTTAATAACAACGCATAAACCACTGGATATTTTATATGAAGATGACCACTATTTAATAATCAATAAACCTGTTGGCTTAATTTCTGTCCCATCGCCTGCCCACCGTGGAGATACGGTAGCCAGTCGAGTCAAGGGATATTATTTGGAGCAGGATTATCGACATAAAGTGGTCCATATCGTTACGCGGTTAGATCGTTATACTAGTGGAGTTATGCTTATTGCCAAAAATACGCTGGCTCATTCACTGATGGGGAATCTATTGAGTCATCAAAAGCTCGAGAAGCATTATGAGGCTCTGGTACAAGGTCATTTAAGACAAAAAGAGGGCTTGATCGATGCTCCGATTGCTCGTTCACCCGAATCGATCATTGAGCGAATGGTAGCTCCAGAAGGGAAGCCTTCGATTACCCAATATGAAGTGATAAAGTATCTGGAAAAAGACATCAGCCATGTTAGGCTTTCGTTGCATACGGGGCGAACGCATCAAATTCGTGTGCATATGTCACATATTGGGCATCCGCTTGTTGGGGATGATTTGTATGGCGGTTCAAAGAAATTGTTGGATCGACAAGCATTGCATTGCTCATCCTATCGTTTTGAGCATCCTCTGACGGGTCAATTTGTGGAAGTCCAAGCCTCTTTACCAGAAGATATGCAAAAGCTTGTAGAAGAACAAGCGAAGTAAAGCTTTCTTATTATGATATTTTATATTCAAAAAAGCTAGTCATGGCAAGATGGAGTGAAAGAATTGGCGAAGAGAAAAAGATTAACTAAAAAGCAAAGAGAACGCCGAAATCGTTGGGTATTAGGAGGGCTCATCGCTTTTTTCATTTTTATTGGCGGTTATTTGACGGGACGTCAAGATATCGACTTAAGAGGAATTCAAGCAAAGTTAGATGAGACCTTTGTTCAACTTGAAGAGCAAATAAAAAATAGAACCCAACCTTCTAAAAAGTCTGATGTTTCAGGAGCGGGAGGAACGGGCCAAATTCATTTATTTGATGTGGGGCAAGGTTCTTCCACCTTATATATCGCAAGTGATGGGACCTCAGTATTGGTAGACACGGGTCGCTACGACGATTCTGAAAAACGCATTATTTCTTATCTAGATCAATATATTGGATTGGGAGAAAAAATTGACTTATTGGTTTTTTCTCATAATGATTCAGATCATATTGGTCATGGCGATTTAGTGCTTGAATATTTTGATGTGCAAGAAGTGTGGATGAATGGAATGGATCATACTTCAAAAGTTTATGCAGATTTATTGGATACTTTATTAGAACAGGATGTCGAGTATGTTGAACCAAAAGCAGGAGAAAGATTTAATCGTGGGGCATTTGATCTTCAAATTCTTCATCCGGCACCTGATAGTCCACAAAAAGATCCAAATGATGAATCCATTATTATGCGGATGGTGTTTGATAATCTTTCGGTGATGACTTCAGGAGATGCTTCTATCCCCAGAGAAAAGGATGTTATTAAACGAAACTTCCATTTGAAGTCCGATTTACTCATTTTGGGCCACCATGGGGCTAAGAATAGTTCTGGAGAGCAGTGGCTAGAAGCTGTTCAACCAAAGATGGCTTTTTATCAAGCGGGGGTTAATAACTCTTATGGACATCCAAGTCCTGAAACACTTGAACGCCTTGCAGCAGAAAATATTCCAGTTTATGGGACGGATGAATTTGGAACAATATCACTTTATATCGATGAGGCAGGCGAAATAACAATGGAAACCGAAAAATAAGAGGTACTATTGGAGGTTTATTTAAATGAAAGCTGTATTTGAAGAAATAAATGGAGACTTAGCTGTTTTTATAGTAGATAACATTCAAAAAATTTATCATTTACCCACTGCCCAATTACCATCAGATATTGAAATTGGAGATGTATTTGAAGTAGAAATTACAAAAGATGATCAGTTGAACTTATTAAATAACCTTCCAAAAGAACGTATTCGTCGAGAGCAAACCGCTCGAGCTAAGAGGGAAGCACTTTTAAAAAGAAGCCAGAATAAAAAAGATTAAAGAAAAAGGAGATGTCTAAAAAGGTTGAAGTTTATAAGGCTTCATCTTTTAAAACATCTGCTTTTTTATTATTCAAGATTAAATCAGATTCTTAATCATTTCCCGATGGGGGATACCTGCATCTATAAATTCTTGGCCTTCTGCTGTATAGCCTAGCTTTTCATAAAAGGGCAGAGCCTGAAGTTGTGCACCTAGAGTAATTTGTGTTCCGTGAAGTTTTTTGATTTGGAGTTCGCATTCTTTCATGAGTTGAGCGCCAATTCCTTGTCCACGGTAGTTTTCCAAGATCGCAACTCGTTGTATTTTATAAATGCTGTCTCCTCGATGGTAAATTCGAGCGGTTCCTAGAGGGGTTTGGTTTTCATAAAGGACAAGATGATGTGATTTGTCCTCAAGTTCATCGGCTTCTACCTCTGCAGGTACTTTTTGTTCTTCTACGAAGACTTTATAACGAATATTTAAAGCATCTTCATAAATTTTTGAATTTAAATTCTCTGTCCAACTCATTTTAGTCATTAAATTCTCTCCTGTATATTGATTTTTCTAAAAGGTTTTTATCATTTTTTGATGCATAATATGATAATCTAGATATTGATCGTCGATTTCTTCATAACCATTCTTTTTATAAAAGCCGATTGCTTCGCTCTCACTATTTAATGTAATGGCTTCGCCCCCGTTTTCTAATATACGCTCTTCCATTTCTTGAATCAGAATCTTTCCTAATCCTAATTTTCGAGCATTTTTTGAAACCGCAACGCGTTCAATTTGATACCAAGGCTTTTCAAGTTCATTGATTCGTGCTGTGGCTAACGGAGCATCTTTGTGATCATAAAGAACAAGATGTTCCGACTTCTCATCGAGAGCATCGATATCTGAACCTTCTGGAAATTTCTGTTCGGCAATAAAAACATTATACCGTATATCGGTTGCATCTTGGTAAATTTTTGATTGGGTATTTGTGGTCCATTTTGCTTGAATAGTTTCTTGTGCCATATAAAAAAACTCCTTTTTATAAAAATACAAAATAGAGAATAACAAGAAGGAAGGGCTATGTCATGTAAAAAAGGCATTTGTAGCAAGAATGTAATAGAGAACGTTTTATAAAAGAAGTCGCATTATTTTGGCTAAAAATGTTGCAACTTGTGTATTTTACTTTAAAATATAAAAAGCGGATGAAAATGAATGCCGAAACATTCAATACTTGATATTTAATGGAACTTATCGTGTAATCCATATATAATGAAGAAACTGACTTTAATAAACTAAAAAGAATGAAAAACTATAGAAACATAGGAAGTGCATAAATTAATGAAAGTAGATCAACAATTATTAAAAAATGAAGTGAATCAACGTCGGACCTTTGCAATTATTTCCCACCCGGATGCTGGTAAAACAACGATTACTGAACAAATGTTAAAGCTTGGAGGAGCTATCCGACAAGCAGGGACGGTCAAGGGACGTAAAACGGGTAAATTCGCGACTTCTGACTGGATGGAAGTTGAAAAACAACGTGGAATATCCGTTACAAGTTCGGTGATGCATTTTAATTATGAAGATAAACATGTAAATATTTTAGATACTCCAGGCCATGAGGATTTTTCAGAAGATACCTATCGTACCTTAATGGCAGTAGACTCTGGAGTCATGGTCGTAGACACAGCCAATGGGATTGAAGCACAAACGGAAAAACTATTTAAAGTTTGTCGGATGCGTGGGATTCCTATCTTTACCTTTATGAACAAGTTAGACCGCGATGGCCGTGAACCGATTGATTTAGTGGAGGAACTAGAAGAGGTTCTTGAAATTGATGCGTATCCAATGAATTGGCCAATTGGAACGGGGAGAAGTTTAATTGGTGTTTATGATATTTATCATAACCGTATTGAATTTAATGATCCAGATGAATGGAATAATGGCGAGACGTATCTTCCTTTAAACGAACAGGGAGAAATTGAAGGGGAGCACCGACTAAAAGAAGATCGTCTATATGAGCAAGTTCTTGAAGAAGTGGAGCTTTTGAAAATTGCTGGAAATGAATTTTCTAAAGAAGCGATCGCTGCGGGCGAATTAACGCCGGTATTCTTTGGGTCAGCTCTAACAGGATTTGGTGTCGAAAGCTTTTTAAAAACATTTCTAGGATTCGCACCTGAACCAAGTACAACAATCGACCAAGAAGAACTAGCCGTTGAACCAACAGATGAGAATTTTTCAGGTTTTATTTTTAAAATTCAAGCCAATATGGATCCCAAACACCGAGACCGGATTGCGTTTGTACGCATCTGTTCGGGACAATTCGAGCCTGGAATGAGTGTGACCTTATCACGTACAGACCGAGATTTTCGTTTGAATAACTCCACTCAATTTATGGCGGAAGATCGTGAGATTGTTAAACACGCTGTGGCAGGAGACATTATTGGTTTATACGATACAGGAAATTTCCAGATTGGCGATACAATTTACGAAGGAAAAGATCAAGTAACTTTCAAAGAACTTCCACAATTCACGCCAGAAATTTTCATGAAAGTGGAACCTAAAAATGTAATGAAACAAAAATCTTATCACAAAGGAATTCAACAGCTCGTTCAAGAAGGAGCCATTCAATTATATAAAACCTATCATACTGAAGAATATATTTTAGGTGCAGTTGGACAACTTCAATTTGAAGTGTTTGAACATCGGATGAATAAAGAGTATAACTCCGAAGTGGTCATGAAACCTCTCGGCAATAAGATTGCTCGTTGGATTAATCCTGATCAATTGGATGAAAATATGAGTTCCAATCGAAGTTTATTGGCAAAAGATCGCTACGATCAGCCCGTTATTTTATTTGAAAGTGACTTCGCTTTGCGCTGGTTCAGTGATAAATATCCAGAAGTCGAACTTTATTCATTACTCTAACTTCTTCGAAAATGACTTTTATGTGTCATTTTACGAAGTAGAGCGAAAAACAATAGATAAAGTGAGGGATGAGTGAATGCTAAAAAGAGTGAAACAATTTTTGGTGTGGCCAATTTTGATGGTGTTGATGGTTGCTTGTGGGACGATGGATCTTTTAGAAGATATGCCTACTCCAGAAACAGAGACGTCCACGAGTGAGGATTCACGTAATGTTACAGAGGGCCAGTCTTATACAGAACCGCAAGATCTGGTCAATTATTTAGAAGCCTTTGATGAATTACCCCCTAATTTTTTAACAAAAAAAGAAGCGCGTGAACTAGGGTGGGACGCTAAAGAAGGTAACTTATGGGAAGTAGCACCAGATGCAAGTATTGGTGGCGATTATTTTGGAAATTATGAAGAGTTATTACCTGAAGACGACGACCGGGATTATTATGAAGCGGATGTCGATTATGAAGGAGGTCACCGTAATGCGAAACGTCTTATCTATTCAAATGATGGACTATACTTTTATACGGAGGACCATTATGAAAGTTTTGAAGAAATGAAACCAGGTGGTGAACAGAATGAAAATAATGGTAATTGATGGAGATTTTATGGTAACAAAGGATTTAATGTATGCCCATTTGAATCGTGTATTTAGTTTTCCAAAGTATTTTGGAAGCAACTTGGATGCATTATGGGATGTGCTTAATGAATCAAGTGAGCCAACTGTAGTTGAATTTACGCATGTGAATGCAGTGATTGAACATCTAGGGAAATATGGCGAAAAACTTGTTTCTATCTTTCATCAGTTAGATGAGGAAAACGAATTTTACACCGTAAACTTTTATCCAGGAGAAATAAAAGCTAATAAATAAAATATAATTTACCCCAAAAGCTTAGTAGAATAGAGACTAACTTTTGGGTTTTTATTTTTTGGTTGAAACACTATATATAGTATGTTAATCTTTAATTACATAAAAAAATAAGTATATATAGATAATAATAAATGGAATTCGGTGCAAATCCGAAACGGTCCCGCCACTGTAAGAACATTGTTCAAGTCAGGTCTTTTTATTAATATCTTTGGTGTAACTACTTCGAGGCAAAGTAGTAAACAAGTATCCCGAGTGCAATTCTGCCTTTGGGCTTTTTTGTTTTATGGTTTTTTTTGAATGGCTTATATTGTCGCCATCCAAAATAATATCTAAAAAAATTGCTTGCTTTCTGTTTCTTAGTAGTGAATATTTAATATTTTTTTGTAATTGTTTGTGAAATAATTAATTATTGACATAAGGGGGAATAGAGGATGCAAGTCCATAAAGAAGAAAAAATGACACAGAAAACAATATTCATCCAAAAACGAGATGGACGTAAGCAAGACTTTGATGTCCAAAAAATTACACAAGCTTTATCTCAAGCCACTCAACAATTGGATCAGAAATATTCACTTGAAGAGGCAAGAGAAATGGCTTTTGAAGTGGAAAGTAAAGTAGATAATTTAACTGAGGAAGTTAGGGGCAGTTTAACCACAACAAATATAGATGAGGTTGTTCTTGAAGTATTAGAACAAAAAGATTATCCGTTTCTAGCTGAAGCTTATATTCATCGAAGAGAAGAGAAAGCAAAAGGTCGAAAAGATCGTCGTGATGTAAATGTAATGATCCAACAGCTTCTCCAACAAGATAAAACCATTGTAAACGAGAATGCAAACAAAGATAGTAATGTGTTCAACACACAACGCGACTTAACAGCAGGAATTGTTGGGAAAGCGATTGGATTGAAGTTACTCCCAACGCATGTTGCAAATGCCCACGAAAAAGGGGAAATTCATTATCATGATTTGGATTATACGCCTTATTCACCCATGAGTAACTGTTGTTTAATTGATTTTCAATCCATGTTTGAAGAAGGGTTTCAGATTGGAAATGCTGAAGTGGAATCCCCTCGTTCAATTCAAACAGCTGCTGCACAAACGGCTCAAATTATTGCGAATGTGGCTTCTTCTCAATATGGTGGTTGTAGTTTTGATCGGATTGATGAAATATTAGCACCCTATGCTGAAATCAACTACGAAAAACATCTGAAAACCGCCCAAGAATGGCTGGAGGATAAAGAAAAACAACAAGCTTTTGCCTATGAAAAAACCAAAAAAGATATTTATGATGCCATGCAAAGTCTAGAATACGAAATCAATACTCTTTATACTTCACAGGGACAAACGCCATTTACAACGATTGGTTTTGGTCTTGGAACCAATTGGATCGAACGAGAAATCCAGAAAGCTATTTTCAAAATACGAATTGAAGGACTAGGAAAAGAAAAACGAACAGCTATTTTTCCAAAATTAATTTTTACATTGAAAGATGGCTTAAATCTCAAACCAGCGGATCCCAATTATGATATCAAGCAACTAGCGATAGAGTGTTCAATTAAAAGAATGTATCCCGATATTATTAGTTACGATAAAATTGTTGAATTGACAGGAAGTTTTAAAGCGCCAATGGGTTGTCGTTCATTTTTACAAGGTTGGAAAAATGATGCAGGCGAAGATGTTACCGCTGGTCGAATGAATTTAGGCGTTGTCACTTTAAATATTCCACGAATCGCCATGGAAGCTGAAGGAAATAAAACACGATTTTTTGAGATGTTAGAAGAAAGATTATTCATTTTAAAAGATGCCTTGCTTTTTAAAGCACGACGAGTCATGGAAGCTGTACCGGAAAACGCACCAATTTTATACCAATATGGAGCTTTTGGTGATCGCTTAGAATCTAAAGATGATGTATCCAAATTATTTTTAAATCGTCGCGCAACTGTTTCCCTAGGATATATTGGTTTATATGAAGCAGCAACGGTATTTTACGGACCTGAATGGGAAGATAATCAAGCAGCAAAAGATTTTACAATCGAGATTTTATCTTTACTGAAACAAAATGCCGATGAGTGGAGCGATGCGTATGATTTGCACTTCAGTGTTTACTCAACGCCTAGTGAAAGTTTGACGGATCGTTTTTGTAAAATAGATACAGAAAAATTTGGCTTAGTATCTGATATTACAGATAAAGGTTATTACACTAACAGCTTCCATTACGATGTACGGAAAAATCCCACACCTTTTGAAAAGCTCGATTTTGAAAAAGATTATGCGCCTTTAACAAGCGGAGGCTTTATTCATTATTGTGAATATCCAAAATTAAGCAGTAATCCAAAAGCACTAGAAGCTGTTTGGGATTATGCCTATGACAAAATTGGCTACCTTGGAACCAATACGCCCATTGATCAATGTTTTGAATGTCATTTTGAAGGAGAATTTTTACCAACAGCTGAAGGCTTTAAGTGCCCTCAATGTGGAAATACGAATCCTGAAACCTGTGATGTGGTGAAGCGTACGTGTGGGTATCTTGGAAATCCTCAAAAACGTCCTATGGCAGAAGGTCGCCATAAAGAAATTAAGGCACGCGTGAAACACATGAAAGGGGCCGAATAATTTGGGGACTTTTGATCCTGTGAAGTGGGAGTCTAAAGATTTTAGCCAAAACTATATTGCAGACTACAAGCCGTATAATTTTGTGGATGGCGAAGGAGTTCGTTGTAGCTTATATGTAAGTGGTTGTCCCTTTGCTTGCAAGGGTTGTTACAATAAGATCGCACAAAATTTTAAATATGGAAAACCATATACAGAAGAATTAGAAAAACAAATTGTTGAAGATTTAAAAGCAGAGTATTGTCAGGGCTTAACTTTACTCGGTGGTGAACCATTTTTAAATACAGACGTGACGATTTCAATTTGCGAACGTGTTCGCGAAGTCTATGGGGATCAAAAAGATATTTGGTCTTGGACAGGCTATACTTGGGAAGAAATTTTACGAGGAAGTGAAGATAAGTTAGCTTTATTGGATTTAGTGGATGTACTCGTTGATGGACGCTTTGTATTAGAACAGTTTAGCTATGATTTAGATTTTAGGGGAAGTTCTAATCAGCGGATTATTGATGTGAAGAAATCTCTAGCACAAGAAGAAGTCGTCTTGTGGAACGAAGGATATTATAAATAAAAAATAAAAGAGACTCATTTGTAAGATGATCAGCTGATCAAATTATAAACGAGTCTCTGTTTCTTTAAATTTATGGAATTTGAGCTGGTTTTTTGCTTTAATAAATTATAATTCTTATTTATTAGACAAAACCTGAGAAAATGTCCAAAAGTCTGTGTCCATTATTTAGTCTAGCTCAACAGCATCCATTGTCTCATTAATGTCCACATTTTAACGAATAAAGGTCTATCTAGCTTATTCAAAAATTTAAAAACAGATCGGATAAACTTTAAATACATAAATTCTTATCCAATTAAAAAAGCACTCGTTTCCGAGTGCTTTCAGGAGTAGACTTTTTTATTCTTCTTCATCAGAATCTTCAGTATCATCCTCTGATTTTTCATTATCATCTGATACTTCATCTTCAGGTCCATCTACTTCAATTTCAATATTCATTTTTTCTTGTTCTGAATTTTTAGTGACGACAATTTCATCGTCAGAAACGGTCACATAAATTTCACCAACATCTGGATTTTCAAGATAAAATTCGGCGATTTTATCTTCTATTTGTTCTTCAATCACACGACGTAACGGACGGGCACCCATGCTTGGGTTATAGCCTAAATCTACTAATTTTTCTTTGGCTTCCTTATCAACATGAATGGTAATGCCATGTGCACTCATTGACTCGTTAATTTCTTTTAGCATAATATCCACAATATCTAACAAGTTATCTTTGGTTAGTGAGTTGAATTCTACAATTGCATCGAATCGGTTTAAGAATTCAGGTTTAAAGAAATCACCCAATTGATCTAATATCGATTGTTGAGTACCTTCTAAAGTAGCACCAAAACCAACGTTTGCTTCGGCACCTCCACTACCTGCGTTACTTGTCATAATAATGATGGTGTTTTTAAAATCAACAGTTCGTCCTTGAGAATCAGTTAAACGACCATCGTCCATAATTTGTAAGAACATATTCAATACATCTGGGTGGGCTTTTTCCACTTCATCCACCAAGACTAAGCTATATGGATTGCGACGGATTTGTTCAGTTAATTGACCGGCTTCTTCGTAACCAACATAGCCAGGAGGAGAACCGATTAATTTACTAGTACTGTGTCGATCCATAAATTCACTCATATCTAGACGAATATAAGCATCACGGTTTCCAAATAGTTCAAAAGTTAAAGCTTTTGCGAGTTCTGTTTTACCGACACCCGTTGGACCTATAAATAGGAAAGAACCGATTGGGCGATTAGTTTTACGTAAACCAATACGATTTCGACGAACAGCACGCGTAACTTTATCAATGGCTTCGTCTTGCCCTACAACAACCTTTTCAAGTTCTTTATCTAAATCACGAAGTTGTGTTTGTTCTTTTTCTTTTAATTCACCTACTGGGATTCCTGTTTTAATTTCAATGATGTTAATCATATCTTGTTCAGTAACAGTCGGCGTTTCAGAATCATGATCTTGATGTTCAAGCATTCCTTCATATTTTGAGATTTGGTCTCGATAGAAAGCTGCTTTTTCATAATCTTCTCTCTGGGTTGCTTCTTCTTTTAATTTATCAGCTTCATCAATTTGTTCTTGGATAGCTTCTGGATCTCGTGTTTGAATGGTTAAATTTTTCTTAGAACCTGATTCGTCAAGCAAGTCGATCGCTTTATCCGGTAAGAAACGATCTTGTATATAACGATCAGATAAATCAATCGCTGAGCGTATCGCTTCTTCTGAATATTTTACGTGGTGATAATTTTCATATTGTTCTTGAATTCCTTTAAGAATCGTATACGTTTCTTCTAAATCAGGTTCATCCACGCGTACAGGTTGTAAACGACGTTCCAAAGCAGAGTCTTTTTCAATCACTCGGTATTCATTTAAAGTAGTTGCTCCAATTAACTGAATATCTCCACGAGCAAGGGCAGGCTTTAAGATATTTCCAGCATCGCTATTTGAACCTTCTGCAGATCCAGCACCAACGATTTGATGTACTTCATCAATGAATAAGATAATGTCTGGATTTTCTTCCAGTTCACTAACTAGTTGTTGCATTTTTTCTTCAAATTGACCACGAATTCCCGTTCCAGAAACGAGACTAGCGACATCTAATTGAATGATTTCTTTCTTCGCTAATTTTTGAGGAACTTCTCCATGAACGATTTTTAAAGCCATACCTTCTACAATCGCTGTCTTACCTACACCAGCTTCACCAATAAGAACTGGATTATTTTTTCGACGACGGTTAAGAATTTCACTGACACGTTCTATTTCTTCGTCTCGGCCAATCACACCATCGATTTTACCTTCACGTGCCATATCGTTTAAGTTAATTCCGAATTCTCCAAGGAGTCCTCCACGACCACCTTGTCCTCCTTCAGGGGGAGTAGGTCCACCGAACCCTTGAGAAGGTTGATCTTGTTGTGGTCTTTGTCCTTGAGGTCTTGTCGCACCGCCGCTCATTGCACGGAATAAATCATCAAAGTTTCCAAAACCGAATGGATCGGGTGTTCTGTTCGGGTTATTTAGATTTCTTGCATCATTATGTTGTTGTCTAATTTCACGATAGCAATTTTGGCAAATATCAATTTCTCTTTTTTGACCATTTACTCTGGTTGTTAAATGAATGGTTGCTTCATTCTTTCTACATCTTTCACAAAGCATCCAAACCACTTCCTTTCAAATGTTTTATCAAGTATATTTTATATCATATAGGCTCAAAAGAAAGAGATATGGTTTAAAAATATCAAGAACTTTCCGTTTGACTATCTCTGACCTTTGACAATATATAGTATACTCTGACCAATGTTGACTTTCAAGTGTTATGCTTAAAAATATTAAGTTTATTTTAAAAGGAGAAGTCTATTATATCAGTGTTTTAAGTAATTTGTTCCATAGAAGTGACTACAAAGAGATATGCAATAAGTCCTACGACAGATCCATAGAAAATAAAAAGTCTGACCAATGATTTTAAAGAAGAGTTAAGGAATATTGAAGAAGCAACAGGAATGGTTAATGATGTAGAAGTATATGAAATGGAAGGGCTGGATATTAGAAATTTTGTAGGAACGGTTTTACATTAGTCAAATGTCATTGAAGTATTGGATCAAGATGAGTATAGAGAAATATATACATAATATGTTTTATAGACCAGAAATGAATCTCAAACAGTAGATCCTATATTTCATTGTTGATATTATAACTTGGAATACTTATTAGAAACTTCATAATTAAATATTTTTATTATGTCCCTAAAACTAAAGGTTTCTAGTTTAATTTGCCAAATAATATTTTAGATAAATAATGGTTGAGAATCATTTTGAAAAATGGTAATCTTGACTGGAGGACTCGTGAAAATGCTTCCTGATGGATTTCTAATTTATTTAGGAACGAGAAGTATTTCTATCCTTCAGAAATAAAAAATATATTTATAGAGGAGTTTTTTGAATGGTAAAACACGAATTTAATATTACAGCAGATACAGGGATCCATGCACGTCCAGCTACAATGTTAGTGCAAACAGCAGGTAAGTACAGTTCAGATATTACTTTAGAGTATAATGGTAAATCAGTAAACCTAAAATCAATCATGGGCGTTATGTCTCTTGGTGTTGGTCAAGGTGCTGAAGTTACAATCACTGCTGATGGCGAAGATGAAGAAGAAGCAATGGAAGGCATCAAAGCAACAATGAAAAGCGAAGGACTGGGCGAATAATAATGAGCAAAAAAATAACTGGAATTGCGGCAAGCGATGGTTATGCTCATGCTAAAGTTTATCGTCTAATCGAGCCTGATCTTACAATTGAAAAAACAGAAATTGAAGATCCTGCCATTGAAATCGAGCGTTTAAAAGAAGCAATTGAGAAATCAAGTGCGGAAATTGGACGTATTCGTGAGATTGCTGCTCAATCATTAGGTGAAGAAGAAGCGCAAGTTTTTGATGCACATGCGATGATTTTGTCTGACCCAGAAATGACAAGTCAAGTAGAAGAAGCAATTACTACAAACAAAATAAATGCAGAAGCAGCTTATGAAGAAGTTACAGATACATTTATTACAATGTTTGAAGGTATGGAAGATAATCCTTATATGCAAGAGCGAGCGGCAGATATTCAAGATGTCTGCAAACGTGTCATTGCTACATTACTAGGTGTTTCATTACCAAACCCTTCTACGATCGATGAAGAAGTTGTTATTGTGGCTCACGACTTAACTCCAAGTGATACAGCACAATTAAATAAAAAATATGTCAAAGCTTTTGTAACGAATATTGGTGGTCGTACATCTCACTCTGCAATTATGGCTCGTTCATTAGAAATTCCTGCTATCGTTGGTACAGGTACAATTTCTGATGAAGTTTCAGAAGGAGACATGTTACTTGTAGATGGAATTGAAGGAACGGTTCTTGTTGATCCTTCAGAAGATGAAGTTGCCGAATATGCAACAAAAGCTGAAGATTTCGAACAATTAAAAGCAGAATGGGAAAAATTAAAAGACGAACCAACTGTGACAGCTGATGGTAAACAACTTGAATTAGCTGGAAATATTGGAACACCTCGTGATTTAGAAGGTGTTTTAGAACATGGTGGAGAAGCGATTGGTTTATACCGTACAGAATTCTTATACATGGATTCTCAAGAGCTTCCTACTGAAGATGAACAATATGAAGCTTATAAAGAAGTGCTTGAAGGTATGGAAGGTCGACCAGTTGTTGTTCGTACAATGGATATTGGTGGCGACAAAGAACTCCCATACCTTGCATTACCAGATGAAATGAATCCATTCTTAGGTTACCGAGCTATTCGTATTAGTTTAGACCAAGATGAAATCTTCCGAACACAATTACGAGCACTATTACGTGCTTCTGTTCATGGAAGACTTCGTATCATGTTCCCAATGATTGCTACGTTGCAAGAGTTTCGTGATGCAAAAGCAATCTATGAAGAAGAAAAAGAAAAACTTCAAAGTAAAGGCGTTGAAGTTTCTGATTCAATCGAAGTTGGTATTATGGTGGAAATTCCAGCAGCTGCAGTATTAGCTGACCAATTTGCGAAAGAAGTTGATTTCTTCAGTCTTGGTACAAACGATTTAATCCAATACTCAATGGCCGCTGACCGTATGAATGAACAAGTTTCATATTTATACCAACCATATAACCCTTCTATCTTACGTTTAATCAATAACGTCATTAAGGCAGCACACGCTGAAGGTAAATGGGCAGGTATGTGTGGAGAAGTAGCTGGAGATCAAACCGCTGTACCTCTACTTGTTGGTATGGGATTAGATGAATTCTCAATGAGTGCTACAAGTATTCTAAAAACGCGTAGTTTAATGAAACGTCTAGATTCTTCTAAAATGGAAGAATTAGTAGAGAAAGCATTGAACGAAGCAACTTCAAATGAAGAAGTTAAAGCGTTAGTTGAAGAATATACCAAATAAATATTTAAATAGTAATTTCGGAGGAGCTAGGGAACTAGCTCCTTTTTTTTGATTTTAATCCTCGATAAAAACGAGTTAGAACAGCTTATCGCACACAAAACGCGAAACAGTGAGTGCTGGGAGGATTTATCACACACAGAACATGAAACAGTGAGCGCTAGCAATGCTTATCACACACAGAACGAAAAAAAGTGGGTGTAGATGGGATCTACCGACACAAAACGCAAAAAAAGTGAGCGCTGATGGAATCTGCTGACACAAAATGCAAAAAAGTGGGCGTTGATCGAATCTGCTGACACAAAACGCAAAAAAGTGGGCGCTGATGGGATCTACCGACACAGAACGCAAAAAAGTGGGCGCTGATGGGATCTACTGACACAGAACGCAAAACAGTGGGCGTTGATCGAATCTGCTGACACAAAACGCAAAAAAGTGAGCGCTGATGGGATCTGCTGACACAAAACGCAAAACAGTGGGGGCTGATAGGATCTGCTAACACAAAACGCGAAACAGTGAGCGCTGATGGGATCTACCGACACAGAACGCAAAAAAGTGGGCGCTGGTGAGATCTGCCAACACAAAACGCAAAACAGTGGGCGCTGATGGGATCTACCGACACAGAACGCGAAAAAGTGGGCGTTGATGGGATCTACCGACACAGAACGAAAAGCGGTGGGCGTTGATGGGATCTACCGACAAAAAACGCAAAACAGTGAGTGCTAATGTAATATGTTGCACACCGAACATAAGGTGCTTCAGAAAAATGGGCGTTTTTCACCGTATAAAATCTTACTAATCCGCATACTAGAGAGGTTTTTCACTTAAAACCTAATAAAGCAAAAGAAGACCAAATCTACTGAACTTACTTTCTCTCTTCATAGATAATTTTTGATTCTCTAGGAGGACTCCTGTAGAGTTATCATAGGTAAAATATAGGTTTGTTATCAGGAATAATGTAGATAGTTAAATTAGAAATTATTAGGAGGAAATTTTCATGAAGATTGGATTTATTGGAACAGGTGTTATGGGATCGTCTATGGTACGTCATCTTTTAAAAGCAGGGTATGAAGTGAACGTCTATAATCGTACAAAATCAAAAGCTATGCCTCTAACTGAAGAGGGAGCGGTTTGGAAAAATACGCCTGCTGAAATTGCGAAAACTTCAGATGTCATTTTGACAATTGTCGGGTATCCGATTGACGTTGAAAAAGTTTATTTTGAAGAAGATGGTGTGTTTGAAGGCTTATCAGAAGGCAAAACCATTATTGACATGACAACAAGTACTCCAGCACTTGCCGAACAATTAGCAAAAGAGGCGGAAAAAATTGGAGTTGCTGCATTGGATGCACCAGTTTCAGGTGGAGATTTAGGTGCTAAAAACGGAACATTAACGGTTATGGTTGGTGGGGAGCAAGCAGCTTATGAAAAAGTTCAACCTATTTTAGATACGTTCTCAAGTGAATTAAGATTATTTGGTCCAGCAGGAAGTGGGCAACATACAAAGATGGCGAACCAGATTATGGTTGCTGGAACAATGACAGGGCTCATTGAAATGCTAGCTTATGCAAAAAAGGCAGGACTTGATTTAGAAGAAGTCGTAAAAACAGTCAATGGTGGTGCGGCACGGAACTGGTCTTTAGAAAATTACGGACCGCGTATTATTAAAGAGGATTATTCTCCAGGCTTCTTTGTGAAACATTTTGTAAAAGACTTGAAAATTGCTTTAGATGAAGCTGAAAAGATGGAACTAAATCTTCCGGCAACGACTCAAGCTTATGAATTATACAAAAACTTAGAAAGCGTTGGCTACGGAGATGAAGGAACTCAATCATTAATTAAATTGTGGTGGGATTAAGTTTTACATGAATAAAATATGTAGACTGAAAATACCATCGAATCTAAATAAAATTTAAATAAGATCAGTTCTTTTAAATTTTGACCGATATGATTCGAATGAAATAACAATCTATTCAGAAGGATTCATTGCGTGTGTCTTCGAATCCTTCTCTTTTTTTGTTAGAATTAGAGGAAATCAATGTTATTTAACCGTTTATTTGGTAAAATAAACTACGACCATCAGAAGAATCAATTAGAAAGGTGAGAAAGATGAAACCATCAAGTTTAAGACCTATTATATTAAGATTAGAAGCAATGATTGAAGATACAACAGATGATGTTCAAGTTCGTCGCTTTGAAACCGATGGACAATTACGAGCCACTGTTGAATACTTCAAAGACCGTGACCTATTTATTATAAAAGATCCATCCATAGAAGAAGAAATGGAGTTTGACAATATCGACTTTGTAGCAATGGAGATCTTAGAACTTATTCAACCGGTCTTGCCTGAAGAAAATTAAGGCGAAATAGAGAGTACAAATTTGTACTCTCTGTTTTTCATAAGAAATTTACTAGTAAAGGAATAAAGAATGTTAAACTATTTTAAACCAACATGGATGGTAGAATCGATTTATTCAATAACGCCAGAGCAATTGCGTAAAAATAATATCCAAGCCGTATTAACAGATTTAGATAATACGTTAATTGCTTGGAACCATCCAGAAGCAACAGAAGAATCGATTCTTTGGATAGAAAGAATGAAAGAAGCCGGTATACCGGTAATTATTCTTTCAAATAACAAAGGAGACCGCATTCAAAAAGTTGCTGAAATATTAGATTTAGATTATGTTCCGAGAAGTCTAAAACCTTCACGTCGAGCATTTCGTAAAGCAGAAAAAAAATTAGGTATCCCAGCTGAGAATTTAGTTATGGTTGGTGACCAAATCTTAACGGATATTTTAGGATCAAACCGTCATGGGGTACGATCTATATTAGTAAAGCCAATCTTAAATTCCGACGCTTGGAATACAAAATTAAATCGTTTTATTGAACTAAAAGTAATGAATGCATTAATAAAATCAGATCCAGATATGAAATGGGGGGAATCATTAGATGAACCAGTCAGCAAATGATAAAGAATTTTATTGTATAGGTTGTGGAGCAAAGTTACAATCTGTCGAAGAAAACAAAGCAGGTTATGTGCCATCTTCCGTATTCAAACGTCCATCTTCTGAATTACAAAATATTTATTGCCGACGCTGTTTCCGTTTGCGTCATTATAACGAAGTGTCCGACGTCGAATTAACAGATGATGACTTTTTACGTATGTTAAATGATATTAGCTCTAAAGATGCCTTAATTGTGAATGTGGTCGATATCTTTGATTTTAGTGGAACATTGATCACAGGAATGCAGCGATTTGCAGGAAAAAATCCTCTCTTAATTGTAGGAAACAAAATAGATTTAGTTCCAAATGCAGTCAGTCACGGGAAAATTCGTCAATGGTTAACCGAGCGCATGCACGAAGTAGGTATTCGTCCAAAAGATGTTGTCCTTGCAAGTGCAAAACGCTCAGAAAGTGTTAAGCAACTAATGAACGTCATTGAACGCGAGCGAAATGGGCGCGATGTCTATATTGTAGGAGCGACAAACGTTGGGAAATCAACGCTCATCAATCAAATTATTAATATCGCTACTGAATCAAATGATGTCATTACAACCTCATATTTCCCAGGAACCACGCTAGGAAGTATTGAAATTCCATTAGACGACGGAAGCAATATCATTGATACACCAGGGATTATTCAGCATACAAATCTAACACATTTCCTATCAGGTCGAGAACTCAAGCAAGTAATCCCAAGACGAGAAGTCAAACCAAAAGTCTATCAATTAAATGACCAACAAACGATTTTTGTAGATGGGGTAGCTCGTTTTGATTACATCAGCGGAGAAGGAAAACAACCATTTGTTTTTTATGTGAGTAACGATTTACAGTTGCATCGGACTAAATTAGAAAATGCCGATGAATTTTACGAAAAACAAGTCGGAAAAATCTTAAATCCACCCACTGAATTCACAGCACAAAACTTTCCAAAATTAAAACGACATCAATTTACAATCAATGAACCAACGGATATAGTCGTTTCAGGCCTAGGTTGGGTATCTATTGACCACATAAAGACCAAAATTGCCATGTGGGCCCCTGAAGGCGTCGATGTCTACGTGCGAAAAACAATGATTTAAATCCCTCTTCGAAAATACGACGAAGAGAGCAGTAAGATAAAAATGAAGAAACAAAAGAATGGAGATAATATGTTAAAATTAACAGGAAAACAAAAGCGTTTCTTACGTGCGGAAGCGCATGATATGTCCCCAGTTTTTCAGATTGGGAAAAATGATCTAACAGAAGAAATTGTCAATGAATATGTTGATGCCTTATCGAAACGTGAATTAATGAAAGTACAAGTATTACAAAATTCAAGCATGACGGCTAAAGAAGCAGCTGCCTTTATTGAAGAGCATTCAGAGATTACAGTCGTTCAAGTGATTGGAAAAGTATTGGTCTTGTATTTACCAGCTGAAGAAGAGAAATACCAAAGATATTCCACGAACCTACAAAAGGCTGCTGAAAATTAGAATAAAGGCATTTGCGAAGCGAAAATGAACAGAAAGGAACGAAGAAGTTTGAGTAAACAATCGTCAGTGATCACAGAACCGGAAATTTTAATCGAAGAAATTAGAACGAGTAAGCGTGAAAAGGTGGGGATTCTTGGGGGAACCTATAACCCTCCTCATATGGGACATTTAGTTATGGCGGATCAAGTCAAGGATCAGTTGGATCTGGATAAGATCTTATTTATGCCGACCGCTCAACCTCCACATTCTTCGGTTAAGAAGAAGACGATTTCTTCAGATATACGGGTAAAGATGCTAGAATTGGCGATTCAAGACCATTCGGCTTTTGATGTTGAGTTATATGAAGTGGAAGCTGGAGGGAAAAATTATACGTATAATACGATGAAGGCTCTGATTGAATTATATCCTGCTGTTGATTTTTATTTTATTATTGGTGGCGACATGATTAGCGATTTGCCGACTTGGTATAAAATTGATGAGTTGGTGCAGCTGGTTCAATTTGTTGGCGTAAAGCGGCCAGGTTTTGAAAAGGAATCTGAATATCCGATTATTATGGTAGATACGCCAACTTTAGATATCAGTTCTTCCTTTATTCGTCACAAAGTAGCAATAGGTGGCTCGATAAACTATTTAGTACCAAGGGTAGTGCAAGAATTTATTGAAAAAGAAGGGTTATATAAAGATGATAAATAGTGAACCAGTTGTATATTCTGGAAAGTACACTTCTTATACTCGAAACCAACTCATCGAACTAGTCAAAAATACGATGAGTGAAAAACGGTTTGAACATGTTCTTCGTGTAGAACAAACAGCAATACAGTTGGCTAGAGAGTATGCTGCAGATGTGGAAAAAGCTAGTATTGCGGCACTTTTGCATGATGTGGCCAAGGAACAACCTGAAGCTGAAATGCGTGATATTGTCATAAGTGAGAATTTAAATCTGGATCTTTTACAGTTTGGGAGTCAGATTTGGCATGCGCCAGTTGGTTCTATTCTGGCAGAAAGAGAATATGGCATTACAGATGATGAAATCCTAGAAGCTATTAAATATCATACCATTGCAGCTCCAGAAATGAGTTTAATTGCTCAGATTATTTTTGTGGCTGATTATATTGAGCCTGGTCGAACGCATCAAGCTGCAGAAGAAGCTAGAAAATTAGCAAGTTACTCTTTACGAGATGCAGTTCGTTTTGAAATTACACAAACGATTAAATATTTAGTTGAAAATGAGGAACGAATTTATCCAAATGCTATAAATGCCTATAATGCATGGATTGAAAGAAAAAACAGATAATGTAAAAAATGATACTGGAGGAAAAATATTAATGGGAAACACACCCGAAGAATTATTAGAGCTTGTGGTTCGCACAGCGGATGACCGCCAAGCAAAAGATATTATTGCGATTGATATGAGAGAAATTTCGATTTTAACTGATTATAATGTTATCGCCCATGCTTCGAATAAACGTTTAATTAATGCGATTGCAGATAGTATTGTCGAAGCAGCTACAAAAGCAGGTATTGAAGTAAAAAGTATTGAAGGAAAACAATCGAGAGATTGGATATTGATTGATTTAGGAGACGTTATTTTCCACGTGTTTGATGAAGAAGAACGTAGTCGTTATCGATTAGAAAGTTTATGGACAGAAGCTCCAACCGTAGATATTACAGATTGGATGAATGAGTAGTGGCTTATGGAATTTTTGCCAAAGTTTATGACCAGCTAATGGATGATACTTTATTTATTAAATGGCTAGACTATACTGAAAGATTTGTATCGGACCCAAAAGCCAGTATTTTAGAATTAGGTTGCGGGAACGGTCAATTAGGTATTTTACTAAAGCAAAAAGGGTATGACATTACGGGCTTAGATTTATCTGCAGAAATGTTGTCATTAGCGAAGCAAAAGCAAGAAGAGGCTGGAGTTAACTTTCCTTTATTTCAAGTGGATATGAGAGATTTGTCAAATTTTGGTAGATATGAGGCGATCATTAGTTTTTGTGATACGCTTTGCTATTTGCAGGCGTTTGATGATTTAATAAGTGTCTTTGAACAAGCTCATGCACATTTGGTAGAGGGTGGAGTCTTTTTGTTCGATGTTTTTACAACAGAACATGTAGCTTCACTGGATGGCTACTCTTATCATGATGAATTACCTGGTTTAGTCTTTACTTGGGATAGTTTTTCTGGAGAAGAGTCTCATTCAATAGAACATGACTTGTCTTTTTTTGTTGAGCAAGAAAATGGTCAATATAAACGATTTGAAGAGTTGCATAAGGAGCGCACTTATCCACTGGAGCAGTATCTAGAAGAGTTGAAAAAAGCTGGATTTACAAAAGTGGAAGTTTTTGCAGATTTTGATAAGGAAATCACTGGAGAGAATATTCGTTGGTTTTTTAAAGCACAGAACTAAAAGAATAAGGTGAGAAGATCAATGAAAGCTTGTGGGATAGTCACTGAATATAATCCATTTCATAATGGACATGCCTATCAAATTGAGCAAATACGAAATAAATTACCCGTTGATGTCGTAATCGCTGTGATGAGTGGGAATTTTCTTCAGCGTGGTGAGCCAGCTATTGTTGATAAATGGACACGCACGAAAATGGCTCTAGCTGCCGGAGTTGACTTGGTTGTAGAGCTACCTGTTTCATTTAGTACACAACCGGCTGATTTTTTTGCTAAAGGGGCTATCCAGATTTTAGGAGATTTAAAGATTGATTTTTTGAGTTTTGGTGTGGAAGAGGGATCAGGTGTAGATTTTTTAAAAGCTGCCATTTGGATGATTGAGAATGAATCATTAATTTCTCGTGAAATGATAAAGCGTGAGACAATGAATGTTCCTTACGCGAAACAAATGGAAGAACTTTTAAATCAGTTAGCTCCTAGTTTTCCGATTGCACTCAATTCACCGAATAATCAACTAGGATTTGCTTATGCAAAAGAGATTGTACGACAAGGTCTAGCGGAGAAAATTGAACTTTTTCCTATCCAAAGGAAGGCTGTTGGATATAATGATCCTGTGCTTGATGAAAAAACAAATATTGCGAGTGCGACAGCTATTCGTAAGGCACTGCTTGATGATAGAGAGATTGAAGCTTATATTCCTAGTTCCTCTTACTCCTATTTACTTGAAGAAGTAGATCAGATGGTGACATGGGACGATTATTTTCCATATTTAAAATATCAGTTGCTTATACAATCTGAAGCATCTTTACGTAACGTTTATCAAATGACTGAAGGGCTTGAATATCGCCTAAAGCAATGTATAAAAGAGGCCTTTTCTATGGAGGAATTTTTGGAGTGTGTAAAAACAAAACGTTATACACGCACAAGGTTGCAAAGATTGCTGACTTATATTTTACTGCAATTGTCGCAAGAAGAGGTTGAAAAAAACTTGAACGAAATACCAGTTATTCGTTTGCTTGGATTCAATAAAAAAGGTCAGTGTTATTTAAATGAAAAAAAGAATCAATTCCAGTCTCCGTTAATTTCAAATATAAATCAGAAGACAAAAAATCTAGTAAAGTTAGATACTTTAGCCGGCGAAATTTATACTTTGGGAAATAAAAGACTAAAAAAGCAGGATTTTACACGTCATCCTATAAAATTTGATTGACAGAAACACACTGTACTAGTATAATTACTGATGTTGTCTATTCCTATGGAACGCAATCATAGGTCAAGATTGAGGTGACAAATATGAAATTAAAATGGTCTTTAGCAGAGCTTCATAAACAACCAGCTGGCATTTTAACGTTAGATGAAAAAGTGGATATGACTGAGTCTTTAAAAAAGCGGGACACTGAATTGATGGATGTAAGTTTGATTGAAATTCAAGGTACAATCAGCATTGAGGCATATAGTCGCTACTTTGTTTATTTGACTTTAAACGTTGCATTAACTTTGCCTTCATCAAGATCTTTAAAACCTGTTAAATTAGACTTGACTATTCCATTTTCTGAAGTGTATTTAGCACCAGAAGCAGGTCAGGCTGCAGTTGAGAATTTAGAAGATGAGGTCGTTTTTTCTCTTGAACAAGATATCCTTGACCTAAAAAAGCCGATTGAAGACACAATCCTAGCCGCTATTCCGATGAAAGTTCTTTCGGAAGATGAAAAGACTTCTAACGATTTTCCAACCGGAAATGATTGGGAAGTTAAGCTAGAAGGTGAAACTGATTCATCAAATAAAAAGGATGAAGCAGACACATCTGAAAATTCACCTTTCGCCATTTTGAAAGATCTAGATTTAGATTTTTCTGAGGATGAAAATGAGTAATCAGAATACTAAAATATTATGAATTGAAATCTTAAGGAGGTGTTTGGAACATGGCAGTACCAAAAAGAAGAACATCAAAATCAAAAAAATTAAAACGTCGTACACATCAAAAATTAACTTTACCTAACTTAAGCGAGTGTCCAAACTGTGGTGAAATGAGAAAAAATCATCATGTTTGTCCATCTTGTGGATACTACAACGGAAAAGAAGTTGTTAGTGAATAATTATTTTTATCAAAATTAGATTAGAACGTCTTTTGAAGCTATTCAAAAGACGTTTTTTTTGATATGATAATATAGAAACTATAAACGGATGAGAGGTGGAAAATAGTGAGTGAGACGATAGATACTGTTTTATACATATTTTTTTATACATTTCCTTTTCTCATGCTATTTTTTGGGCGTAAATTTAGACTGAATTTAGATGTTTTTCCGATTCCGATAAAAACGGTGGATTTGATTACCCCTTATTTACTACTATCAGCTACCATTCAAACTCTTTTAGCTAGGGCAGAGCCATTGCATCTCTATTTTTATATTTTTCTTAGCTTTTTTGGAATTGTCTATGCCTCTTACTTAGCATTTGGTAAACGCATGTTGCTTGTTGGAAACTTCTTTCGTACATGGTGGCGTTATGCCTTTATCTTTTCTTTGAGCTATCATGTCATTATAGGCGGTTATGGTATTTTTATTAATTTCTTTTAATTAAATAAGTGGTGATATCAGATTCAGGGGTGAAAATTTATTTTCGTCCCTGAAATATTAAAAACTAGAAGATAAAATCCATAGTTTATTTGTTGAATTTGATGATCTATTTGAATGAGAGTGCACACCATAGAAAACTTTGGTAAAGACTAAAGGATTCTGTGGTATTTTTGTGTTTTCCAATATTCATAAAATGAGGATTGTTATTTAATAAGAGTATGACAAAAATCTTTATCCACAGGTGGATAAAAAATTGAACAAAAAAACATTTAAATAATTCGAAATAAAAAATAAATTTCTCCTCCTTTCCCCTTATGAAAATTAAAGGGAGTAAAGTGGGGGATTTTTTTATTTGGGAAAATGCCCCACGGAATGCTCTTCAAACTATTTTCAAAAAAGGGTTGAAAACCTTCTAAATTACGCATTAACCGAACACCTGTTACCCTAATGTATTACGAATATTACAATTGTGAAGAAAATTTAATTATATTCGATTTGAAGTGGAGGGAAGTGGGGGAATGTGGTAGAATAAATTTATGTTGGACTTACCTTAACCATAAAAGGAGGCAATAAAATGTTACTCGGTGAATTTAAACATTCTATCGACTCAAAAGGTCGCATTATCGTCCCTGCAAAATTTCGGGGAGATTTAGGCGAGCGTTTTATTGTCACAAGAGGCTTGGATGGTTGTTTATCTGGCTATCCAGCGGAAGAGTGGGAAAAAGTAGAAGAAAAATTACGCCAACTACCTATGGCAAAACGTGACGCACGTAAATTTACACGTTTCTTTTATTCAGCAGCAACAGAATGCACGCTTGATAAGCAAGGAAGAATTAATCTTCCGCAGACACTCATTGATTTTGCAAAACTAGAAAAAGCTTGTTATTTTGTTGGTGTTTCCGATCGTTTCGAAATCTGGAGTGAAGAGAATTGGAACGACTTTACTGAAGAAGCTGAAGGAACGTTTGAAGATATTGCAGAAGATATGATTGATTTTGGTTTCTAAAATCAATCTTAAAATATAAAAACATACAAAGAATGGAGGCACAATGTGGAATTTCAACATGAGACGGTACTATTAAAAGAAGCAGTAGAAGGACTAAATATTAAATCGAACGGAATATATGTTGATTGTACACTTGGTGGTGCTGGGCATTCGTTACGAATTTTAGAAGAATTGGACAAAGAAGGTCACTTATATGCATTTGACCAAGATGATTTTGCGATTGAACAGGCTAAAATCACTTTAAAACATGGGATTGAAGCAGGACAAGTGACGTTAACTAAAGATAATTTTCGAAATCTGACAGAAAATCTAGCAAATTTAGGGATAAAAAAAGTCGATGGTGTTTTATATGATTTAGGGGTTTCTTCTCCACAGCTTGATCAAGGAGAACGTGGATTTAGTTATAACTATGATGCCAGTTTAGATATGCGCATGAACCAAAATCAAAAGCTTACAGCCTATGATATCGTAAATAATTGGGAATATAATGAATTGGTTCGTATATTCTTTCAATATGGTGAAGAGAAATTTTCAAAACAAATTGCACGAAGAATTGAACAGCACAGAGAAATAAAACCAATTGAGACAACGTTCGAGCTTGTGGATATTATTAAGGAAGCTATTCCAGCACCCGCTCGTCGTACAGGTGGACATCCTGCTAAACGAACGTTTCAAGCAATTCGAATTGCAGTTAATGATGAGTTAAATGCAGTTAGTGAATCTATTGAACAAGCGATTCAACTAATTAATATTGATGGTCGAGTTAGTGTAATCACCTTCCATTCACTAGAAGATCGAATTGTTAAACAACTTTTCAAAGAATATTCAACAGTTGAAGAACCACCTAAAAATTTGCCTATATTACCTAGTGAAATCCAAAAAGCACCATTACGATTAGTAAACAGAAAAGTTATCCTACCTTCAAATGAAGAGGTAGAACATAATAAACGTTCGCGAAGTGCCAAGTTACGCATTGCAGAAAAACAGCATGAATTAGATAAATAATAATAAAATAAGGTCATAAGACTGGATACATAACTGATTATTTAGACGTCTTTGAATCTAAGGGGGATTTAACGTCATGGAGGATAATTTAGCACGTGATTTAGAATTAGATATTGAACTAGAAGCAGATTCCGTTACACACGAACAACAAATCACTCAGCCTTTGGTTCAACCGAGAGAAGAACCAACACCTTCTGTGGAACCTATACCACAGGTAAAACCAGCAGCAAAGGGACTTACAAAGTTAGAAATCGGTCTAGTTTCTTTGTTTACAAGTATTGTTTTTGCTTTAATTTTATTCAATGTGTATTCCGATTTACAACTTACGACGGTAAGTCGTGATGTCCAAGACGTGAATGCACAAATTGAACAAACTGAAGTAGAGATTGAAAACTTAAAACAACATACTCAAGAATTAACCCGTTATGATCGTATTAATGAAATAGCAGAAAAATACGGACTAGAGTTACATGAAGAAAATATTCGAAATCTTGTGCCAAAAGAGTAGGTGTAAGAATGAATTCAGATAAAAACAGACATAATTTCTCTGCATTATTGCTTGTGTTTACCATTTTTTCCTTTGGTTTAATGTTTTTACGTTTTTCTCAAATTATGGTACGAGGTGAAATCAATGGAGAAGATTTAGATGGAAAAGTGGAACGATTATACACTAGAAATCAAACACTGCAAGCGAATCGAGGAACGATTTTTGATCGCTTTGGTAATCCTATAGCGATTGATGCGACGTCTTATAAAATGGTTGCCGTGTTAACCGATAAATGGTCTACAGAAAAAAATCCTCAACATATAACAGATGCTGAAGCGGTAGCAAAGATTATTTCTCAAAATATTAATTTGTCTGAAGAAAAAGTCCTTGAGTATTTAACACGAGATGTCGATCAGATAGAATTTGGTTCGGCAGGGAACAATTTGTCTTACCAAACAGTTAGTAGTATTAAAGAGGAATTAGAAGAAAAAAATCTATCTGGCGTCATTTTCGAAGAGAAACAAAAGAGATTATATCCGAATGGAACATTTGCTTCTCATACAGTGGGGTTAGCCCAGTATACTGGAAATGATAAAGATGAGAAGACAGAGGATAAACAGCTTGAAGGAGTTATGGGACTTGAAGCTTCTTTCAATGACTTGCTGACGGGGAAAAATGGGAAAATAACATATAAAAAAGATAGTTTAGGTTATTTAATTCCAAGTTTGGAGCATGAAGAAATTGATCCGATTAATGGAAATAATTTATACCTGACCTTGGATTATAAATTACAAACACATTTAGAGACGATTTTGGATCGGGTACAACAGGAAAATACCCCAAAGCGAATGACCGCCACAGTAATTGATGCTAAAAATGGGGAAATTTTAGCAAGTGCACAGCGACCATCTTTTAATGCGACTACTTTGGAAAATATTGATGCTTCCTGGCAAAACTTGTTGACCGAATATACATATGAACCAGGTTCAACAATGAAGATTCTAACCTTAGCAGCAGCTATAGAAGAAGGGGTATTTGACCCGAATCAATACTATGAGTCGGGAGCGATTAAAGTTCATGGTGGAACTGTTCGAGATTATAATCGTACAGGTTGGGGATGGATATCCTCACTTGAAGGTGTTGCTCGCTCGAGTAATGTGCTCTTTGTACGCTTAGTAGATGCAATGGGTCATGATGTATGGAAAGAGTATTTGGATGCTTTCGGTTTTGGTGAAAAAACGGGAATTAATTTACCCAATGAACAAACTGGTACCAATCCTTATGCATGGCCTCTGCAAAAAGTAAATACAGGTTTTGGACAAGGGATTTCTGTAACTCCTGTTCAAATGCTAAAAGCATTTAGTGCCATTGCAAATGGCGAGAATATTGTACAGCCTAGATTAATTGCTAAGACAGAAGATAATACAACTGAAGAAGAAACACTTTATGAGCCGAAGAAATTAGAAAGCCCCATTTCTAAAGAAACTGCGCAATTAACCTTAGATTATTTATCAAAAGCGATGGATATCGAAAATGCGGTAGCTAAAGGTTATAAAAAAGAAGGGTATTCTATTGCAGCTAAAACTGGAACCGCCCAGCTAGTCGATTCAGAAACAGGTGCTTATTCATCTTCAAAGTATATTTACTCAGTAGCAGCACTATTTCCGACCGAAGATCCTAAATACATTGTTTATATTACTGTGCAAGAACCAACATATACTGAAGATGCTTCCTATGGGAGTGAAGTGGTCCAAAAAATATATCATCCTTTAATTGATCGTATCATTGATTTTAAAGAAGATATAGAAAGTGATGGATCCAGTGAAAATGATCTTCAATATGTCACAACACCATCCTATTTAGATTTAACGAGTAGTGAAGCCATTAAAGATTTGAAAAAATCAAATCAGCAATATTCGTTGATCGGTACTGGAGAAGAAATTGTCCAACAGATTCCATATCCAGATACCCCTTTGTTTGACGATCAGCAAATTATACTCATGACAAATGGTGCTGCTACCATTCCTGATTTAACGAATTGGTCAAGGAATGATGTATTAAAAGTATCTGAGTTAACAGGTGTAGATATTACATTTGAAGGCGAAGGATATGTCGTTGAACAAAGCTTAGAAGAAGGATCATACATGGAACCGGGAATGGAAATTACGGTTAAGCTCTCATCAGAATCAAACGGAGAAGGTGAAGCGAGCTCTCCTGAAGCCAATGAGAATGAGTGAGGACTCCTATAAAAAATAAAAAAAGTGGAAGATAGACGATACATTCGGCTTCCACTTTTTTTATTAAAATTCTAAAAGGTATTGAGCCTGACAAAGGGAGTCTATATAATAAGAACGTCTTTTTATTCAGGGTAACTAAACCCTGAAATAGTGAATATGAGGAAGAATAGGATGGAACATATGAAAATGATTTTTTGGCCCTTAATAATAAGCTTTTTGATGACTGTAATTTTGATGCCTTTTATTATTCGGTATTTTAGAGCAAAACAATTAGGACAAGTCACTTTGGACGAAGGACCTAGCTGGCATGAAAACAAAAGTGGGACACCGACAATGGGTGGAGTAGTAATCATCTTAGCTGTCGTCCTTGCTGTTTTTTTTCTAACCCTCGTTAATGTTGATCGCAGTTTAAATGCATGGTTACTTACGGCGGTCTTTTTATTATATGGGTTAATTGGCTTTGTAGATGATTTTATTAAATTATTTATGAAACGTAATTTAGGACTGACAAGTCGGCAAAAATTCTTGGCTCAAATCGTTATTGGCTTAGTTTTTTATGTTGTACTGTTAATGAATGGCTTTGACAATCAATTAAACGTTCCTTTTATAGGAAATATTCCCTTAGGATATCTTTATGGATTATTTGCAATCTTTTGGTTAGTCGGTTTTTCAAATGCGACTAACTTAACGGATGGAATTGATGGCCTAATGGCTTCGACAGGAACCATTGCGTATGCTGGTTATGCTTATATTGCCTATACTCAAGAAGAATGGGGCGTGTTGATTTTTGCATTAAGTACTGTCGGAGGATTACTTGGCTTTTTAATCTTTAATCATAAACCCGCAAAAATCTTCATGGGGGATGTAGGTTCCCTTGCTTTAGGTGCAGGATTAGCGGCCATGTCAATTTTGTTAAATGTTGAATGGACATTACTTTTAATTGGCTTAATCTTTGTTATTGAAACAGCGAGTGTGATCTTACAAGTCTTTTGGTTCAAAAAAACAGGGAAACGGATTTTCAAAATGAGTCCGATTCATCATCATTTCGAAATGGAGGGTTGGTCTGAGTGGAAAATAGTAGGCGTTTTTGCAGGAATCGGTTTTTTAATGACCACTCTAGCCTTAATCCTTTTACCCTAAATCCACCTCTTCGAAATGACAAAGAATCTAAAAAAATAAGGAAATCATTTTGTGATACGAGGAATAAATAAAAGGAGGAGTTCTTTGTGACCAAAGAAAATCGTTATCAAGGAAAAAATGTTTTAGTTTTAGGTCTTGCAAAAAGTGGTTATCAATCTGCAAAATTATTACATACCCTAGGAGCAGAAGTCACCGTAAATGATGCGAAAGAGTTGGAAAATGATAATGAAGCACAGGAACTTCAAACTTTAGGGATTAAAGTAATTTCAGGAGGACATCCAGCAAATTTAATGGAAGATTCTTTTGATTTGGTTGTAAAAAATCCGGGGATTCCTTACGATAATCCAGTAATTCAGAAGGCTTTAAAACAAAAACTCCCCGTCATTACTGAGGTAGAAGTTGCTGCTTCTGTTATGGAGGCTTCTATTATTGGGGTTACAGGGACTAATGGGAAAACAACAACGACCTCTATTATCCATGAAATGCTCAACCAAAAAAGAGTTTCTGGATCTGTTTATGCTATTGGGAACATTGGAGTTCCGGCAAGTCAATTAGCATTAAGTTTGAAATCAGATGATGATGCAGTGATAGAATTGTCAAGTTTTCAATTGATGGGGACGCCAACACTTAAACCAAATATCGCAGTGCTTACTAATTTATATTCTGCTCATTTAGATTACCACGGATCACAAGAAGCTTATGAAGAGGCAAAGATGAATATTATGCGTAATCAAACGTCTGAAGATGTTACGATTTATAATAAGGATCAACCCCACCTTGAAAGACTGGTAAAGGAAAATTCTAACGCTCAATTGCTTCCCTTCTCGAGAAAAGAATATTTAGAAAATGGAACTTCTGTAAAAGAGGGGAACATTTATTTTAAAGGCGAAGTAGTCGCAAAAGTTTCGGATATTTTTATTCAAGGTTTTCATAATTTAGAAAATATGTTAGCTGCAATCAGCGTGGCAAAGTTAAAGGGAGTCTCTAATGAAATCATCCAAGAGGTAATGCGACAATTTCATGGGGTAAAGCACCGCACTCAGTTTATTGGGGAATATAAAGGACGTATTTTTTACAATGATTCCAAAGCAACAAATATTGAAGCAACAGAAAATGCATTGGCAGGCTTTGACCAACCTGTGATCTTACTTGCTGGAGGTTTAGATCGAGGGAACTCCTTTGATTCTTTACTTCCTGATCTAAAAGAACATGTAAAAGCTCTAATTACTTTTGGAGAGACAGCAGATTTAATGGTAGAGGTTGCAAAAAAAGCGGGGATTACTCAAATAAAAAAAGTTGAGGATGTTACTGAGGCAGTCCCAGCAGCTTATGCTATGAGCGCTGTGGATGATATCATTTTGCTCTCGCCAGCAGCAGCTAGTTGGGATCAATATGATAATTTTGAAATACGTGGGGATATTTTTATTGAAGCCGTTCATAATTTAATAAATCTAGATGAAAAAGATCTTTAAGGAGAGGGATTTTATAAATGAGAGTACTTTTAACAGGTGGAGGAACTGGAGGCCATATTTATCCAGCTTTAGCAGTCGCCCGAAGATTACAAGAAATGGATTCGGAAGTTGAGCTTCTTTATGTAGGAACAAAAAGAGGACTTGAAAGTACGATTGTGCCCAGAGAAAAAATTCCCTTTAAAACAATAGAAGTTGAAGGGTTTATGCGAAGCCTCAATTTTGAAGGAATAAAATATAACTTGCGTAGTGTCCATTTGTTTTTAAAAAGCATTAGCGAAGCTAAAAAAATTATCCGAACCTTTCAACCAGATGTTGTTTTAGGAACAGGCGGCTATGTTAGTGCTCCGATTTGTTATGCTGCTTCAAAAGAAGGTATCGCAACGGTTGTACATGAACAGAATAGTTTTTTAGGATTAACGAATAAATTTTTACTTCGTTATATTGATCGTTTGGCGATTAGTTTTGATGATATTTATGAACAAATGAAAAAGTATCAAGAAAAAGTAGTTTTCACAGGAAATCCTCGCGCACAGGAAGTGAATTCTGCGAACTTGCCGATGATTGACCATGTTTTGGGATTAGATGTAACCAAACCAATCGCACTTATTTTTGGCGGAAGCCGTGGAGCTCCTAAAATTAATCAAGCGGTTGTAGAAGCTTATCCTATTCTGCGAACACGAGGTTATCAGATTATTTTTGTTCCAGGTGAAGAACATTATAAAAAAATTGTGAAACAACTCAATGATGTTTCACCTTTAGCTCGTAATCCTCATTTTGTCGTCAGACCTTATATTGATCATATGATTGATATTTTACGGAATGTTTCTGTTATCGTGAGTCGAAGTGGCGCGACGACTATTGCAGAAATTACAGTCTTAGGAATCCCAAGTGTGTTGATTCCTTCTCCGTATGTAACGGATGATCACCAAACAAAAAATGCTCAAAGTTTAGTAAATAATGAGGCAGCTATCTTATTAAAAGAAGATCAATTATCTGGAAAATCTCTTTTAAGCAAGTTAGATGAATTGATGAATAGTGTAAATAAAAGATCTTTTATGAGCGAACGTGCTCGAGAGCTTGGACAACCACGAGCCACAGATCAGCTGATTCAAGTCATGCTTGATGAAGTGAAGAACAAAAAGAAATAAAACAGACAAGGTGGCTTAAGGTTTTGTAAAAAATGAATTCAATCATGAAAGGAGAAATAATCTATGGCATATAATAATACTGATTTATCTCAAGAAAAAGATGTCCAAGCAAATGAACATCCAAAAGAGAGTTCTATGGCTTTTTATAAAGTCATGCAAAGATATATTCCAATTGTCATAATTAATCTCCTAATCATTATTATTATGAGCTATCTTATAAGTCCTTTGAGTAAAGTAGCTACAATAGTAGTTAAAGGAAACGAAGCGGTTTATGATCAACAGATTATTGAAGAAAGCGGTATTCGTAGTAAAGACTCTGTCCTAGAGCTTATGCGTAAAAAAGATACAACAGCTGAAAATATTGTTCAAAATCTTCCGCAAGTTTCTGAATCTTCTGTAGATATTTCTGGCTTTAACGAAGTGATTATTCAGGTAAAAGAATATAATACAGTCGCCTATATTGCAAAAGAACAATCATATTTACGTGTTTTAGAAAATGGAACAGTTCTTGATGAAGAATATAATGTATCTATTGGAAACCAACCCGTTCTTACAAAATTTGAAGAAGGAGCAGCACTGGATCGAATGATCGAGGAATTAAGTAAAGTCGACATGCCGATATTGAATTTAATTTCTGAAATTGAATTAGTGACCGATCGAGAAAACTCCTTATTCATTCGCGTGTATATGAATAATGGCAATCGAGTTCTTTCTTTAATCCCTACTTTTTCCGAAAAGATTCCTTATTACCCCCAAATGGTAAAGGCTGTAAATGGAAAAAAAGGAGTTTTTGATATGGAAGCCGGAGTCTACTTTACTCCTTTTGTTGATGAAGAGACAGAAGAATCTGGATTAAATGAAGACGAAAGAGAAGCACTTGAAGAATTTAATGAATAAGAGAGGGCAGTTTAAGCTGCCTTTTTCTATATAAGAAAATTTTAATCTTTTTATACTTCGTTTTTAGGATAATATTTATCAAATAAATCTAAACAATATAGAGAATAGTAAAAATGTTAGAAAACAAAAGTCTTTGAAATAAAATCGTAATGATGAAATATAAGCTGAACCTCTACTTTGAATGGATTTTATGGTAATATTAACAGTATGTTAGGAAAGTTTATTTCAGTTAAAAATGAAGTGTTAAAATTTTATTAAATATAGACTTTCAATTATAGTATGATGAAAACTTAAAAATAAAAAAATGGGAGGTTTCAATCATAAAATGAAAAGCGGAATTTATGCAAGTTTAGATATTGGAACCACTTCAATTAAAGTAATCGCAGCCGAAGTTTTAAATGGCCAAATCAATGTTATTGGAGTAGGAAATGAACGATCGAATGGATTGAGCCGAGGAATGATTGTGGATATTGATCAAACAGCGGTATCGATTCAACAAGCAGTGAGGCAAGCAGAAGATAAAGCAGACATTAAAATTAATGAACTAATCGTAGGAATACCAGCCAACAATTTACACATTAATTCTTGTTATGGCAGTATTTCTATTAATCAAAATCACCAAGAAATAACAGATGAAGATGTTCAAAGTGTGGTTGAAAAGGCAATAGAGGGTAGTTTAAATCAAGAACGTGAAGTACTTAATCTAACGCTAGAAGAATTCGTAGTAGATGGTTTTGATGAAATTAAAGACCCACGCGGTATGATTGGAAATCGAATTGAGTTTAGAGGCACAATGACTTCTATCCCTCGTTCTATTTTACATAATATCCGAAAAGCTGTTCAAAAAGCTGGTTTTGGAATCAAAAATATTATATTACAACCTCATGCCATGGCCCAAGTTTCTTTAAGTGAAGATGAGAGAAATTTTGGGGCGCTTTTAGTGGATATGGGAGGCGGACAAACAAGCGTTGCCGTCCTTCACGAAAACCAGGTTAAACATGCCCAAGTGATTCCTGAAGGTGGAGAGTACGTAACAAAAGATATTTCAATCGTTTTAAATACTTCAATTAAAAATGCAGAAAAGCTAAAGAGAGATGTGGGACATGCTTTTTATGAAGAAGCTAACCCTGAGCGTTCAGTTTCAGTTGAAGTTGTTGGACAAAACGATTTAGTGACGTTTAAAGAAGCTTATATTGCAGAAGTTATTGAAGCACGGTTAGAACAAATTTTCGAACAACTAAAATTTTCTGTTGATCATGTAGGTGCTGGGAAATTACCGGCAGGGATGGTTATTAGTGGAGGTGCCGCATCATTACCTGGAATTGAACATTTAGCAGAAGATGTCTTTAATGTTCCGGTAAGAATTTATGTTCCAGATTTTATGAGTGTTCGTTATCCAGCCTTTACAAATGCAATAGGTTTAGTAGTTGCTGAAACAAACCTAAGTGATATTGAGCGCTTGATTAATCAAACAGTTTTAGGGAAAACATTAAATCTACAAGCGAAAAATTCTGTTCGTCCTGTGGTCCGAGAAAATCAGGAACAAGATGAACAAACAGAAGAAATTACCCAACCCAGTTCTCAACCAAATGAGGAAAAAGAACCATTCGGTGACAAAGTAAAAAACTTTTTTTCTGGATTTTTTGAATAAACTTAAAAAGAAAGTCATTTGTTGAGAAAGCTTTTAGGAAAGACTGTTAAAACAGAGCCAATTAATGCTAAAATGGTAGATGTAAATTCAATTGAAAATATAAAATATAATATTTAAAATGAAAATGTTACTGATTGTGGTACAGGAGGAAAATAAATGGATTTAGATTTCGAAATGACGCCTCCAACTGGCGCGGTGATTAAAGTCATTGGTGTTGGTGGAGCTGGTGGAAATGCTGTAAACCGAATGATTGAAGAGGGTGTTGGCGGGGTTGAGTTTATTGTTGCTAACACGGATGTACAAGCCTTAAATTTAATGAATGCTGAAACTAAAATTCAACTGGGTCCCAAACTTACACGTGGACTAGGTGCAGGTTCAATGCCTGAGATTGGGAAAAAATCAGCTGAAGAAAGTGAAGAATCTATTGCAGAAGCACTACAAGGTGCAGATATGGTCTTTATTACAGCTGGAATGGGTGGAGGAACAGGTACAGGTGCAGCCGGTATTGTTTCTAAAGTAGCAAAAGAACAAGGGGCATTGACTATTGGAGTCATTACCCGTCCATTTAGCTTTGAAGGTCCGAAAAAAGCTCGCTATGCCGAAGAGGGTATCGAGTTAATGAAAGAACATGTAGATACATTAGTGACCATCTCAAATAACCGTCTATTGGAAATTGTAGATAAGAAAACACCTATTCTTGAAGCCTTCCGCGAAGCAGACAATGTCTTGCGTCAAGGTGTACAAGGTATTTCTGATATGATTACGAACCCAGGTTTTGTAAACTTAGACTTTGCAGACGTTAAAACAGTTATGGAAAATCAAGGTTCTGCACTAATGGGAATTGGATCAGCCGGTGGAGAAAACCGTACCGCAGAAGCTACTCAAAAAGCAATTTCTTCTCCATTATTAGAAGTTTCTATTGAAGGTGCAGATAATGTACTCTTAAATATTGCAGGTGGTGCTGACTTAACATTATTTGAAGCACAAGATGCTGCAGATATTATATCAGCTGCTTCTACAAGTGATGTAAATATTATTTTTGGAACGTCAATTAATGAAAACTTAAATGATGAAGTGGTCGTCACCGTAATCGCTACAGGAATTAAAGAAAAAGATTTACCAGGAGGACCTGGACGTTCTTCACAAAGTAGTCAGAGTACACAAAGAAATCGTCCATCAAATGTAGAGGATCGAGACCGTAGACAAAATACATCAAACGAAGAACCTGCCTCAAATGATCATCAAAGTAATAGTGATCCATTTGGAAACTGGGATATTCGAAGAGAGAACAATTTACGTGACCGACACAATGCAGATTTAGACGAGCATAAAGAGAGCAATCAAGATCGCGGAAGCAATATTTTTAACCGTGAAAACGAAGATGAAGTAGCAAAAGAAAACGATGAACTAGATACTCCGCCATTCTTTAGACGTCGACGCAGAGACGACTAATAGACCTAAAAGGAGAAATGATCATGAATAATTTTAAAGATAAGTTCAATAGTTTCTTCTTTCTTGATGATGAAGGGGAACTAGATCGTGTAGAAGAAATAGAGGAAAAACAAATAGAACCTACTTACGAAGACAATAATCGAACAGAAAAAAATGAAACGCTAAAAACAAATCAATGGACACGAAAAAAATCGGGAAGGGAGAATGTGGTAGCCATTAATCAAAAACAAGCACTGCAAAAGCCACAGATCACAATTATTGAACCAAGACTATATTCTGAAGTTCAAGAAATTTCCGATCATTTATTATCCAATCAATCGATTATTGTTAATTTTCGTAGAATGGACCATGAACAAGCAACAAAAGTCATTGATTTCTTAATGGGTGTAACCTATGCGATTAAAGGAGATATCCAAAGATTGGATGATGAAATATTTATTTGTACTCCTCAAAGTGTAACGGTCAACGGTTCTGACTTATCTGAATTTAGTGAATCACTATTGTAATTATTGAGGAGAAGAATTAAAAATATGGTAAATATACTCATTCAACTAAGAGGTTTAGCTATTCGATTGATTGATGCTTATCAATTAATCCTTGTCGTTTATTTTTTAATGTCTTGGTTACCTGGGGCTTATCAATCAAAATTAGGAGAAATTTTATATCGAATTTGTGAACCTTACGTTGGCTTTTTTAGAAAATTCGTACCTCCAATTGGTTTTATAAGTCTTGCGGGAATAGTAGCACTTGTTGCTCTTTCCTTAATTCAAAATGGTGTGATTGTGTTCTTTAATTTTCTAATTCGCTTATTTATTTAGGGGAGTAAAAAAACATGATGAATATCTATCAACACTTTCGTGAAGATGAACAGTCTTTTATTGATCAAGTCATTGACTGGATTTTACAAGTCGAAAATCAATATGCCCCGTATTTAACGAATTTTTTGAATCCAAGACAACTATTTATTGTTGAATCTATTATTGGGCAATACGATACGATTTATCACCAATCATTCGGTGGGTATGAAGGGGCGGAACAACAACGAATTTTAATTTATCCGCCCTATTATGAACCAACTTCGAATGATTTTGAAATTACTCTGTTTGAAATTAACTACCCTACAAAATTTGCTGAATTATCTCATGGGCAAATCATGGGAACTGTATTAGGGATAGGAATTTCTAGAGGGAATTTAGGAGATATTCTAACGGATGGAGAACGCTGGCAATTTTTCGCTGATGAAGGAATGAAAGATTTTATCTTAATGAATGTGAACCATGTAGGGCGTGTAAATGTTCATTTAGAAGAAAATTCTATCGAAAACCTTGTTCAAAAAATGGATAAGTGGGAGTCAGAAGAAATTGTCGTTTCTTCATTACGTATAGATGTTATTTTAGCACGGGCATTAAATGTGTCTCGTAATCGAGCAAAAACGTTAATAAAAGATCAAAAAGTTAAACTAAATTGGGTAGAAGTTGAAAGACCAGATATTGACGTGGAAGAATACGATATTCTTTCAATACGTGGATTTGGTCGAGTAAAGATTGGAACACAACAAGGGATCACTCGTAAAGATAATCTTGTATTAAAAATAGAGGTTATTGATCGAAACACATAAAGAGTTTAAAAGTAGAATTATTATTTATTGGAAGAGGGGATTTATATGCCATTAACACCGTTAGAGATACATAACAAGGAATTTGATACGCGTATGCGTGGTTACGATCAAGATGAGGTTAATGAATTTCTTGATCAGGTCATTCGTGATTACGAATTATTAATTCGTCAAAATAAAGAAGTTAATGATGAGCTTGAAATTTTGAATAAAAAATTGTCGAATTACGAAGAAATGCAAGAATCCTTAAATAAATCAATTCTTGTAGCTCAGGATGCAGCGGATCGTCTAAAAGAAAATACAGAGCGTGAAATCGAAGTTATTAAGCTAGAAGCTGAAAAATATGCAGAGAATATCCGCGCAGAAGCCGACGAGTATGCGACAGAAACCAATAAAAAAGCGGATGAATATGCTGATTCAATACATAAAGAAGCAGACGATAATGCGGATGCTTTATTACAAGAAGCCGTATTAAAAGCACGAAAAATTGAAGATGAAACGGAAGCTTTAAGAAAACAAAGTCGTGTCTTCAGACAAAGATTACAACTTCTTATCGAAACGCAACTTGAACTTTTGACTAAAGAAGATTGGGATAATCTTTTAGTTGGAAAACCAATTGAATATCCTGATACTGAGATGATTACAGAAGTTGAAAAAGAACTAGAAGAAAAAATAGATATCGATGAAGAAGAAACATCTGAGCAAATAGAAGATTTGGATGAGTCATTTTCAACTGAAGAAGCAACAGAAGTTGACACAGAAGACAATTTAGTCGATACAGTTGCAAATGAAGAAGATGACGTATATAATAATGAAAGTTCAGAAGACGATTATGAAGAAGGCTCTATGCCCGCAGTAGAATTACCAGATTCTGCACAAGAATAATTAGATTTTAAATATTAATAACATATAACGTTGGAACGCAATATATTAAGAGTATTGGAGACAGTAATGTCGAACAGAGAGTCAACGGTTGGTGTGAGTTGATCAATCCTTAATATATTATCATCCATTGAAAAGATTAGTGAAACTTAGTAGCTAGTCGTGTAACTCTGCATTAAAGAGACTTTGAGTGAAACAAAGTGTTTATTTTGTTTCAAAAAGGTGGTACCACGAGATTTCGTCCTTTTCGGATGAGATCTTTTTTATTTTTATAAGGTATAAATGAGCGTTTAGTAAAAAGGAATTAAAATAGGAGTTGAAAATTTTGGAAATCAAAGATACGTTAAATCTATTGAAAACAGATTTTCCCATGCGTGCGGGTCTTGCTAATAAAGAACCAAAACGACAAAAAGAATGGGAAGAAGAAGGTCTTTATGAAAAAAGAAGACAACTGAATGAAGGAAAACCAAAATATATTTTGCATGATGGCCCACCATTTGCAAATGGACCGATTCATATTGGACACGCATTAAATAAAGTATCAAAAGATTTCATTGTTCGTCACCGTTCAATGAATGGCTATGATGCTCCTTACGTGCCGGGATGGGATACCCATGGTTTACCTATTGAGCAAGCTCTAACCAATAAAGGCGTGGATCGTAAATCCATGTCTATTGCAGAATTCCGACGTTTATGTGAAGAATTTGCTCTAGAACAAATTGAATTACAAAAAACTGGTTTCAAACGTTTGGGAGTTACTGGTGAGTGGGATCATCCTTATATTACTTTACAACCAAATTATGAAGCCGCTCAAATTCGTGTTTTTGGAAAAATGGCGGAAAAAGATTACATTTATCGAGGAAAAAAACCTGTATATTGGTCTCCGTCTAGTGAATCTACTTTAGCAGAAGCTGAAATTGAATATCATGATGTACGTGGCCCTAGTATTTTTGTTGCATTTCCTGTAAAAGATGGAAAGGGCGTTGTTTCAGAAGATGCTAAATTTGTTATCTGGACAACAACTCCTTGGACACTCCCTTCAAATATGGCCATTGCAGTTCATAAATCTGGTATTTATAATGAAGTTCTTGTGGGAGACGAAAAGTATATTGTAGCGGCTGAGTTATTAGATAAAGTTTCTGAAGCATTAGGTTGGGAAGATGTTAAGGTCTTAAAAGAATTTAATGGAAAAGATTTAGAATATGCAACGGCACATCATCCGTTTTATGACCGAGAATCCTTACTAATATTAGGGGACCATGTAACTTTTGAAGAAGGTACAGGTTTAGTTCATACGGCTCCTGGTCATGGGGATGATGACTTTATTGTCGGTCAAAAATATAAATTAGATATTTTGTCTCCAGTCGACGACCAAGGTCACTTTACAGATGAGGCTCCTGGGTTAGAAGGTGTTTTCTATGATGATGCTAATAAAATAATTACAGGCTGGCTAGAAGATAAAGGTCTACTACTAGATATGTCATTTATTACACATAGTTACCCACATGATTGGCGTACTAAAAAACCGGTAATATTCCGAGCAACGCCTCAATGGTTTGCATCCATTAGTGATTTCCGTCAAAATATTTTAGATGAAATTGAAAAAGTCGATTGGTTGCTCCCATGGGGTGAAGAAAGAATTCACAATATGATCCGTGATCGCGGGGACTGGGTCATTTCTCGACAACGCGATTGGGGAGTGCCGTTACCAATTTTCTATGCGGAAAATGGGGAATCTATTATTACACCTGAAACGATTGAGCATGTTGCGGAATTATTTGAAGAACATGGATCAAATGTTTGGTTTGAGCGAGAAGCCAAAGATTTATTACCAGAAAACTTTACACATCCTGGAAGTCCAAATGGTGAATTTACAAAAGAAACAGATATCATGGATGTTTGGTTTGACTCTGGTTCTTCTCATGAAGCCGTATTACGTCATTATGATGGCTTAGAATTTCCGGCAGACTTATACTTGGAAGGGTCTGATCAATATCGTGGATGGTTTAACTCGAGTTTAACAACGAGTGTGGCGGTGAATGGGGTAGCTCCATACAAAGCAGTTCTTTCCCAAGGATTTGTTTTAGATGGTGATGGTCGAAAGATGAGTAAATCTCTCGGGAATACGATTGATCCAAATAAAGTAATGGACCAATTAGGTGCAGATATTGTGCGTCTTTGGGTATTAAGTGCAGATTCTCAGTCAGATGTACGTGTAAGCATGGAGATTATTCAACAAGTTTCAGAGGTTTATCGTAAGATCCGAAATACTTTACGGTTTATGGTTCAAAATACTGAAGACTTCAATAAAGAAGAAAATGGAATAGCTTATGATGAGTTACGTACAATTGATCAGTATCTATTGAATCGACTAGATGAAACGGTTGAAAAGATTTCAAATGCGTATGAGAATTATAAATTTAATGAAATTTTCAAAGAAATTAACCATTTCTGTACGGTTGATTTATCAAACTTCTATATGAATGTCGCCAAAGATATCTTATATATTGATGCACCGGATGCTTATGACCGACGTGCTATTCAAACCGTCTTTTATGAAGCACTAGTGAAATTAACAAAAGTCCTTACACCAATTATTCCACATACTGCTGAAGAATTATGGGCCTTTTTGGATGAAGAAGAAGATTATGCTCAATTAAGCGAAATGCCAGGAATTGAGCATTATGAAAATCGTGAAGAGGTTCTAGATAAATGGACTCAGTTTATGGACCTGCGAGATAATATTTTAAAGGCGAATGAAGTTGCTCGTGAAAATAAAGTGATTGGTAAAGATTTCGAAGCAAAACTAACCCTTTATGTAACGGATGGGGTAAAAGAGTTATTGGATTCTTTAAACGCAGATTTACGACAAATTTTAGTAGCTTCTGAACTGAATATCTTGCCTTTAGCGGATAAACCAGAAAAAGATGATTCACTTCTTGAATTTGATACGATGGCAATTAAAGTGGAACACATGCCTGGTGGAGTTTGCGATCGTTGTCGTATTACGACGGAAGAGTTAATTGAAGTAGAAGGTAAAGGAGTTCTTTGCCACCGTTGTCACGGAATCGTTAAAGAACATTATCCAGAACTATTAGAAGAAGCTGAATAAGAAAAAATATAGTAAATTGAATAAAAGATATTGTAAAAAGTCTTATCTAGAAATAGGTAGGACTTTTTTCATCTATAAAATTAATTTAAAAAGATGAAATTTGCTAAGTGAATTTTCACAGAACATTTCCAAGATAGAGAACTCTCTCATCTATTTTGTAATGTTCGTTCAAACGAGATGGAGTATTCCCTCAATTTTCAATCCCTTATTTCAACAAAAAAACTTCCTAAACAGCAACTTGCGTTACTATTTAGGAAGCTTTATTTAAAATCATAAGTCTATCGCTTAAAAATTAAAAGTTGTTACTATCTTTTTTAGGTTGTGCTTGCTGGGTCACTTCTAATAGTTGATCCCGTAATTGATCTTCCATAACAACCAGTTGTTGTTCAGCTTCACGGCGTTTTTGCGAACCTTCTTGTTGAATAGATAGCGTTTCTTGAAGGGTATCTATTAAGTCTGTTTGTGTTTTTTGTAACGTCTCAATATCTACAACGGCACGCTCTGTTTCTCTAGCAGTATCCACAGACGATTGTTTGAGCATTTCTGAATTTTTTTGTAGCATTTCATTCGTTGCATCAGAAACACGACGTTGAGCAGCAACCGCATCTTGCTTACGTAAAAGTGTAAGAGAAATGACGATTTGGTTTTTCCATAAAGGAATCGCTGTATTAATAGACGTTTGAATTCGCTCCGCAAGTGCTTGATTTGTATTTTGAATTAAACGGATTTGTGGAGCTTGTTGTAACGTGATTTGACGAGTTATACGCAAATCATGGACTCGTTTATCTAAGCGATTCAAGTATTGGTTTAAATCATTAACTTTTTGAACCAACATTTGATCGGGCGTTTCTTCTGCCTCTTTTAGAGCATTGGGAATAATTTCATTTTCCAGCTCTTCAATACGCAACTCTCCCGCTGCGATATAAATATTTAAAGCTTTATAATAATCTAAATTTTGATCATAAAGTTGAGTTAACATTTTATTGTCATCAAGTAACATGCTTTTTTGTTTATCTAACTGTAAAGCAATTTTATCGACTTGAGCACCAATTTTTTGGTATTTGGCAGTTGTTTCATAAATTGAACGTTTCGCACGTTTAAACATTTTTTGGATAAAGTTTTGATTTTCTTGAACCAGTTCATCGGGATTAGATTCCTCTAATTGAAACATTAAGTCATTGATTGAACTTCCAATAGCTCCTGTTTCTTGGTTTTGAACATGATTCAATACGTTATTAGAAAAATCACCAATCTTTTGCTGTGCAGCTGATCCATAGTTTAAAACTGAATCCGTATCTGTAATATCAATTTGCTCAGCTAATTGACGAGCTTGCTCTTGCTGCTCAGCAGGTAGGTGTTCAAACGTTTTTCCGGCTTGGCTTTTTTCTTTTGTAGATTCTTGTTTTTGAATGTCTAATTCAGGCATTGATTGAGGTGTATCAAATGGATTTTCTAATAAATCGTCAATCGAAGCCATAGAATCTGTATCTGACGTCTCATTGGTTTCGCTTTTTAATTCTTCTTCATTACGCTCTTTTTCCGGCATATATTATTACCCTTTCCAAATTTATTAGATTTCATCATCTTCTATATTAGAACCTTCACGATGGATACGACTATTTGCTAGCTCAACTTCATCCGCTAAGTCACTAATATCCGTTGAACGAAAACTTACATAATCTTCTGAAATTTGTCGACACATTTCATCAATTGTTTGTGCTGATTTCTCTAAAACATCAAAAGTTTGTTTGCTCTTGGCCTGATGTTGATTAATTTGTACGTATTTGCTTGTTAATTCAGCCAAACTAGGTAAGTGAACATATAAAAATTGATCCACTTCATGTAATCGATCTGGTTCATTGACTATATCCTTAAATAATACTTTAATCAAATTCAACGTATTATTTCGATTTGCTATAGCTTTTAATTTTCCAGCATGATTAATATTTTTTTCAATTTGAAGAATTTGTTCTTTTGCATTGTTCATTGTTTCTCTAAAAAATGCAATATCTTCTTCAGAAAGACCTTTTGATAAATAAAACTTTTCTCTTTCTTTTGAAACAGGCTGTAGATCTTTCTTGGTTTTTCTCTCAGGTTTTTGTTCCCCCATATATCTAGAATATAAACCAAAACCTACAAAAATTCCAATGATAATAGAAGGTGTACGATTTACATTAAAGGCTCCTAACAAAAAGACAACAAACACAACCGTAAATAATGCTAATAACAACATAACAAGATTGTTGGATGTTTTCTTATTCATATTATGCGACATCCTTTCTTTATTTTCATTATAATTCTACCATAAATATAAGCGAGGTTGCTCAGACTTTAGCACGATTTTATATTTAAATCATGAACTGTAATAAATAAATGTTATAATAAATAAAATAAGAGAGAGGGCGGATAAAATGAAATTCGAAGAAAAAATTGTAAAAAGAGATACGATACATGAAGGCAATATAACCACCTACCAATTATTGGATGTTATTTTACCAGATGGAAGAGAAGCCAAACGTGAAGTGGTTCTTCATAATGGCGCAGCAGCAGTTATTGCTTTTACAGAGGACCAAAAAATGATTTTAGTTCGCCAATATCGAGTATCTATTGGAAAAACAACATTAGAATTACCAGCAGGATTACGTGATGAAGAAGATCGTGATGGGATGACCACTGCTCAGAGAGAATTTGAAGAAGAAACAGGTTTACGTGCAAAAGATTGGCGTTTTGTAACCTCTTTTTATAGCACACCTGGCTATACCGATGAATTTTTAGAAATTTATGAAGCTCAAGGAATCGAAAATGTAGAAAACGCTCGAGAACAAGATGATGATGAATTTATTGAAGTCGTTGCTTTAGATTTTGATGAGGCTATGGATGCTTATTCAAAAGCTGAGCTATGTGATGCCAAAACAGTATTTGCTTTATTTTACTGGCAAATGAAACGGAACAAGGAAGCTCAAGAAGCGAACGAATAAATTTAAATAGATTTAATAAAGGTAGAGGATAAAGAAATGTCAAGAATGGAAAGAAAAAGATATGAACGGGACCAAAAACGAATAGAACGAAAAGAAAATGTTAAAATGAGTATTAAAGACCGAATTGAAGAATTTAAACTTAATCGCCAAGGCAAAACAAAACGTAAACGAACAGAAGTTATGGGACGTTATCGTCGAACAGAACGTGTTTTAACTGCCTTAATTGCGATCGTTCTCTTATCATTAATCATAACTTGGATTATTATCTTATTTTATTAATTCTATATTACAAGGAGTGAGCAATTGAAAATTGGAATTTTAGTAGCGATGGAAGAAGAAATCAAACGCTTGGCTGAAGAAATTACAGATGTAACGATCACAAAAATAGCTAAGCAAACTTTTTATGATGGAAAAATTCACAATACCCCTGTCACCATCGTTCAGTCAGGTATTGGAAAAGTAAATGCCAGCTTGGCTACGACCTTATTAATTCAAACATTTAATGTAGAGGTAGTGATAAACACGGGGTCTGCCGGCGGTCTGTTTGAAGGTTTATCAATTGGGGATTTAGTGATCTCAAAAGACCTCACATACAATGATGCAGACAATCGTGGGTTTGGTTACATCTTTGGACAAATTCCTCAGATGCCAAAACAGTACCATGCGGATGATTCTCTTCGAGAAATGATTGAAAAAGTAGTTGCTACTCAAGAGTGGTCTTTCCAAAGTGGATTAATTTTATCTGGGGATTCCTTTATCTCTAGTAAAGCAGAAATTACCAAATTGAAACATCATTTTCCAGAAGCTTTAGTGACAGAGATGGAAGGGACAGCAGTTGCTCAAATATGCTACCAATTTGATATTCCATGTGCAGTAATTCGAGCCGTTTCCGATTCAGCGGATGAAGAAGCAACTGTGAATTTCGACGAATTTGTTGTTCTAGCTGGTCAGCGATCAGCCGAGTTAGTATTAGCTGTGATAAAGGAGCTAGAGAAAAAGAATCATCAGTAGAAAATAAAAAAAGACCCCTGCTATTAGAGAAATACCTCTAATAGCAGGGGGTTTTTGATTTACATATAGAAATTTAAATTTCTATTAACCACGAATTAAGTCGTACATATTTGTATATTTGTAGTCTAAGGCTTGTGCGACACCTTTGTTCGTGACTAAACCTTTGTAGACATTTATACCGCGCATAATTGAACGGTTGCCTAAGAATGCTTTTTCTAAACCTTTATTTGCAACTTCTGCAATATATCTCATTGTAACGTTTGTAAGACCAATGGTTGCAGTACGTGGTACGGCACCTGGGATATTTGCTACTGCATAATGGATAACATCATGTCTTTTGTAAATTGGATCATCGTGTGTGGTTGCATGTTCGGTTGTTTCAAAGTTTCCACCTTGGTCAACCGCAACGTCTACTACAACGGAACCAGGACGCATAGATTTAACCATTTCTTCAGTAACTAAGATAGGAGCTTTGGCACCAGCGATTAATACAGAACCAATTACAACGTCTGCATCTTTTACAACTTGTCCAATATTGTATGAATTTGACATTAGTGTATCAATTTGTTGGCCAAAAATGTCATCAATTCTACCTAACTGTTCTTGGTCCACATCTAATATAGTTACTCGAGCACCAAGACCTAAAGCCATTTTAGCAGCGTTCACACCAACAACTCCACCACCAATAATGACAACTTTTCCGCGTTCAACTCCTGGAATTCCTCCGAGTAAAACACCAGATCCACCATATCGGTGTTGTAAGAACTGTGCACCTGCTTGAACAGCAAAGCGACCAGCTACTTCACTCATTGGTTTTAATAATGGTAATGTACCGTTGACTGAGATAGTTTCATATCCAAGTGCAGCTACATTATTTTCTACCAATGCATCCGTTAATTTTTTGTCATTTGCTAAATGTAAATAAGTGAAGAGAATCAAACCATCATAGAAATATTTATATTCTTCTTCCATAGGTTCTTTTACTTTCACGACCATTTTAGCTTTCCAAACTTCTGCAGGGTCTTCTAAAATTTGAGCACCAACAGTTTCATATTCATCATCTGTGAATCCTGAACCTAGACCAGCATTTTTTTCGACGAGTACTTCATGTCCGGCATGGATTAAATCACCAATATCCGCTGGGGTAGCCGCTACTCGGTTTTCGTTTGGTTTTATCTCTTTAGGTACGCCAATTATCATAATAATTTTCCTCCTGTGTGACTATTTAATTTAATAGGAATTTTTCCTATTAAATTAATGTATAACTCCTCCAGCAATATAAATATGCTGGAGATTGCGATTTTTGCCTCGCTTTTGATTATTTTAACACAAAAAATTGGTCAAGATAAAATGGTAGCATCTAAAAAGGCAAACTTTTTTCTGTTTATGGTTAAAAGTCTCATTTCTTTCCATCCTAATTTTAATCATTACACATAAAAATAAAAGTATTTAAGAGATATCTGTTGCAAGAAAGGTTACATATTTATAAATGTGATATTTTTTGCGAAAAAACAAATTTGAAGTATAATAAGTGTTAAGCGATTACATATTATGAGAGTAGGTTTATTATGAAGAAAGTTCGTTTTGGTACAAGTAATGAAAAAGTTGCTGCAGTTGGATTAGGACTTATGCGAATTCAAACAGCAGATAATCCTGTGGAAGTTCTTAATACAGCTTATGAAAATCAAATTGATTTTTTTGATCATGCGGATATTTACGGGCAAGGACAGAGTGAAACGATATTTGCAGATGCCTTAGAAAAGAGTGTCGTCAAACGAGAAGATATTTTTATTCAATCGAAATGTGGAATTGTTCCAGGGGAAATGTACGATTTTTCTAAGGAACATATTGTACAAGCCGTTGAAGGAAGTTTACAGCGTTTGAAGATGGATTATTTAGATTCTTTACTCTTACACCGTCCTGATACCCTAATGGAACCTGAAGAGGTTGCTGAAGCATTTAATAAGCTTGAAAGAGAAGGAAAAGTTCGCCATTTTGGAGTAAGTAACTTTACTCCTGGGCATGTTGAACTATTAAAAACAGCAGTCAACCAGCCTTTACAAGCTAACCAATTACAATTTGGCTTACTCCATACAGGAATGGTAGATCAAGGAATACATGCAAACCGGAATGAAAAAGCAAGTATAGATCATGATGGCGGGATTTTAGAATATTCTCGTATCCATAAAATGACCATTCAAGCGTGGTCTCCTTATCAGGGACCAGGGGATACAGGTGTATTTATTGATAATGATCTTTTCCCAGAGTTAAATACCTTACTGAAAGAGTTGGCCGATAAATATGAGACAACGCCAACGGGGATTAGTTCGGCCTGGATTTTACGACATCCTGCAGACATGCAAGTGATTATTGGAAGTATGAATTTAAATCGGATCGAACAAATTGCAAAAGCTTCTAATATTCAGATATCTCGTAAAGATTGGTATGCTCTTTATATGGCAGCAGGGAATGGACTTCCTTAATACTATCCTATAAATCAGTCAAATGATTTAAACAGAAGAATTCTACTAGTTAATTTAGTAAAATTCTTTTCTGCTAAATACTGTATAAAACTTTGACTTTCACTTATGGGTAAGATACAATAGTCGTTGTGTAAAATAATGCAGCAAGAAGTGATAACCTCGTCAACATTTTCTTACCACTTAGGTGAATGAGTAACCAGCGGCTGCAATTCGGTGAAAATTAAAAGAAAATGCACGGATTATTGAGCTTCCACTCGTTTCGTTATTTTACTCCAATTTAAAAATAATGGAGGAAATAAAATGTCAAGATTTACAGGATCAACATGGAAAAAATCACGTCGTTTAGGTATTTCTTTATCTGGAACAGGAAAAGAATTACAACGTCGTCCTTACGCACCAGGTCAACATGGACCTACAAGTCGTGAAAACTTATCAGAATATGGACTACAATTAAAAGAAAAACAAAAATTACGTTATCTATATGGAATGAATGAACGTCAATTCTTTAACTTATTCCAACAAGCTGGGAAAATTCGTGAAGGTGAGCACGGTACAAACTTTATGATTTTATTGGAACAACGTTTAGATAACTTAGTTTATCGTTTAGGTTATGCAACAACACGTGCACAAGCTCGTCAGTTAGTTAACCACGGTCATATTACAGTAGATGGTAAACGTCTAAACATTCCATCTTATACAGTTAAAGTGGGACAAGTTATTGGTGTTCGTGAAAAATCAAGAAACTTAACAGTGATTCAAGAATCAGTCGAATCATTATATGGTCGTCCAGATTATTTAGAATTTGACGAAGATAAATTAGAAGGTAAATTAACACGTTTACCAGAACGTGAAGAAATGCCAGCTGAAATTCAAGAAGCATACATTGTTGAGTACTATAACCGTTAATTCGGATAAATAATATAAAAAAGACTGAGGATATTCTCAGTCTTTTTTAATTGGAAATTTGCGAGTCCTTGATTTTTTTAAACTGGATAGGTACTTCGATAATTAGTTAGTATATTTTAAAAATATGTCTACGAATTTTTCTAACAATTCTTTTTCAACAGCACCAAATCGGTTTTTAATGGGCGCATCTACATCTAATACACCAATCGCTTTTCCATCTCTAATTAATGGCACCACAATTTCAGATTGACTAGCAGTGTCACAAAAAATATGACCAGGGAATTCAGTGACATCAGGAACAACAATTGTTTTTTCTTGCTCAAAGGCCGTACCACAGACGCCCTTTCCAGAAGCAATTCGAATACAAGCTACACGTCCTTGAAAGGGACCGAGAACTAGCTCTTCATCCTCTTCGTCCCACAAATAAAATCCAACCCAATTAATTTGGTCAAGTGTTTCATTCAAAAGGGCGGACGCATTACTCAGATTAGCAATCCAATTCGGCTCATCTTTCACTAGTCCTTCAATATGTTGTAAAATTAGTTTTTCGCTTGTTTTATTTTCCATGCCTCTACTCCTATAGTTGAAAATAATATTTTAAATAGTTTAACATACTTTGTGAGAAACCAAAAAATGAAAAATGTGCTTTTTTTTAGATGAAATGAAAAAACATTGTAAAATAAATGAAAGTTCTGAATAAATTTGTGGGCAAGGATAACATATCTTACATATTTTTGATATACTAGTGTTGATATGAAATACACAAAGAATATCATGTGTTTTCAGGTAAAAGATGACTTACTTAATCAAAAAATAGAGTGAATTAAATAGATGCTTGGGGGAAACGATATGAGTCCATTACAGATTACATTGATTATACTGATTGTATTGGTCGTTGTAACGGCTATGATTACATATTTTGTTCGGAATAATTATTACAGCCAAATAAATGAATTAGATCAAGAAAAAAATGATGTGTTGAAAAAAGCACCTTATGAAGAGCTAGAAGAGGTTTCTGAGCTAAATATTACGGGTCAATCTTATGAAGTGCGCAAGAATCTTGAAAAAAAATGGCAGGATATAGAGTCAATTAAATATCCTAAATTAGAAAATCATTTATTCGACGCGGAACAAGCGACAGATCGTTATAGACTACCTGAATCTAAAAAAAGCCAAGATGCAGCTAAAGCAGCTATTCAAGAAATTAATGCAGATATCCAAGATTTAAAAGAAGCTTTAGTTGGGTTAATTGAACGTGAACAAGCCAACCTAGAAAAAATTGATCAAATCAAGAAACGTTACCATGAAGTACGTAAATCTTTGCTTGCCTATAGTTTTTCCTTTGGACCTGCTTCAGAAAGTTTTGAACAAAAATTGAGTAAAATGGAGAATGATTTCACTAATTTTTCTGAATTTACAGTTTCTGGTGATCATGAGGAAGCCAATAAAATAGTAGAAAATTTACGCAAAAATATTCAGGAAACTGAAGAACAAATGGATGCCATTCCACCTTTACTTGAAAAAGTTGATGAAGATTATGGAAAGCAGCTTCTTGATTTACGAGAAGGTTACGAGGAGTTGATTGATCATGGGTATTTATTCCCAGAAGATACAATCTTAGATGATATCGAAACCCTAAAAGAAGATCAACAAACGATCTATACTTATATTCGAGACTTAAAGTTAGAAAAAGCCAGTGAAGCAATAGACACTTTAGCAGATAATATTGATGATTTGTATGAAAAGATGGAGAAGGAAATAGCAACGAAACCTCTTGTTCATAATCTAGCGGAAGATACGAAACGGGGAATTTATTATTTACAAGATGAAAACCGGCGCTTAAATCATGCGATTAATCGCCTTTCACAAAGTTACGTTTTAATCCATAATGAACCTTCCATTCTTGCACGATTAGAGAGTCAAGTGAAAGAATGTAGAGCAGATTTTGATAAATTCAATGAGCATTTGGTAGAACAGTCGGTTCCTTATTCAATTGTATATGATGCATTAGAAGCTACATTTAATCAGTTAGAAAACTTGAATGATGAACATAACAAAGTTTCAAAATATTTAGAAAATTATCGTCAAGAAGAATTAGACATTAAAGATGATATGCTAGATATGGAACAAAGTATGTATGAAATGAAGCGATATTTAGAAAATGAACGCTTGCCGGGTCTACCAAAAGATTATCTAGAACTTTTCTTTTCCACATCTAATCGAATTGAAAGTTTATCCGAAGAATTGTCTCGTTCAAAAATTCAATTAATTGAGATTCGTAAGATTCATAAAATGTGCCAAGAAGATGTAGCACAGCTTGAAGAAATGACAAAAGAGGTCGTGCGACAAGTGGAATTACTTGAACGTACCTCACAACGTTTGTATCGTTATAAAGATTCTCATAAAGGAATTTTGGAGACAATCCGTTACAGTGAATCTCTCTTTACAGAGGACTACGATTTTGACACCGCACTACGTTTGGTTCGTGAGAAATTAGAAAATGTTGATCCAGGTGCATATGATAAAGTTGTAGAAAATTATGAAAAAGAGAATGTTCAAGAAATTTAAGTCGATAGCTAGGACAGCTGTTATTTGCGAATGAAGAAAAACTTTTCCACTTCGTTAAATGACTTTGTGTCCTGGCTTGTTTTATGTAAGAGGACATTAATCAACTAATAAATATTCATTTAAATTGTTCAAAACAATAAAAATTTATGTTAATATGATCGACCGAATCGAGAAAATCAAAGGGTGTATAAAAAATGATTTATTTTGACAATAGTGCAACGACAAAAATAGCAGATTCCGTTTTAGAAACGTATAAAAAAGTAAGCGAAACTTATTTCGGAAATCCTTCGAGTTTACATCATTTAGGAGATCTGTCTACTCAATTGCTCCAACAATCTCGACTGCAAATTGCGAATACTTTAGGAGTAAAAGCAGAGGAAATTTATTTTACGAGTGGTGGAACAGAGGGCGACAACTGGGTAATTAAAGGAACAGCCATCGAAAAAGCTCGCTTTGGTAAACATATAATTACTACAAGTGTTGAACATCCTGCGGTATATGAATCAATGAAACAGTTAGAAATGTTGGGCTGGGAAGTTACTTATTTACCAGTTAACCAAGAAGGAGTCATTGCTGTAGAGGATTTAAAAAATGCGATTAGAGAAGATACTGTTTTAGTCTCGATTATTGCAGTAAACAATGAAGTGGGTAGTCTACAACCTCTTGAAGAAATTTGTGCTTTACTAAAAAATTATCCGAATATTCACTTCCATGTGGATGCTGTTCAAGCATTAGGCTTAATTGATCTACCTTTAGGGGGAAATAGTCGAATTGATTTTGCTGTTTTTTCTGGACATAAATTTAAAGCACCACGAGGGATTGGTTTTATTTATGCAAAAGAAGGTCGCCAATTAGCTCCTTTATTAACAGGAGGCGGGCAAGAAAAAAATAAACGCAGCGGAACAGAAAATTTGCCTGCTATAGCTGCAATGTCTCGAGCTGTTCGTCTAGTTTTTGAAGAAGTAGACCAAAAAAAATCCCACCTGAGAAATTTGCAAAAAAAATTAAGGGCATATTTAGAAACGAAAGAAAAAGTAACGATCTTTTCTCCAAAAGACCATGCTCCCCATATCTTATGTTTTGGAATTGATGGAGTTCGTGGAGAAGTGACAGTTCATGCGTTAGAAGAAAAGGATATTTATATTTCAACGACTAGCGCCTGTTCAAGCCGTGCGTTGGATGTTGATTCAAGTACGTTACATGCAATGGGAGTTCCGAAAAATGTTGCTGAAACAGCCAATCGAGTCAGTTTTTCAGCAGAGAATACCGAAGAAGAAGTTGAGAAATTCATGGAAAAATTTGATGAGATCCTTCATCAGTTTGAAGTAATTAATAGTTAGATTCTTTTCATGCGACGAAAGAAAATAAAGAGTGAGTACTTTTTAAGTCATTTTGGAACAAGAAAGAAGTTCGAAATGATTTGATTATTATAATTAATAAATGAATGTAGAAAAACTAGGAGTGAGATTAAAAATGAAACCGACACAATTAATGATTCGATACGGTGAGTTATCGACTAAAGGGAAAAATATTAATTTTTTTATTGATCGATTGGGCCGAAATGTAAAAAATGCGTTAGAGGGTTCTTACCCAAATGTAGAAATAAGTTGGTTTAGAGATCGAATGTATGTGGAGCTAAATGATGAGCCTTCTGATGAAGTAGTGGAAAGATTACAAGATATTTTTGGAATTCAAACCATTTCTCCGGTTCTTCAGGTCGAAAAAACATTGGAAGCTGCGAAAGAAGGAGCCATTGAGATTGTTCGTCCTTTTGTGGAAGAAGCAAAAAGTTTTAAGATTAATACTAAAAGAGCAGACCATGACTTTGAATACGATACGATGGAATTAAATCGTTCTTTAGGTTCTGCAGTGGCGACTACCTTTCCAAACTTTGATGTGAAAATGAAGGATCCTGATTTAACGGTTCGTACAGAGGTTCGCGCAGATGGTATCTATTTATCGGTTGAAACTATTCAAGCAGCTGGTGGTCTGCCTGTAGGAACAGCGGGTAAAGGAATGCTCATGTTATCGGGAGGAATAGATTCTCCAGTAGCTGGTTATTTATCTATGAAGCGGGGAATAGATGTTGAGGCGGTTCACTTTGCGAGTCCGCCATATACCAGTCCAAAAGCACTACAAAAAGCAAAAGATTTAACTGCGAAGTTAGCTCGATATAGTGGACAAGTCCCTTTTATAGAGGTGCCTTTTACTGAAATTCAAGAACAAATCAAGAAAAATATCCCAGAAGGCTACATTATGACAGTGACACGCCGCATGATGTTGCGATTGACGGATCTGATTCGTGAACAACGCGGAGGGCTTGCGATAATGAATGGAGAATCTTTAGGACAAGTGGCCTCACAAACTTTAGAAAGTATGCTGGCCATTAATGAAGTTACAGCAACGCCTATTTTACGACCGCTTGTTGCGATGGATAAAACGGAAATTGTAGAAATTGCGCAGAAGATTGATACGTATGAATTATCCATTTTACCTTTTGAAGATTGTTGTACAATCTTTACACCGCCTCGTCCAAAGACAAAACCAAATTTAGAAAAAGTGATTGAATATGAAAAGGCTCTAGATGTAGAAGGTTTAATTGAGCAAGCTATGGCAGGTTTGAAAATCGAAAATATCGGACCAGATTCTATCCAAAATCAGGTGGATGAAGAATTATTTGAAGGTTTACTGTAAAATATTTAAATAAAAGTGAAACCATACAAACTCTTGTTATATAGCTATTTAAAGCCGTTCAGTTTGACATTAATTCCTTTAAACTTTAATATTTTATACAGAGGTACAACAGAAAAGAAACTCTCAAGAAAATAAATACTCTCAAAACTTTATAATTGTTCAATGATAGGAAAGCAGAAGTGATTCGCTAGATGGTTTGATATGTTTTTGTAAAATGGAGGAGGCCATCATGAAAACATTGACCTACGATCATTCGAGAGCTGATTTATTTCCAATGGTGATTTTAAATTTTGTTATGCTTATGTTAAGTATTTTTTACTCTATTCAGGAATGTATATGGATTTCTCTTTATCCCTTTTTGGTCAAGCAACGAGTGTAATTATGATTATATGTGGTAGCATTGGTGTCCTCTTTTGTGGCTATACTTTCTTTTATGTTTTCCATCGATTGGTTTTCCCACAAGGGGCGTTAATTATTAATGATCGAGGAATTATTAATTTAACGAATGTCTTAGGCTCAAAAGAAGTTATCCCATTTGAGATGATGAAAGTTGCACAATTAGAAAAAATTCATGGAAAGCTGTATATCGGGATTAAGGTATATAACGAAGAAGAATATTTAGACAATTTGCCAATTTTTAATCGTATTTTACAAGAAATAAACAAGAAAAACTTTGGAACAAGCATAATTTCGATGAGTATCCCCACAGATTCCAGAGAGGGCATACCTCAAATCGTTAAGATTATAAATGAACGAATAGAAATTACAAAAGTACGTAAAGAAATGAATTGGTAAAAAGACATTAAATATTTGAATTTTCCAAAAAAAATGGTAAGATAAAGGCGTTCTAATCAGAAATTTACAATATAAAAACGAAGCATGGATCAAGAGGAGTAAGGTTTTTATTTATTGCAGAGAGAGGACATTCGGTGCGAGTCCTTATAAATAGAATCTGAAGGTAGCTTGTGAGCGAACTGGTGAGCAGCCCATTACAACTGCTAAGAGAGATATGTAGATAGTTATTTTTCTACATATAATTTAGGTGGTACCGCGAGTAACTAAGCATTCGTCCTTTAGTGGATGAGTGCTTTTTTTGTGTTTAAAAAAATGTTTCAAAGTTGACCATTGAATGGCAACTAAAACATTTATTCAAATAATAGGTTAAAAATAAGGAGTGATTATTTTGGCAAAAGAAACAGAAATGTCTACAAAATATCAACCAAATAATGTTGAAAAAGGGAAATATAAAGAATGGTTAGATCTTGATTTATTTAAAGCTAGTGAAGATGATCAATCTGAACCGTATTCCATTGTGATTCCACCTCCAAACGTTACCGGAAAATTACATCTTGGGCATGCATGGGACACGACACTACAAGATATTATAATTCGTCAAAAACGGATGCAAGGTTATGATACGTTATGGCTACCAGGTATGGACCATGCGGGGATTGCCACGCAAGCGAAAGTAGAAGAAAAACTAAGTGAAGAGGGAACGAACCGACATGAACTTGGACGGGAAAAATTCCTAGAAGAAGCCTGGAAATGGAAAGACGAATACTCCACAAATATTCGCGAACAATGGGGGAAAGTCGGTTTATCTCTAGATTATGCTCGTGAGCGATTTACGCTGGATGAAGGCTTGAATGAAGCAGTCACGAAGGTTTTTGTTGATTTATACAATAAAGGCATTATTTATCGTGGAGAGTATATCATTAATTGGGATCCAAAAGCCCAAACTGCTCTATCAGATATTGAAGTGGAACATAAAGACATCAATGGTGCCTTTTATCATATGAAGTATCCATTAGCCGACGATAGTGGTGATTATTTAGAAATTGCAACCACTCGTCCAGAAACAATGCTAGGAGATACTGCAGTTGCCGTTCATCCAGAAGATGAGCGTTATCAAGATTATATTGGAAAAACAATTCTCCTCCCATTAATGGACCGAGAAATTCCAATTGTAGAGGATAGTTATGTAGACCGTGAATTTGGAACCGGGGTTGTAAAGATTACACCCGCTCATGATCCCAATGACTTTGATATTGGAAATCGTCATGATCTGCCAAGATTAAATGTAATGAATCCAGATGGCACAATGAATGAAAATGCAGGAATCTATGCAGGACTTGATCGTTTTGAAGCGCGCAAAAAAGTTGTAGAAGACTTAAAAGCCCAAGATTTGCTTGTGGAAATCGAAGATATGGTTCATAGTGTTGGACATTCTGAACGAACAGGTGTTGTTGTGGAACCCCGCTTATCAACACAATGGTTTGTCCGTATGGATGAGTTATCAAAAAATGCATTAGAAAATCAAAAAACAGAAAATAAAGTACATTTCTATCCAGAACGCTTTGAAAAAACATTTGTGAATTGGATGGAAAACGTTCATGATTGGGTAATTTCACGTCAATTATGGTGGGGCCACCGAATTCCTGCTTGGTACAATAATAAAACAGGAGAGGTCTATGTTGGAGAAGACGCACCAGAAGATGTAGAAAACTGGACGCAAGATGAGGATGTATTAGATACTTGGTTTAGTTCCGCTTTATGGCCATTTACGACGATGGGCTGGCCAGACACAGATACACGGGATTTTCAAAGATATTATCCAACCGACACTCTTGTAACAGGTTATGACATTATCTTTTTCTGGGTTTCACGTATGATTTTCCAAGCACTTGAATTTACAAATGAACGTCCATTTAAAAATGTCTTGCTTCATGGTTTAATTCGAGATGAACAAGGACGTAAAATGAGTAAGTCTCTAGGTAATGGGATTGACCCAATGGACGTCATTGATGAATATGGTGCTGATGCTTTGCGTTGGTTCTTAACGACGGGTTCTTCGCCTGGACAAGATGTTCGCTTTAGCTACGAAAAAATGGATGCAGCTTGGAACTTCATTAATAAGATTTGGAATGCTAGCCGCTACGTGATTATGAATTTAGAAGACTTCACATTCGAAGACATTAACTTGGAAGGTGAAAAGACGCTTGCGGATCGTTGGATTCTTGCTCGACTAAATGAAACAGTTGCCCATGTTACCGATCAATTTGAGAAATTTGAATTTGGGGAAGCAGGCCGAGCCCTTTATAACTTTATTTGGGATGACTATTGTGATTGGTATATTGAAATGTCTAAAGAAATTCTGAATGAAGGAACTGAAGAACAAAAAATAACGACACGAAGTATTCTAACGTATGTATTAGATCAGACTTTACGTCTTCTACATCCAATTATGCCATTTGTTACGGAAGAAATTTGGCAACATCTGCCACATGAAGGAGAATCTATCGTGGTTGCTGATTACCCAGTTACTCATGAAGAATTTACAGACGATACAGCTCGTAACAATATGAATATGCTCATTGAATTAATTAAGGCTGTTCGAAATATTCGACAAGAAGTAAACCGTCCATTATCGAAACCAGTAGATATGATGGTTAAAGCTAATTCAGATGCTGAAAAAGAAATCCTTTTAAGAAATCAATCTTTCATTGAACGCTTCTGTAATTCTGAAGATTTAGTGATTGATACTGAAGTCTCTATTCCAAATGAAGTAAAATCTGCTGTAATAAGAGGAGCAGAGGTTTATTTACCTCTTGAAGGATTAGTAGATATTCAAGAAGAAATTGCTCGTTTAGAAAAAGAATTAGAAAAATGGAATAGTGAAATAAAACGTGCACAAGGAAAATTAAAAAATGAACGATTTGTTCAAAATGCTCCTGACGATGTAGTGCAAGCGGAACGCGATAAAGAGGAAGAATATAAAAATCGTTACCAATCCGTAGAAGAACAAATTAAAAAATTAAATAACTTAAAGGAATAACTTTCAAAATATAATCTTAAGGAGATTAGGATGAATAGAGTAAAGACGGTAATTTTTGATATGGATGGTTTAATGTTCGATACAGAAAAAATTTATTATAAAGCGAGTCAGGAAACAGCAGATAAACTTGGAATGGACTATAGTTTTGATGTTTATTCTAAATTTATTGGTGCCGGAAATGATATTATGGTCAATACCATGCATGAAATGTATGAAGATCATGACTTGTTGGCTCAATTTTTAAAAGATAGTGAAGAAGAACTTGATGATCAATTAAGAAATGGCCAAGTAGATCTACATGAAGGGCTAATCGATTTATTGGATTATCTAAAAAAAGAAGAGATTCCAGCAGTTGTGGCTTCCAGTACACATCGAGAACTTGTGGATCATTTACTGGAACGATTAGACGTTCGTCATTACTTTAAAGACGTTGTGGGCGGAGATGAAGTGCCTACAGCAAAACCAGATCCTGCTATTTTTAATAAAGCTTTTACTAAAACAGGAATCGAACATAAAGAAGAAGCTTTAGTTTTAGAAGATTCAAAAAATGGTGTTTTAGCAGCAGCTGGTGCGAATATTCCAGTTATTCATATTCCAGATATGATTAATTTAGATGAAGAAACAGCAGAAAAAACAGAAGCCATTTTACCTGATTTACACCATGTCATTAACTTTATAGAAGAAAAAAATAAATAAAAAATAAAATTTGATAAATAAAATTGAGTAAGTTTTGGATTTTTCCAGGACTTACTCAGTTTTTATTTAGTAGTATATTTTTAGGTCATAGAATGTCTGGCCATTTTGTAATAAAATCCTAAAATAAAACTGAGGAGACCCCAAAGTGAGTCTGCTTCGGGAGCTAGGCGGTTTACTGTACCAAGTGAGTATTAAAATGAGCTCTACTTGTAAGGGTAGCGGCTCTATCCTAACAAGTGAATGAAAAAAACAACTTCACTTGATCAGGTAATATATTCTGTCTGAATAAATAAACCAAATAATCATAATAAATATTTGTAATTATTCACTGAGATCGTTATAAAAGGAAGAAAAGATGCCTGAAAAGTTTTAAATTATGTTCAAATAATTTTCTGTTAAAACGGCTAAGGTAAGCTATTCTGAAATTTATTTAAAAATATTTTGCTTTTAAAAAAAGAAAATCCACTTTTTTTGCAAATATATATAGTAAGGGTATTTATATATATTAAGAAAAGAGGATGTATTGATGAGCAAAAAAGTACAAGAAACAAATATTCAGGTGATCCCAAATAACTCTCGCCCAAGAGAAAGAATGGAAAAACTAGGTCCAAAGGCATTGGCTGACCATGAATTATTGGCCATTATTTTAAGAACAGGAACAAAAGATAAAAATGTCGTGAATCTTGCGATGGATGTTTTAAGAGAGGTAGAGGATTTACACATGTTACGCCAGACCTCAGTTCAAGAATTAATGAAAATACCAGGGATTGGAAGAATTAAAGCCATTGAAATCATGGCAACTACAGAGTTAGGTCATCGAATCGCGGTAGCTCCACAAATAAAAGAAGGGACTGTGGTCTCAAGTAGTTGGGTTGGAAACTATTTAACCAAAGAATTATCTAATTTAACCCAAGAAAACGTGGTCGCATTATATTTAAACACCAAAAACGAAATTGTAAAAAAAGAAACCATATTTATTGGGTCCCTTAATAGCTCTGTCGCTCACCCACGAGAAATATTTAAAGGAGCAATCCGTTACTCTGCGGCTCGGATTATCGTTGCGCACAACCATCCTTCGGGAAATACGGAGCCTTCTGAAGCAGATTATTCTTTTACTAGACGAATGGTGGACGCAGGAGAAATGATGGGAATAGAAGTGCTCGATCATTTTATTATTGGAGAAAATAAATATTTGAGTTTAAGAGAAGAAGGTTTAATGTAGAACCTAGTGGATTACAGGGACTAAATTCTTTCAAATTAAAAGGTAAAACGCTTGAAGTTTTTATTTAAGGATGATATTATTACTTTAGCATTTTAGTAAGGAAGGAAATACAATGTGTAAAAAAGCATTCCAATTCGTACCTTGCAAATATGTGAATTTTATAAGTGCAATAAGGCACGAGGAGGAAACATAATATTATGGAAACAGGAACAGTAAAATGGTTTAACGCAGAAAAAGGATTCGGTTTTATCGAACGTGAAGGTGCAGACGACGTATTTGTACACTTCTCAGCAATCAACGAAGAAGGATTCAAAACATTAGAAGAAGGTCAAGCAGTTACTTTTGATATTGAAGAGGGCGACCGTGGACCTCAAGCAGCTAACGTTCAAAAAGCTTAATTCAATTAAAATCGAATTGTAAAAGTTAATTTTACAAATAATGGACCGAGGAGGCAATATTGTCCCTCGGTTTTCTTATTTTAAAATGAATTATCCATAATATATTTACTATGTGCTCACAATTAAAGAAAATTTCATATTATTTTTTGCATTCTTAATGCAAAACGGTAAATAAACAGGTACAATAGGCAATAGGCAAAATCATTGAAATAGATGTATTTTGCAACAACTTGTAAAAATATTTACTATAAATGAACGAATCAAAATCTTACAATAGATTTTTTACAAAAGGAGATTTTTCATGGTTTTATGGTTTAATAAAAAACGTATTGGAATAGATTTAGGAACGGCAAATACAAATGTTTATGTGGAAGGTAAAGGAATCGTCATTGGTGAACCGTCAGTAGTTGCTTTAGAGAAAGAGACGGGCGACATTGTGGCTGTGGGTGAAGATGCAAATAACATGATTGGACGTACCCCAGGTAGTATTGTTGCTACTCGACCAATGAAAGATGGTGTCATTGCTGACTTTGATACAACAGCTGCAATGATGGAGTATTTTATTAATAAAACGAGCAGTCGCTTTGGCTCCAAACCTCAGGTCGTTATTTGTGTACCAGGTGGCGGAACAGAAGTTGAAAAACGAGCAGTCGTTGATGCTGCAAGACTTGCTGGTGCAAGTGATGCATTCTTGATTGAAGAACCTTTTGCGGCAGCGATTGGTGCTGATTTACCAGTAAATGAACCCACAGGAAGTATGGTTGTAGATATTGGTGGCGGAACAACAGATGTTGCCACAATTTCTCTTGGTGGAATTGTTTCTGGACGTATGAACCGCTCAGCTGGAGATGCAATGGACGAAGCAATTACTTCATATATTCGAAATAAATATAACTTATTAATCGGTGAACGGACTGCCGAATCTGTAAAAATTGAATTAGGAAGCGCATCTGTTGAAGCAGCTAAAGAACTTGGCGAGACAGAAATACGAGGCCGTGACTTAGTCACAGGTTTACCTCAAACAATTTCTATTAAAGCAACAGATATCAGTGAAGCAATCAGTGAAGTAGTTTCAAACATTATGAGTATTGTTAAAGAAACGCTAGAAGATACACCTCCTGAGATTTCTGCGGATGTAATTGATCGTGGAATTGTCTTGACAGGCGGAGGAGCTTTATTAAATGGTTTAGCCGAAGTCATTTCAAATGAAACAGATGTCCCAGTCTTTGTGGCAAATGATCCATTGAATTGTGTAGCTATGGGAACAGGTTTAACTTTGAAACATGTTGAGATATTACAAAGAAAAAAACTTTAAGCGAGCTAAAAAAGTCTAAGAAGATTTGAGTTGGTTGCATATAAAAACCAACTCATTGTATCTTTAAATATACCGTAAAATGAGTGAAGGTGAGGAGTGATCAGTTGAAACAATATTTTAATAACAAAAAACTAATCACTTTATTAGTTAGTTTAATGTTTTTTATAGGAATCCTCTGGTATTCATTTAACAATTTTGGTTCGGCTCCCTATATCCAACAAGTAGTAAATGATATTACCTCAGTAGCTGGAAGAGTAATTTCTAAACCGGTGAATGCATTAAATGGCTTATTTTCTGATATAAATAATTTGCAGAATACTTTTGAAGAAAATAAAGAGCTTAAAGCTAAACTTGATGAATTAGCAACAATGCAAGCGGAGTTGACAACTGTAACGAGTGAAAACCAAAAGTTACAGGAAGAATTAGATTTACAAGCAACTCTAACCGATTATAATACAATAAGTGGAACAGTTATTGCCCGTAACCCTGATAAATGGATTGATCAAGTGGTTATTGATCGTGGGAATCGTGATGGTTTAGTTAATGGAATGTCCGTTATGTCTAATAACGGCTTAGTTGGCCGGGTGGTAGAAGTCAATCCAACGAGTTCTAAAGTTACATTGCTTACGACTAATGATGAAGCAGCTGTATATACGAGTGCAGAAATTGCTTTAGAAGATGAAACTCTTTTTGGAGTAATTAATGGATATGATACGAATAGAAAAGCATTAATTATGGAACAAATTACTTCAACATCAACGATTGAAGAAGGGGCTACTGTTACATCTTCAGGCTTAGGAGGTCTTGTTCCAAAGGGGTTATTAATTGGAACTGTTTCTGAAGTTTCGCTAGATCGTCATGGTTTGGGACAGCGAGTTTACATAGAACCAGCAACTAACTTTGAGGATATTCGGTTTGTCACCATTATTAATCGGGAAGCTGAGACAGTGGATAAATCTAATCATTCAGCCGATACGGAAGAAGAAAGTGAGTAGGATATTCATGGAGAAATGGCGACAAAATCTTATTGCAATCTTACTCATGTTTTCTTCAATCCTGCTCGACGGCTTTATTGCAAATACTTGGGCTTCAACTTTAGATACAAGTTTTGGGTTAATTATTCCACGTACGATTGTATTAATGATTATTATTTTATCTTTTCATTATAAGGAAGGATTTATGCTCGGAAGTGCTGCCGCTTTCGGTTTTATAATGGATACATATTATTTAGGTTTTTTAGGAGTCTATATGTCTTCATTCGTTTTGGTTGCTTATTTAACCTATAGTTTAAAACGGGTGATTCGTCCAAATGTCCTTTCTTACACACTGGTTGGAATTTTAGGGATTACGTTAGTAGAAATGATAGCTTATGGAATTATGCGAATATTGACGATTACTACGATTTCTTTTCAATATTTTATTGTCTCAAGATTGAGTGCAACTTTGCTATTTAATGGAATTGTAATGTTGGTATTTAGCTACTTTATTCATCTTTTAATTGTTAATATAATAGAAGAGTCTCAGCTTAGGTAGGTGCATAAATTGGAAAAAAAGGTAACATTGAAAGGAACGAACGAAGGCTATTTTTTAATTTTAAATGACCAAGCAAGTTTGGATGAAATAAACGAAGAATTGGATCGCTTATTCGAACAGATCAAAAAAGATAATAAACATGAACAAAATTTTGACTTAGTCATTGATACGAAGCATCGTATATTGGATGAAGCGACAAAGGAAACGTTAACTCAAAAAATTAGCGAACATACAAATTTTGTGATTAAATATTTCTCTGAAGAGGTCATCGATAAAGAATTAGCAGATAAATGGCATAACGATACTTCTCCGAAAATGATTGTTAGAAATATAAGAAATGGTCAATTGGTACAAAGTGAGCGAGATCTCATTTTATTTGGAGATGTTCGCCCCGGAGCTGTTATTCGTTCAACAGGGAATGTGGTTGTTATTGGTAATGTCCAAGGAACTATTCATGCCGGCTCAAAAGGGGATGAGGATGCAATTATCGTTGCTCCTTTTTTATTTAATGCTCAGGTTCGTATTGGTGAGCACGTTGAAGTTATTGAAAAGAATGCAGATGAAGAAGTAGAAGATACGAGCGATGAAAATTTGAAAAGACATCAAATTGTCTATTTAAATGATTTACATATGATCGAATTTGGAGAAGTAGAACATTTAGCTCGAATTCGACCGGATTTTGCTAAAGATTTAGGAGGATTCGAAGAATGGCAAAAACAATTGTAATTACCTCAGGTAAAGGTGGGGTAGGAAAAACAACCTCCACAGCTAATATAGGAACAGCCTTAGCTTTACAAGGAAAAAAAGTTTGTTTAATTGATATGGATATTGGTTTACGTAATTTGGATGTCGTTTTAGGTCTGGAAAATCGAATTATTTATGATGTAGTGGATGTAGCTGAAGGACGAGCTAAATTGCATCAAGCCTTAATTAAAGATAAACGATTTGATGATTTATTGTTCCTTTTACCTGCTGCTCAACATGCAGATAAAAATGCAATAGATACAGATACGATGAAAGAAATCATCGGAGAATTAGATGAATTTTATGATTATATTTTAGTGGATTCCCCAGCGGGTATTGAACAAGGATTTGAAAATTCTGTTGTCGCTGCGGATGCGGCTATTATTATTACTACGCCTGAAATTTCAGCTATTCGAGATGCCGATAGAATTGTTGGTATTTTGGAACAACGTGATATTGAACCTCCAAAATTAGTGATCAACCGAATTCGTAAAGAAATGATGGATACGGGAGATGTGATGGATATAGAAGAAATTTCTCGTCATCTCTCTATAGAATTGCTAGGGATTATCTATGAAGATGATCAAGTAGTTCGAACTTCTAATCATGGGGATCCTGTTGTATTAGATCCTGATCATATCTCAAGTAAAGGTTATCGAAATATTGCTCGACGTATTTTAGGCGAATCTGTTCCATTATTAACAATCAAAGAAGAAGTGAAACAGCCTTTCTGGAAACGTCTATTTGGATTTGGAAATAAAGATTAAATCTATGGCTCTAAGTCAAACTAAGCTATATGAAAGGAATTATTTAGGGGATACAGTTTTTACTGTATTCTCTTTTTTCATTATTAAATTTTTATAGCTTCGGTTAACAAGTGAGCGAAATTGCGAAGCCTACTTGTAAGGATAGAAGGGTTACCCTAACAAGTGAGCGAAAAAAAGAGGTCTACTAGTAAATGGAAAAAAGCATGAAAGTTTCTTAGCGATTGAGAAAAAGTGTTTGACGTGAATGTTAAACACTGGTATAATGCTAACGTTGTATTTGTGTAGCACCACATCTACAACCGCTCAGCTATAAGTCATAAGTACATGAAAATGTCACTTATACTGGCGAGTCTTAGATAAAATATATAGGAGGTGCAGCAAACATGTACGCAATTATTAAAACAGGCGGTAAACAATTTACAGTTGAAGAAGGACAAGAGATTTACGTAGAATTATTACCTGGTGAAGCAGGCGACACAATTACTTTTGAAGAAGTGTTGTTTGTTGGTGGAGACAATGCAAAAGTTGGTTCTCCATTAGTTGATGGAGCTTCAGTTGAAGCAAAAATCGAAAAACACGGTCGTGCGAAAAAAGTAACAACATACCGTTACTTACGTCGTAAAGATTCTCATCGTAAACAAGGTCACCGTCAACCTTATACAAAAGTTACAATTAGTAAAATTAACGCATAAAGAGTGATCGAATTATGATTTATGCCCATTTTATAAAACAAAATAATCAAATTAACCAATTTTCACTTTCGGGTCATGCGGAATCTGGACCAGAAGGACAAGATTTAGTTTGTTCAGCTGCTTCAGCCCTCGCAATTGGTACGACCAATAATTTAAATCGGATCGCACAAGTTGAACCAAAAGTCGATGCTAACGAAGAGGAAGGCGGATTTTTAGAAGTCATTTTGCCTGAAGATCTTGATGAAAAGCAAAAAGAACATGCAGAAATTCTACTTCAATCCCTTTATTATTCTTTGCTAGATATCCAAGAAACGTATGGAGATTTTATCTCTGTAACACAACAAAGTATGGGTTAATTTAAAAATCAGCTTACAAGTAATGGAGGTGCAACCAATATGTTAAAAATGAACTTACAATTTTTCGCTACTAAAAAAGGTGGCGGATCTTCATCAAACGGTCGAGATTCACAATCAAAACGATTAGGCGCAAAAACAGGTGATGGCCAAGTCGTTACTGGTGGTTCTATTTTATTCCGTCAACGCGGAACAAAAATTTATCCAGGTACCAATGTTGGTCGTGGCGGAGACGATACACTATTTGCTAAAACAGATGGAATCGTTAAATTCGAACGTCGTGGAAAAGGTAAAAAACAAGTTTCAGTTTATCCTGTAGCAAACTAAATACTCGAAAAAAATAGATCACAACTCGGTATAGACTCACGGGATGTGATCTTTTTTAAAGTGAAATTATTTACAATAACTCAAATAAAGGCGTGAAAATCGTGGAACCGACAGCAATAAATTTGTTTCAGATGTTAGATGAATCAACAAAAATTCTAAAAGAAGAGTTAGAAATTCCTTATTTAGAAGCGCTTATTCACACAGGTGAGAACTTAATCGACCATGGTGAAGTATTTAATGAGGAAAGTGTTTTGTCAGAAAACATTGTGAACGATTTAGAAAAACTTTATCAAAAGGTTGATTTAGTTCATTTTGATTCGGAAACTATTCGCCAAGCTATGCAAATTGCTTTATTGCGTGGAATGAAAGAAGACTATATCCAACCAAATTATCAAATGACTCCCGATTCTTTAGGATCATTAATTGCTTACCTTATTGAGATTATTGCTGAACCTCAAAAGAAATTCCATCTGGTAGATTTAACGGTAGGAACGGGAAATTTATTATTAACGATTTCACACTTTTTAAATCAAGTCCCTAATCGTGAAATATTACGATCTGGAGTGGATAACGATGAATTAATGTTATCTCTTGCATCGACAAACTCTGCGATCCAACGAACTCCTATAAACTTGATTTATCAAGACGCACTGTCAAATCTTTTACTTCAGCCAGCCGATATCATAGCTTCAGATCTACCGATTGGCTATTATCCTGTTGAAGAAACGATTCAAGAATATGAAACACGATTTAGAGAGAAAAATGAAAAATCTTATAGTCATTATCTTTTAATTGAACAAGCGATGAAATACTTAAAAGAAGATGGCTATGGCTTCTTTTTATTGCCAAGCAATATCTTTAATGATGAAAAGATTTCTGTATTGCTTAACTATTTAAATCAAGTAGGCTATATTCAAGGAATTATTCAACTTCCAAAAGAAGTCTTTGCGAATGAAGAATCAAGAAAATCTGTGTTGATTATTCAGAAAAAAGGGGAACAAGCAAAACAAAAAGAAGTTTTAATGGTCAGTGCGCCCGACTTTAAAGATTTAGAAGCAATGAAAATTTTCCTAGGTGAAATCACTGAATGGAAGAAAACAAATGAATGATAAAAATACTATTTAAGGAGATAAATAAATGTCTAAAACAATGGCAATTAATGCAGGTAGTTCAAGCTTAAAATGGAAGCTTTACGAAATGCCTGAAGAAGAAACTTTGGCTTCTGGGATTGTAGAAAGAATAGGATTAAATAATTCTGTATTTACAATCAAATATAATAACGGAAATAAATATGAAGATGTACTAGATATCAATGATCATGAAGTGGCCGTTGAATTATTACTTCAAAAATTAATTGAATTAAAAGTAATTGAAAATCTAGATGAAATTGAAGGAGTAGGACATCGTGTGGTTGCAGGGGGAGAAATTTTTAGTGAATCTGCATTGATTGACGACGAAGTTATCGAGCAAATCGATAGTATAATTAAACTTGCCCCGCTACATAATCTGGCAAACTTAACTGGAATAAAAGCATTCAAAAATGTTTTACCAGATATTACAAGCGTGGCTGTTTTTGATACTTCTTTCCACCAAACAATGCCAGCAGTAAACTTTATGTACAGTTTGCCTTACGAGTATTATGAGAAATATGATGCACGTAAATATGGTGCTCATGGAACAAGCCACCAGTTCGTATCAGAACGTGCGGCTGAAATGTTAGGAAAACCCTTAGATGAGCTAAAAATAATTACTTTACACTTAGGAAATGGTGCTTCTATCACAGCTGTGGAAAATGGCGTATCCATTGATACATCAATGGGCTTCACACCACTAGCAGGAGTCACAATGGGAACTCGTACAGGTGATATCGATGCTTCATTAATTCCATATTTAATGGAAAAATTAGATTTAACAGATGTTCAAGATATGATTGACATTTTTAATCATCAATCCGGTCTAAAAGGTCTCTCAGGTGTTTCAAGTGATATGCGAGATTTAGAAGCAGCTGAAGCAGAGGGTAACGAGCGTGCCGAATTAGCTTTACGTATCTTTGAAGATCGCGTCCGTAACTATGTCGGTCAATACATTGTTAAAATGGAAGGTGTAGACGCATTAGTCTTTACCGCTGGTATCGGTGAAAATGCACCAGAAACACGGGCGAACATTATTAAAAACTTAGAATTTATGGGCATTAAATTAGATGAAGAAAAAAATAATGTGCGTGGAGAAGAACGAGTAATTTCAACAGATGATTCTACTGCAAAAATTCTTTTAATTCCAACAGATGAAGAAGTAATGATTGCCAGAGATGTTGAACGTCTTAAAAAATAATTTATAAAAATTAAAAATAAAATAAGCAAATAAGCCAACTCTTTTATTAGGGTTGGCTTTTATTTTTTACCGAACTTCTTTTAATAAATGAGAAATCTATAAGCGTTTCGTAAGCGGTGAATAGCTGAGTACCTACCGGTACAAGATACCTCCTGTTAAACTTGAGACCACTCAATTATACAGGAGGTTTTATATGACTAGAAAACAAGAAATCGTACCCGTCCGACTTCAAGATGAAAAACAATCAGTTAACCCCCAACAGCGAAAGCAAAACCCACAAAAGTTAATTGCACGATTAAAGTTTAGCGATTCTGAACTCTTTATCTATGAAGGAATACGAGAACCATTATTACAGGTTCTTCTTGCGGAGTTGTGCATTCATGAAAATAATTGACTTTACAAAGGTAGGAAATATTTTTATCGTTTGTGGGAAAACAGATATGCGTCGCCAAATTGATGGTTTAGCAGCAACTGTCATTCAAGAATATGATATGAATGTGTATGATGATGCCCTATTTCTATTTTGTGGTGGCAAGAAGGATCGCTTCAAAGCTTTGTATTGGGAAGGTGATGGGTTTATTCTTCTCTATAAACGTTTAGAGAATGGCAGGCTAAAGTGGCCTCGGGACCAACAGGAAGTGAAACAATTGACATCACAACAGTTAAGATGGCTTTTAGAAGGATTGTCTATTGACCAGAAAGTTACGATCCAGCCTGCGACTGAAGGAAGTATTGTTTAATAGATGAGGTAGAAAGTGATAAAAATAATCATTTTCTATCTCGTCTTTTTGTTTAAAATATAGTAAAATATTTTTATTAACAACAAGGAGGCAAGCATATGTCTAAAAAGAGTGAGCAACAATTTGGAGTAATTATCGCAAAGCTAGATAAATTGTTAGAAGAGAATATAGGATTAAAGCAACAAATTGCTCAAAAGGATGATGAACTTGCCTTACAGAAAGAACAAATTGATTATCTCATGCAGAAATTATTTGGTCGAAAAAAAGAATCCATCATGGATCCTAACCAAGTAAATCTTTTTGATGATCAACTTTTTAGCTATCCAGAGCAAACTGGAGAACAAAGCGATGAAGAAGTTATTATTGAAAAACACAGTCGTCGCAAAAAAAGAAAAGGTTTGAAAGAACATCAATTAAAAAATCTACCTACGGTAGATCATATTCATGAGGTGGATTCTTGTACGTGTCCAAACTGTCAGAAGTCTATGAAGGAAATTTCTACTTCATTAGTGCGACAAGAAGTGAGATTTATTCCCGCACGTATGGAGAATCATCGACACTTTCAAAAAACCTATGCCTGTTCAAACTGTGAGAAGACAGGCACCCATACACCCTTTGTAAAATCAGAAGTACCAAAACTTCCGTTAAACAACACAGCAGCATCAGCTTCGTTGATAGCCGAAACGATGTATCAAAAATTTGAACAAAAAGTTCCAGCCTATCGACAAGAAGCCCATTGGGCTTTATTAGGGTATTCTATTCCACGGCATAATATGACGAACTGGCACATCAAGTGTTCCGAATATTACTTTGAAGATCTTGTTTCAGAAATGAAAAATGAGCTGTTACGCTCAGAAGTCCTTCATGCCGATGAAACAACCTTTAAAGTGCTGGCGGATAAAGATCGTCAGAAGTCTTACATGTGGTTGTTCAGTGCGGGGAAATATGCCGAGAAACCCATACATATTTACAGGCTGGGACCTTCCAGAGGTGCGGAAGTACCGAAGGCCTTTTTAGAAGGTTACCAAGGGTATTTACATAGCGACGGTTTCTCAGCCTACAATAAGCTCGAAGGGATTACCTCAGTTGCCTGTCTGGCACATATTAGACGCTACTTTTATGATGCCCGACCAAAGGAGTACAGACCAGACAGTCCTGCTCATCAAGGCGTTGCGCTCTGTAATGAGTTGTTCGCTCTCGATAAGAAATTCGCTGACTTATCGGCTAAAGAGAGATACTATTTGCGGTTGAAAGTTCTAAAGCCAAAATTGGAGCACTTTTTTGACTGGTGTGAATCGTTATCTGTCTTAGGTAAGACAAAACTCGGAACGGCTATTTCTTATGCGTTGAAACAAAAAGAGCGTATGATGAATGTTTTGAAAGACGGCCGATTAGTCTTGTCGAATAACTTAGCGGAACGAGGAATTAAAACCCTTGTCATCGGCAGAAAAAATTATCTTTTTTCTGCTTCTTTTAAAGGGGCGCAGTCAAATGCGACTATTTTAATCTTGGTTGAAACAGCGAAAGCCAACGGCTTACATCCTCGAAAGTACTTAGAATATTTATTAACCCACCTACCAAATCGAAAAAATACACCTCTGGAGGCTTATTTACCATGGGCTCCAAAGGTGCAACATGAATGTAGCATATAATTTATATTGATTTTTGGACTTCTCTTATTATAGAGAGGTCCATTTTTTATTATAGGTGTATACCTATTCACCGCTTACAGCGTTTCGATTGCTTCTTAATATAAGAAAGGGTATTCTCATTCTAACAAGGAAAACGTAACCGTATCCGTTTTTCGTTTGTAAACCCTATGAATAAAAATTATTAAAAGAAAAGAGGTTTTAAAATGGGAAAAAGTAAAGGGAGAAAATTGCTTTCAATCGTTTTAATGTCATTGATTGCTTTTGTGTTAGTAGCTTGTGGAACAAATGGAGATACAACAGATGATGCATCAAATGGGGGAACAGATGAAGGAACGACAAGTGGTGAAAAAACAGAATTGGAATTTTGGTCATTTTGGGGTGGAGGCTCAAGAAGAGAGACCATAGAATCAATTATCGAGGACTTCAATGATTCTCAAGATGAAATCGAAGTTACCCACGTTTACCAACCTTGGGGAGATATTTGGACAAAAGCCTTAGCGGCAGTAGCTTCTGGTAATGATATTCCAGATATCATTGTTCAAGATATTAATACAGTGAGACAACGCGCGGATGCTAACCAAGCAACCAACCTTCAAGAATACTTAGATCAAGAAGATGAAAATCTCGAGGGATTATTCTATCCACAATTATGGGATACCGTCGTTCATGAAGATGAAGCGTATGGTTTACCTTTTAATACCGATACCCATGTCTTGTTTTACAATAAAGATTTATTCGAAGAAGCTGGTTTAGATCCAGATACTCCGCCGAAAACATGGGATGAGTTAGAAGAGATGGCTCGTCAGTTAGATGTTCAAGAGGGCGATTCGTTTGAACAGTTTGGCTTTTACCCGCTTTGGAACTTAGGTTTAGATGTTTGGACAATAAATGCGGATGAAGGGACAAGCTGGTTTGATGACAATGGCGACGTGAAAATTAATACACCTGAAAAAGTGTCCGCTCTAGAATGGGTCTTAGATTGGCAAGACTATTATGGACAAGATACAATCAATTCGTATGAAGCAGAATTTGATTCGGGCCTAGCAGATCCATTTATTTCAGGTCTAATAGCTATGCGTGGCCAAAATATTAATTACTATACAGATTTACGTGAAAATGCACCAGAAGATTTTAACTTTGGTGTAGCCCCTCTTCCGGAATACGAAGAAGGTAGTGGACCTTGGACTTGGGGTGGAGGTTTTGCTCTAGAGATTCCTTATGGAGCTGAAAATCCTGATGCTTCTTATGAATTTATGAAATACCTTGTTTCTACAGAAGTACAAACCACCTTTGGTTTAAATAGTTTTGATATTATGGCAAATCAAGAAGCGAACGAAGCTTTAGAAGATCATCCAGATTTAGATGAGAACGGTCATATGATTTATAAACTTGCCCATCAAAATCTTGATTATACAGTTATTACTCCAGTGCCTTTAACTGCACCAGACTATCTACAGCTAGTAAATGGACAACTCGATGAGGCCTTGTTAGGAAACAAAACACCACAGGAAGCCTTAGATGCTGCGCAAGAATCTGTAGAAAACTTAGTCGAACAGAATGAATAGTTTTCTTTTTTAAATAAAAAAATAAAAATATAAAAAAATAAGAAAAAGGAGACAGTTTTTTATGTCTCCTTTTTGAAAAAAATAAAGAATTAGAAAGTTATAGAAAGTAGGGGTTATTATGGCGACTAAGCAAGAAGCATTACCCAATAAGAAACCAAAGAGAAAGTGGAATAAACGAAAAAAAAGAGAAGCAATGTGGGGCTTATTCTTTGTTTCCCCATTTATAATTGGTTTTGCCGTGTTTTTACTAGGCCCTATGCTATTTTCTTTATATGGCAGCTTTACCAATTACAATCTAACTTCAAAAATGGATTTTTTAGGGTTAGCGAATTTTAAGAGAATGTTCACACAAGATGAATTGTTTTGGACTTCTTTATATAATACGGCTTACTATGTTATTTTTAATATTCCTTTAACGACGCTTGGAAGTATCTTTTTAGCCGTGTTGTTGAACCGGCGTATCAGAGGAATTAGTATCTTCCGAACGATTTTTTATTTGCCGGCTATATTATCAGGAGTTGCGGTTTATGTTTTATGGATGCAGTTATTATCTCCTTCAACTGGTTTAGTTAATACTATATTGGCCTTTATTGGGATAAAGGGACCTGCTTGGTTGTTTGATCCGAATTGGACGAAACCTGCATTAATTTTAATGAGGCTTTGGAGTGTAGGGGGATCTATGTTGCTTTATCTAGCTACCTTACAAAATGTTCCCAAACAACTTTATGAATCTGCTGAAATTGATGGAGCGAATAGTTTCCAACAGTTTTTAAATATTACTCTGCCCATGATTACTCCAATTATTTTTTATGATATTGTGACATCAACAATTGGGGCTTTCCAGATCTTTCAAGAGGCTTATGTAATGACTGAGAGTGGGACTGCAGGACCTGCGAACTCACTACTCTTTTATAACTTTCATATGTGGAATAAAGCATTTGTAGCTTTTGATATGGGGTATGCGATGGCTATGTCCATGATTCTCTTTATCATTGTATTAGTTCTCACTTTTATTAATCTGAAAGTTGCACCACGCTGGGTACATTACGGAGGAGGGAATAGTGCATGATTAAGTCATCAAATCATTCTAAATCAACAATTAAAACAGGCACTTCAGTAGATTCTCCTATCGAACATACAGAGACAACTGGGTCTACAATAGAAGAAACCTTATCGCCAAAAGTTGCGACTAAAAAACCATATAAAAGTAAGAAAAGAAAAGAGCAATGGGGGCATGTATTTACTTATTTTCTTTTAATAGCAGTGAGTATATTACTGCTACTGCCTTTAGTCTGGATGTTATCCGTTTCTTTAAAACCAATGGTAGAAATTGCTCAGTTTCCTCCTAATTTATTTCCTGTAGATATTCAGTGGAATAACTATCGTGAGATGATGGATGCTTTTCCTTTCTTTAAATACGCTGGAAACACTTTGTTCATCACTGTGTTTGTAGTTGCTGGAAATATTATTTCGAATTCCTTTATTGCTTATGGATTCGCAAAAATTGATTTTCCTGGGAAAGGCATTTTATTTGCAATGGTTTTGTCTACCATGATGATTCCAGGATTTGTAACCATGATCCCTCAATATATTTTATTTAGTCGGATTGGTTGGGTAGGAACTTATTTACCACTAATTGTCCCTGCATTTTTTGGTAATGCTTTTAATATCTTTTTGATGAGACAGTTTTATTTATCAATAGATAATGAATTAATAGAAGCTGCTCAGATAGATGGAGCAAATCATTTATATATTTGGAGTCGGCTAATGATTCCTTTAACAAAACCGGCCTTAATCACTATTGGAATTACTTCCTTTAATGGAGCATGGAACGATTTTCTAGGGCCATTACTTTACATCCAAAAAGAAGATCGTTATACATTGCAGATTGGTTTACAAGTTTTCCAAAACCAATCAACCACCCAATGGAACTATCTAATGGCTGGAGCTACTTTAGTTCTTCTTCCAACTGTCTTACTATTCTTAGTGGCTCAGAAATACTTTATCGAAGGAATGGATTTATCAGGTGGAATGAAAGGATAAAAAATAAGAAGAGGAGAGGCTATATTTGAAAAAACTTGATCTTACAACAGCAGCAGTTACTTTTACAGAATGGTTTTCAGGTATAGCAATCCTTAACTTATCTTGGTTACTGTTTTCTCTACCTATTTTTACACTGATTCCAGCGACAGATGCTGTTTTTGAAGTGGTGCATGATTGGAAAGTAGAAGGAAAGCCAGAAAGTATTTTTACACAATTTACTATTTTTTTCAAAAGAAATTTTAAAAAAAGTTTCAAATTAGGTTTGCCTATATTTATTAGTATTTTGCTTCTTATAATGGATTTGTATTTTTTAAATTCATTTAATCAGCCGACGACAACTTTCCAAATTTTTAAGTATGCTTTTTATACGTTTGCAATTTTGATTTTATTAATGATTCTTTATGTTTATCCTTTATCTAAGAGACAACAAGAGGCTTCCCCTAAATTATTATTATTTGCTTTTATGTTAATTGTGGGGAATTTGAAAATAACCTTTTCCATACTTATCATTTTAGTTGCTTGTCTATTTATATTTAATTGGTTTCCAGCCATGTTATTTTTCATTCCTGTGAGCGGGTTAGCTTGGTTAGGAGAGACAGCTTTAGAAAATATAGAGAATTAAAGAATAATGGGTGGATCATTTATATTATTGAATAGTTGAAAATTTGATCCCATTATATTTAGAAAATATGGTATATAAAATAAAAAATCTCCCTTTCCTCTAGTAAGGAAAAGTGGAGATTTTTTAATTTTTTTAGAAGTTATTATTGGCTATTCGATTATTTTCATGGGTTTCTGCTTCATCAGAACGAGCAATCAGAACATCACAAGGAGCATTTCGAGCAACGTATTCAGACACTGACCCAATCAGGAGACGTTCGACAGCATTTAATCCTGTGGCTCCGAGTAGAATCAAATCAATATTATATTCTTTAGGAAGATTTGTAGAAATTTCTATCTTAGGGGAGCCAACTCTTAAGATGATTTTCACTTCTGATAGGTGTTGCTTTTCTGCCCATTTTTTATAGGTATTTAAAGTAGTTTCTGCCATATTATAAACCTGATCAATAAAGGTATTGTCTTGATCCGGGCGATCTAAATTAGGGAAAATTCTCAAGTTTCGACTATCACTAATATGAGCAATGAAGAGTTGACTCTTATTTTTCTTCGCAATGGCAACTGCTTTTTTAAAAGCTTGTTCTGCCTCATCTGAACCGTCAATAGCGACTAATATCTTTTGATAGTTCTTTTCCATTTTTTTCCCACCTTCAAAGTTTGATATAAATAAAACCACTTTGCATAAACAAAGTGGTTTTACGTTTCTTATGTAGGATATCCGATCGTGCCGTTTGGTTACCTTGTACTTTTGAACCCGCTATCTGCAGGTGGGCTTCACAAAGAGCTACTTTGACTTCCAAGTGAAAAGGCTTGTCATTGTTTCTCTTATTAGAATCCCTTATATAAATGACTTGTAGGGTTCACGCATTATGAGGTATCGCGTACACATCAGATATCAACTTCTAAGTAAAGAATAGCATAACAGGTTCTAACTGTCAAAGGAACGGTTTGAGATAAGAACTTTTTTTAAAAGTTTCCTCATTAGGTTCTGCTATTCGATTGGTTAAATCATAAATCATTTAATCGCATATTGCAAGATATTTACCTAAAAAATATTATTAATTTATGATTCAACTATTTTTTATTTGAATTAAATTTTAAATATTGTTTTGCCAATGCTGTTTCAAATTTACTTGTAGGTTTTGGTTCATAGTATGTTTTCCCTATTAAAGGATCAGGGAGATATTGTTGTTCGACCCAAGCATTTTCATAAGCATGAGGGTATTTATAATCCACTCCTCGGTCCATTTCTTTTGCACCTTTATAATGAGCATCTCGTAAATGGTCCGGTATATGTGTTGCTTTTCCGTTTTTAACATCCGCAATCGCAGCATCTAATGCACTATATGCTGAATTTGATTTTTCAGAGAGTGCTAATTCAATGACAGCGTTGGCAAGGGGAATACGCGCTTCGGGAAAACCCGTTTTTTCGGCAGCTAAAACAGCCGTTACCGCACGAGCTGCTCCGGCCGGATTAGCCAGTCCAATATCTTCATAAGCAATGATAATTAATCGCCGACAAATAATCTGTAGTTCACCAGCTTCAACTAACCGAGCTAGATAATGAAGGGCAGCATGAACATCACTCCCACGAATAGACTTTTGAAAAGCAGAGATCACATCATAGTGGGCATCCCCATCTTTATCGTGGGTCATTGCTTTCCGTTGTAAGCATTCTTCCGCAATTTCAAGGGTTATATGAATAACACCTTTATCATTCGGCTTGGTAGACTCTGCAGCAATCTCTAATGCGTTCAACGCACCACGCATATCGCCATTAGTCGCTCGAGTAAAATGAGTCAGCGCTTCATCATCAAGATGAATATTTAAAGAACCTAATCCTTTTTCTTTATCCGCTAAAGCACGCTCAATGCCCACTTGAATATCATGATCGGACAGAGGCATTAATTCAAAGATCTGCGCTCGACTTCGAATGGCAGGGTGGATAGAAATATACGGATTTTCAGTAGTTGCACCAATTAAAATAATTCGACCACTTTCTAAATGAGGGAGCAAGAAATCTTGTTTTGGTTTATCCAAACGATGAATTTCATCCAGCAATAAAACGACGCTCCCACTCATTTTGGCTTCTTCTGCTACTATTTGTAAATCTTTTTTCGTATTCGTAGCCGCATTAAGCATTCGAAACGCATATTTGGTAGATCCTGAAATAGCGCTAGCAATACTTGTTTTCCCAATTCCAGGTGGCCCATAAAGGATCATTGAAGACAGACGTTTGGCTTCGACCATTCGCCAAATAATCTTCCCTTCTCCGACTAAATGCTGTTGTCCCACCACTTCTTCGATAGTTGTTGGACGTATACGGTATGCTAATGGTTGATTCAAAGGAAGTCTCCTCTCAGTTAATTACTTCTTCTATTATACATGGAAATAAAGCAAAATGCGACTAAGTAGAACGTTTGTTCATGCGACATTTAAACAAAAAAACAAAAAGCAACTAGCCTTTCCGTTCAAAAAGATACGTTCTTACATATAGTTATGTTAAAATAATAAAGATTACATGTATAGAAGAATTGAGGAAAAAATATGAATATAGCAACCATTATCAAAGATAACGACCTTCAGTCTTTATTTACGGAAGGAAATTTTGGGATAGAAAAAGAAGGATTGCGAACTGATCCTTCTAATCAATTAGCCATGACCAATCATCCTCATGTATTAGGGAGTCGGGTATATCATCCTTATTTACTAACAGATTTTAGTGAAGCTCAACCAGAAATTGTAACTCCAGTTCAACCCTCTTTAAAATTAACATTTAATTGGTTAGAAGCTTTACATGATGTGCTTCACCGTTCTATGAACCAAGATGAATATTTATGGCCGAACAGTATGCCAAATCTTCTCCCTGATGAAGATGAGATTCCAATTGTTCGTTATAATGATCCCGATGCCATTCGATATCGACAGCATCTTGCGGATAGCTATGGGAAGAAAAAGCAAACAATTAGTGGAATTCACTTTAATTTTTCGTTTAGCGAAACGTTTATTGAGGGAGTTTTTCAAAAGCAAACAACTTATCAAACAAAAACAGAACTTCAAAATGAACTTTATATTAAATTATCTGCCAACTTTTTAAAATATGAATGGCTTCTATTATATTTATTTGGAGCAAGTCCTTATGCTGATTCAGGATTTTATGATTCGAAATCCGGTCGCTTACTGAAAAAGCCTACAGATTATGTACGTAGTTTGCGAAATAGTTCTTTTGGTTACCATAACCATGATGAAGTCATTGTTAATTATGATTCGGTTGATAGTTACGTTAAAGATATAGAAAATTTTGTAGAGACTGGACATTTATCTGAAGAACGAGAATTCTATGGAAATGCACGTCTCCGAGGCAAAGGGGATTCTTTACGAAAAATGCTTGAATCAGGTGTTCAATACGTTGAGTTTCGTTCATTTGATCTTAACCCACTGGATCGATTAGGCATTTCTTATGCGCAAGGCCGCTTTTATCACCTATTCTTTTTATATATGATTTGGATAGAAAATAAAGCGACTCGAGACGAGATAATCGAAGGTCAAGAAAAAATGTTAAATACAGCAGATGAAAACCCCCATGAAGTATCGGCTTATCAGAAGGAAGCTTTGAATATCTTAGAGGGTATGCTTAGTATGGTAAACGATCTTTCTTTAAATGATGAATTTGAAGAACTCATTCATAAAGCTCAAGAAAAATTTTATCATCCTGAGGAAACGCTAAGTGCTCGTGTAGCAGATCAAATTGAAGAGCAAGGATATCTAACATTTAATCGTAATTTAGGCTTAGAATTCAAAGAGTTTTCAACTGAACGTCCTTACGTTTTAAATGGTTTTGAAGATATGGAATTGTCAACACAATTACTAATGTATGATGCTATTGAATTGGGCGTTGAGGTAGAGGTTTTTGATCGAGCGGATCATTTCTTAAAGCTCTCGCACGAAAATATAGTTGAATATGTTAGAAATGGAAATATGACAAGTAAAGATACAACAATTTCACATTTTATAATGGAAAACAAAACAGTCACAAAGAAAATCTTAGCGGAGGCTGGTTTCAATGTTCCTGGTGGGGGCGAATATCATTCAATAAAAGAAGCTTTGGACCACTATTCAAACTATCAAAATCAACCGATTGTTGTAAAACCAAAATCGACCAATTATGGGATTGGGATCTCTGTCTTTAAAAAATACCCGGATAAAACGTCTTATAAAGAAGCTCTCGACATCGCATTTCAAGAAGATGATACTGTCCTTGTTGAAGAGTTTGTTCCAGGTACTGAATACCGTTTCTTTGTTTTAAATGATGAAGTGGGGGCTGTATTATTGCGAGTACCAGCAAATGTGATAGGGGATGGAAAATCAACAATTCATGAGTTAATTGACCACAAAAATGACGATCCTTTACGAGGCGCTGACCATCGAGCACCTATGGCTTATATTGAAAAGGGTGCAATTGAAACGTTAATGTTAAAAGAACAAGATTTGACATTTGATTCTATCCCAGAAAAAGGAAAAACTGTGTATTTACGAGAAAATTCCAATATCTCTACAGGTGGCGATTCAATTGATTTTACAAAAGAGATGGATGAGAGTTATAATGCTATAGCTGTAGGGATTGCGAAAGCATTAGACGTAAAGGTGACAGGGATTGATTTAATTATTCCCGATTATAAAATCCCAAGTACTGAAGAAAACCCAGGATATTCCTGTATTGAAGCAAACTTTAACCCAGCAATGAATATGCATGCTTATGTAACGAAAGGTAAAGGACGACGTTTAACAAAGGGAATTTTGAAAATGCTTTTCCCAGAGCTTGTCCAACAACAAAAACAGCAAATACAAGAAACCAATAAGTAAAGGAAAGGATTTAAGTGAAAGAAAAGATATATTTAGATCATGCGGCAACAACACCAATGGACCCAGAAGTCATTGACGTAATGACAAAAGCCTTAAGTGAAAACTATGGAAATGCATCCAGTATCCATCAACTAGGAAAGAAAAATCGTGTATTAATTGACTATGCTCGTCAAACCATGGCTGAAAGTATCGGTGCCAAAACGAATGAAATAATTATTACCAGTGGTGGAACAGAAAGTGACAACACAGCCATTATAAAAACAGCAGAACATCTTGCGGATCGTGGAAAACATATTATTACAACAAATGTTGAACATCCAGCTGTTTTAAACCCAATGAAATATTTGGAGAATAAAGGATTTGAAATCACTTACTTACCTGCGGATACTAAAGGGAAAATTACTCTTGAACAAGTAAAAGAAGCCATTCGACCAGATACTATCCTTATTTCAATTATGTATGGCAACAATGAGGTAGGAGCCATTATGCCGATTCAAGCAATCGGAGAATATTTGAAGGAACTTGATCAAGAGATTATTTTCCATACCGATGCAGTTCAAGCATATGGTTCAATACCATTAGATGTCGAAGCATTAAATGTTGATTTATTAAGTGTCTCTGCTCATAAAATGAATGGCCCTAAAGGAATTGGGTTTTTATATATTAGAGAAGGAATAAAAATTCCTAGTTTATTACTTGGTGGAGCTCAAGAGAATGAACATCGAGCAGGAACAGAGAATATTCCGGCTATCTTAGCTTTTGAAAAAGCAATCCAAATTCATCAAAAAAATCAAACGGAAAATTACAATCATTTAATGGAATTGAAAAAAACATTTATCAAAGAAATGGATGAAGCCGATATAGATTATTCGGTAAATGGAGAGATTAATGATTCTTTACCTCATGTCTTAAGTCTTTGTATTCCAGCTATTCGCTCAGATATGTTATTGATTCAAATGGATCTAGAGGGCGTATTTTTATCGGCAGGTTCTGCTTGTTCAGCAGGTACACTTGAGCCAAGTCATGTTTTAATCGCTATGTTTGGTGATGAAGCAACCGAAATTGATCATACGCTTCGATTTAGCTTTGGAGTTGGAACGACTCTTGAGGAAATTAAAAAAACAGTGGAAATTTTAAAAAAATTAACCCTTAACATGCAAAAACACTGAGTTGTACACAGAGCCCATATAGCTTTTTGTTCATTATTATGCTATATTTATAATGAAGTAAATTGAGAGGAGTTTTCAAATGACGCAGTCAAATGAAGCGTCCTTATCGGGAAGCAAACAAAAATATCGTGTACATCCAGATGCAAAACGATATACCATGCGCGACAATGCCTTTGTCGAAACGAAAAATGGTAATTTTCAATATGAGCGAGTACTTTCTACACAACCAGGTTCAAAATCAGCGCCGATATTAAAAATTACTGTTTCTAAAGATTTTTCAAATCTAAAACTTTCAACAGTAGCCGCCAATGGAATCAAAAAGGTGGATCTGTATGCAAATGATCAGATGAAAGAGGCTAGAGAATTAGCCGAATTTTATTTGGAAGATTTCGTAAAGGAAACCGTGCTTGAAAAGGTATGAATAATTAATTAACACCACAGTTAAATATTCAATCGTATAAAAACTCTGGATAATGATTATCTAGGGTTTTTATTTTATGAAAAAAGTCTTGAATAGACAGAAAGTCGTGAGGTGAAAAATATTGAATTTACTAAATGATATTAAAGAAAACAATCTGGTAGAATTATTTATAACAGGAAACTTCGGCTTAGAAAAAGAAGGTCTCCGTGTACAAGGGAATGGGAACTTGGCGATGTCTATGCACCCTGAATCTTTAGGAAATAGAGAAGTAAATCCCCATATCAAAACAGATTATGGCGAAGCACAACCTGAAATAATTACGCCGCCTTTAGCCTCTTATTCAAAAGCACACAACTGGTTACAAACCTTGAGTTATGTTTTATTGGCAAATTTACCGGATGAGGAATATATGTGGCCCTTTAGTGTACCTTGTAATCTACCGGATGACGATCGTTTAATCAATATTTCTCAAACGACAAATATTGAGTTGGAAGAATATCGATTGTATACAGCATCAAAATATGGGAAAAAACGTCAATTAGTCAATGGTATTCATATCAATTATTCGTTTAATCCTCAGTTTTTAGAGCATCTCTTCGCCATCCAAACTCAATTTGAAACACTCGAAGCTTTGCGTGATGAATTATATTTAAAATTAGCAAGCAATTTCTTGCGTTACCAGTGGATACTTGTTTATTTATTCGGTGCAACCCCTGTAGCCGAAGCAAACTTCTTTACTGATCCTTTTTTCAAAAATAAAAGTATTCCACTAGAACCTATGCGAAGTTTACGAAATAGTAAATTTGGTTTCACGAATCACCCAAAAGTCGTTGTCCGTTATGATTCGATTAAAAATTATGTAACTGATTTACAAGAAGCAGTACAAACTGGTAAATTAAAAAAAGAACGTGAATATTATGGAGCCGTGCGACTTCGGGGAATTGTAAAAGATTCAGCGAGTTTGCTAGAAGATGGGATCCAATATTTAGAAATGCGCTCATTTGATAATGATCCTTTTGAAGTATCGGGCTTATCTGAAGAAACCCTCCAATTTATTCATTTATTTTTTATGACGATGCTATGCTTACCAGAAAAAATTTTGGCTTCTGAAGCTGAAATAGGAAACGTAATAACTAAACAAGTGGCCAGTGAGCGTCCTTTTTCTAAAACAAAAAGGATAGACGAAGGTTATTGGCTATTAGGACAAATGCAATATGTGATAACAACTTTAGAACTAACTTATGATTATGCAGAATTGGTTGATCAAGCAGCCGCAGCATTAGAAATGCCAGAAAAAACAATCGCCGGTTGTATCACAACCATTTTAGAAAGTGGCAGTTCTTTGCTTACAATGGGAGAAGAACTCGGGCGCCATCATAAAAAGGAAATACTAAGCATCCAATCATTAGCAGGGTTTGAGCACCTTTCACTTGCTGAACAGCTTCAAGTTGTGAATATGCTGCAACTCGGCGCCGACGTCCCTTTAGAGTATATTAAAAATATACATATGGTTGATTAATAGATTCTCCCTCATCTTTTAATTGGGGATAAAGCGATAAGTTTGCTTTTTTCCCAATATCACTTTATAATGTGGAACGTTGGAAATTTCGAACCTTCAAATTCGATTAGATTTTCAATTAGCTTTCTTGCTTGCAAGAAAAATCTAAATAGAAATGATGGTGATAAAATGAATGAAAACGCAAATACTCGTGTAGTTGTTGGAATGAGTGGCGGTGTAGACTCTTCCGTGACAGCCTTGCTTTTAAAAGAACAAGGATATGATGTGGTTGGTATTTTTATGAAAAACTGGGATGATACCGATGAAAATGGTTTTTGTACGGCAACAGAAGATTATAAAGATGTCGCTTTAGTTGCTGACCAAATTGGTATTCCATACTACTCAGTGAATTTCGAAAAACAATACTGGGACAAAGTCTTTACGTATTTCTTAGAAGAATACAAAAAAGGCCGCACACCAAACCCTGATGTTATGTGTAATAAAGAAATCAAATTTAAAGCTTTCTTAGATTATGCAATGGACTTAGGCGCTGACTACGTAGCGACTGGACATTATGCCCAAGTAAAACGCGATGAAAACGGCGTTACGCATTTATTAAGAGGGGTAGACTCAAACAAAGATCAAACATACTTTTTGAATCAACTTTCTCAAGCACAACTTTCTAAAGTTATGTTCCCATTAGGTGGCATGGAAAAATCGAAAGTTCGTGAAATTGCAGAAAGAGCAAGCTTAGCAACGGCTAAGAAAAAAGATTCAACAGGGATTTGTTTTATCGGAGAAAGAGACTTTAAAGACTTCTTAATGAACTTTTTACCTGCGCAAGCCGGTGAAATGCGTACGTTAGATGGTGACGTTGTCGGACAACACGATGGACTCATGTATTATACAATCGGCCAAAGAAAAGGTCTAGGCATTGGTGGTAGTGCAGATGGATCTAATGAACCATGGTTTGTTATTGGTAAAGATTTAGAAAAAAATGTCCTTCTTGTTGGACAAGGCTACGAGAATGAACACTTATATGCAACCACTTTGGAAGCATCCGATTTTTTCTTCACAACCGATGAAGAATTTCCTCTAAAATTCCGTTCAATGGCTCAATTCCGTTATCGACAAAAAGCAGTACCTGTTACTGTTTATTTGGATGAAACACGAACAAAAGCCCGTGTTGAATTTGATGATCCTGCTCGTGCAATTACTCCTGGACAAGCAATTGTTCTTTATGATGGAGAAGAATGTATAGGTGGCGGAACGATTGATGCCGCATATAGCGAAAATAAAGAATTACAATATATTTAATTAAATTGATTTAAAGCTTCACTGAAAGGAACTTCCCTTTTGGTGAGGCTTTTTAACTATTGAAAAGGTCTAAGGATTTGTTTAGACTGAGGGAGTAACCTTTAGCCAATAAAATAGAGCAGGAGCCAAATAAATGAAGCTTAAAGCAATTGTTATGGATATTGATGGAACTTTATTAAATGAAGAGAAGCTTATTTCAACACGTACAAAAGATAAATTGATTGAAGCCCAAAAGAAAGGTATAAAGGTCGTTTTAGCCTCTGGTAGACCTACTCAAGGAATGCTTCCTTTAGCTGAAGAATTAGAGATGAATAAATATGAAGGTTTCCTAGTTTCTTATAATGGGAGTCAAGTTTATGATGTAAAAACAAAAGAGATTTTATTTAATCAAGCTATTCCAACAGATTTAGCGAACAGGATATTAAACCATTTATCCAAATTTGAAGTTGTTCCTATGGTTGATCAGGATGACTATATGATTGTAAATAATGCATTTTTTGATATAAAATCTGAGGTACCTTCTGGATATATGAATATTGTTCATTACGAAGTACGAGGTGGAAATTTTAAAGTCTATGAGGTAGATGATTTTAGCAAGGGAATTAAAAAGCCTGTTAATAAAATTTTAGTTGCGGGTAATCCAGGTTATTTACAAAAACATCATGAAGCTATGCGCGCACCTTTTAAGGACTTAATCACTGCCGCCTTTTCTGCTCCTTTTTATTTTGAATATACCGATCAAGGTATTGATAAAGCAAGAGCTTTAGATGAGGTATTTCCGAAGATGGGGATTTCACCTGAGAATATCATCTCGTTTGGAGATGGGCAAAATGATCGCTCAATTATTGAATATGCCGGCATTGGGGTGGCTATGAGAAATGCTGTACCAGAAATCTTAGAGTTAGCGGATGAGGTTACACATTCCAATAGTGAAGATGGGATTGCCAATTTCTTAGACCAATATTTTTAGTAGTAGTGTTTAATGAATGTGGCCAGGAATCTTTCAATCCTTGCAACGATTTATTTTGTGCTTTAATTTTTTGTTAGACTGCGTTAAAATAAAGCTATAACTGTTAGTGAGAGGAGAAATAAAGTGGAAGAAATGCCATTTGATTTAACTGAAAATGAAGAATTATATATCACTGGTGAAGTATTAGCTATTTATTTCTCTAATCCATCAAATTATTATAAAGTTATCTTAGTTGAAGTTGAAGAAACAAATTCAAATTATTTAGAAAATAATATTGTGATTACGGGGAATTTTGGTCGTATTCAAGAAGGTTCTGCTTATGAATTTGGGGGAACATTTACAAATCATCCCAAATATGGAGTTCAATTTAAAGCGGAAAGATATGCGACTAGTCAGCCATCCACTGCTGAAGCTGTCGTCAACTATTTATCGAGTGATTCATTTAAAGGTATTGGAACGAAGACTGCTGAGAAAATTGTGGATGCCCTAGGAACAGATTGTATTGATGCGATTGTTGAAGATACCAATGCGCTTGATCAAGTACCAGGTCTTAGTCAAAAACAAAAAAATACTCTGGAAGATGTATTAACTACAGAGTATGGTATGCAAAAAGTTATTTTAACTTTAAACAAATTAGGGGTAGACAATGCTTTAGCTTTTCGTATTTATGGAAAATACGAAGAAACTACTTTGGAAGTCATTCAAGAAAATCCTTATCAGTTGATTCAAGAAGTGAATGGAATCGGTTTTAATCGAGCAGATACTATTGCAGATCATCTCGATGTACAGCCAGATGCGGATGAGAGAATTCAGGCAGGTATTTTATATGCTCTTTATACGATTTCAAATGATTCGGGTGACACTTATGTCATGAAACAATATTTAAGTAATCGAGCGACTCAAATACTAGAACGTAGTCGTCCCTTTATCATTGATGAGGAATTCATTGAGCGCAATTTAGAAAAATTAATTGAGGAGAGTATGATATATGAAGATGAAGGCCGTTATTTTTTATCTTCTTTGTATCATGCAGAGTGGGGTATTGTAAGTTCTTTAGAACGAATAAATGATGCGGATTTTGAAAAAGTTTCAGAAGAACAATTCGAAGAAAATATTTCGGATCTAGAATATGAACTAGGTATTGACTATGGACAATCTCAAAAAGAAGCCATCAAGCAAGCTTTAGAATCTCCCGTTTTTATTTTAACGGGAGGACCAGGAACAGGAAAGACTACGGTACTTGAAGGAATTGTGCATTTATATGCAGAAATGAACGACTTGTCTTTGGATCCGCATGCTTATAAAGACACCGGCTTTCCTATTTTACTGGCAGCTCCAACGGGAAGAGCAGCGAAGCGAATGAAAGAGTCCACGGGCTTACCGTCCTCAACGATACATCGTCTATTAGGCCTTACAGCGGATGATGAAGATCTTTTAATGGATTTAGGACATTTTTTAGAAGGGGAGTTATTGATTATTGATGAAATGTCAATGGTTGATACTTTCTTAGCAAATCAACTTTTCCGGTCTATTCCACATGGGATGAAAGTGATTTTAGTTGGAGATCAAGATCAACTGCCATCGGTCGGTCCGGGTCAAGTTTTTCGTGATTTAATTGATTCAGGCCAGATTCCCCAAAAAGAATTAGTTGAGATTTACCGACAAGGAGACGACTCAAGCATTATCCCACTTTCTCATGAGATTAAACACAATCGTCTACCGAAAGATTTAATGAAAAAACGCGTTGACCGTAATTTTTTTCCGGCTAATTCAAGGAATGCTGTAGCTGTTATCGAAAAAATTGTTGAAAAAGCCATTGAAAAAGGTTTTACCGCAAATGATATCCAAATTTTAGCACCTATTTATAGGGGACCAGCGGGGATAAATGTCTTAAATGAACGGTTGCAAGAAATATTTAACCCTAATGATGGTACCCGTAAGGAAGTTAAATATATAGATACCGTGTATCGTATTGGCGATAAAGTTTTACAATTGCAAAATGATTCTGAAAATAATGTTTTTAATGGAGACATTGGTGAAATTGTAGGTATTACTAATGCAAAAAAATCTGAATTAAAAACAGACGAGCTAATTGTCGATTTTGAAGGAAATGAAGTTACTTATCTTCGTTCGAATTGGAATAAAATTACATTAGCTTATTGTTGTTCGATTCATAAAGCTCAGGGTAGCGAGTATGATATTGTTATTTTACCGATGCTACAGAGTTATGGTCGTATGTTGAAAAAAGATATTCTTTATACAGCTATTACACGTGCTAGTAAATCTCTATCACTCATTGGAGAACCAGAAGCTTTTGTGCGTAGTATTCAGTCCACTCAGAATTTAAGGAATACTGCCTTAAAAGAACGACTGCAATCAGATAAGTATAAATTCGAGTCTTTAGCAAAGAAGACTACGGAAGAAAAAGCAATGAAAAATGATGATGAATCTGTAGCAAAAACTGAAATGGAAGAACTAAAAACTTATACTCTGACACCCGAGATGATCAAAAACTTTGCAGTAGATCCAATGGTTGGTATGGAAAATATAAAGCCTTAAAGTTTTAAATAATTGAGAACCTAGTTTTCATCTACAATGATGAAAGTTAGGTTCTTTTTTAATGTAGAAAAGTATAAAACTTTAATTTTTATGGAATAGATTTTGTACCCTAAGGAGTGAGCGAAAAAATAGACCGACTTCATAGGGTAACAGGCCTATCCTAAGGAGTGAGCGAAAAAAATGGATCGACTTCATAGGGTAACGGGCCTACCCTAAGAAGTGAGTGGAAAAAATAGACTGACTTCATAGGGTAACGACTCTATCCTATTCGTATTTAACAGATAAGGGATTTGTTATATATAACTATGACACTACTTAAAGCAGTAAAAAGGGGAAAATGAATTTATCGATGTTTTTGTGTTTACAAACGTAAACTAAAGGAGTATACTCTTTAATAGATTACAAATGTAAACGAAAAGAGGGAAAGAATTGGGTAAATATACGTTAGAAATTTACACACGTCCCACTTGTGGAGATTGTCAAGATCTGAAACGTTATTTAAAAGAGCATGAACTTCCTTTTACAGGAAATGATGTAGAAAAAGAACCTGATAAAGAACAAGAACTTATCAATAAAACAGGAAATCGAATTGTCCCGACTTTAGTCTTTAGAAAAAAAGATTATTCAAAAAGAAAAAGTCTTTACTGGTTTTGAAGTGAATCGTGAAGAAGTTGAAGACCTGTTTGAAAAATTATAAATAACAATTTTAAAAAATAAATCTTTTTCTTGACTTATTACGTTTACGAGTGTAGACTATAATTAAAAATTAAGTTTACGAACGTAAACGTAATTATTAGGAGGTTAATGCATGGAAACTGTTGCACCTATTCAAATTAGTGAAGCTGAACGAGAAATTATGCGTGTAGTTTGGGCGAACTTATCCGTTACCAGTAGAGAAATTATTGATATTTTAGAAGATAAAATGGATTGGAAAGAATCAACGATCAAAACGTTAATCGGACGTTTAGTCGATAAAAATATCTTGAATACAAAAAAAGAAGGTCGAAAGTTTATCTACTCAGCAAACGTGAGTGAAGAAACGACCATTCAAGGATATGCAGATGATATTTTATCAAATGTATGTAATACCCATCATGGTTCAGTCATTGGCCAATTTATCGAAGATGCCAAATTAAGCACGAGTGATATTGAAGAATTGATAAAATTACTTGAAGAAAAATCATTGGCAGCTCCGGAAGCCGTTTCTTGTGAATGTGTGCCGGGACAATGTGAATGTCATTTAGTAAATGAATAAGTATTTGATTATTTTAATTTAAAAGGAGAAAAAATATGGTTGATAAAACATTTAGTATAGAAGGAATGACCTGTGCTTCTTGTGCTCAAACGGTTGAAAAAGCCACAGGAAAATTACCAGGCATGAAGAAATCGGTGGTAAATTTAGCAACAGAAAAGTTGAGTGTTGAATATGATGAATCGGTGTTAAACGAAGAAGATGTTCAACAAGCAGTAGCGGATGCAGGTTATACTGCTGTTTCTAATTTAGTTAAGAAGACATTTAATGTCGAAGGAATGACCTGTGCTTCTTGTGCTCAAACCATCGAAAAAGCGACTCGAAAATTACCGGGTATGCAAGAAGCTACGGTTAACTTAGCGACGGAAAAATTAACGGTTAATTATGATCCTACAGCTTTAAATTTATCGGATATTACAAAAGCTGTATCAGACGCAGGCTATGAAGCGCATGAAGAAATAGATTCTAGTGAACAAGTCGATTTAGATCAAGAGAAAAAAGACAAACATATGAAGAACCTGTGGACACGTTTTTTAAGTTCTATGATTTTTACAGTTCCCTTATTTTATATATCTATGGGAACAATGGTTGGCTTACCCGTCCCGGCTTTTATGGACCCAAATTTAAATCCATTGGCCTTTGCGATTACCCAAATTATATTGACCTTGCCTGTAATGATCATTAATATGGAATATTTTAGAGTAGGGTTTAAAACACTTTTCCGTGGTCATCCAAATATGGATTCATTAGTCGCTTTAGGGACCAGTGCTGCTTTTCTTTATAGCTTATACGCAACATTTGTGATTTCATCGGGAGATCCCAATTTCGCACATATGCTCTATTATGAATCTGCAGCGGTCATCTTAACGTTGATTACATTAGGAAAATATTTCGAAGCTGTTTCAAAAGGTAAATCTTCCGAAGCAATTAAGAAATTAATGGGATTAGCACCAAAAACAGCAAGGGTTATGCGTAATGGTGTAGAAGAAGAAATTAACATTGACGAAGTTCAAGTAGGAGACACGATAGTCGTTCGTCCAGGAGAAAAGCTACCTGTTGATGGAAAAATTGTTTCTGGATCTACAGCTATTGATGAATCGATGTTAACTGGGGAAAGTATTCCTGTAGAAAAGAAACAAGGCGACGAAGTTATTGGGGCAAGTATTAATAAAACAGGTAGCTTCCAATACGAAGCGACAAAAGTTGGTAAGGATACCGCTCTCTCACAAATTGTAAAATTAGTAGAAGAAGCGCAAGGGTCCAAAGCACCGATTGCAAAATTAGCTGATAAAATTTCAGGAATTTTTGTACCGATTGTTATTGGATTATCAATTGTTTCCGGACTTGGTTGGTACTTTATTGGTGGAGAATCTCTTACGTTCGCTTTAACGATTGCTATTTCTGTTTTAGTGATTGCTTGTCCATGTGCTCTAGGTTTAGCTACACCGATGGCTATCATGGTAGGAACCGGTAGAGGTGCTGAAAATGGCGTCTTAATTAAGAGTGCGGATGCTTTAGAAAGCACAGGAAAAGTAGATACTATTGTATTCGATAAAACAGGAACCATTACCGAAGGAGAACCAGTTGTTACAGATATTGTGACAGCAAATGGTATTAACGCTCAAGAATTATTGAAATTTGCAGCTTCTGCTGAATTGGGTTCAGAACATCCACTGGGAGAAGCGATTGTTCGAGATGCGAAAGAAAAAGAATTAGAATTATTCGAAGCTGGAGACTTTAATGCAATTCCAGGACATGGAATTGAAGTAACCATTGAAAGACGCCATCTATATCTAGGAAACAAAAAATTAATGGATGAAAATAATATTTCATTAAAGGAATTAGCTTCAACTTCTGATCGATTAGCAGAACAAGGTAAAACACCAATGTATATTTCTATGGATAATAAATTAGCAGGAATTGTTGCAGTAGCCGATACTGTAAAAGAAAATAGTGTTCTAGCCATTAAACGTCTGCACCAAATGGGAATCGAAGTTGCGATGATTACTGGAGATAACAAACATACTGCAGATGCTATTGCTAAACAAGTTGGTATTGATCGTATTTTAAGTGAAGTTTTACCAGAAGATAAAGCTGACGAAGTTATCAAATTGCAAGAAGAAGGCAAAAAAGTTGCAATGGTTGGAGACGGAATTAACGATGCGCCTGCTTTAGCTCAATCTGATGTTGGAATCGCAATTGGTTCAGGTACAGATGTCGCCATGGAATCCGCAGATATTGTCTTAATGCGTAGTGATTTGATGGATGTACCAACAGCGGTTGAATTATCCAAATCAACCATTAAAAATATTAAAGAAAATCTATTCTGGGCCTTTGGTTACAACACTTTAGGTATCCCAATTGCTATGGGTATCCTTCATTTATTTGGTGGACCACTATTAAATCCAATGTTTGCAGCAGCAGCTATGAGTTTAAGTTCAGTATCTGTTGTCTTAAATGCATCAAGACTTAAAAGATTTAAACCTTCTGCCGTTAAAGAAGGTATTAAACCAGAACCTACAAAAGAAGAATTAAAAACAGCATCAAATTAAATTAAAAAGGGAGTAATTATAATGAAACAAGAAGTTACAGTACAAGGTATGACTTGTCAAGGTTGTGCCAATACAGTGAAAACAAAATTTGAAAAAATTAAAGGTGTAAATTCAGTAGAAGTTGACTTAGAAAATAAATTAGCAACACTTAATACTGAATTAGAAATTCCTAAAGACTCTTTACAAACTGCGTTAGAAGATACAAATTACGAAGTCGTTTAATCAAATAAAGTAAGGGCCAATTCCTTTGCAAAATACTTTGCAGGGAGTTGGCTTTTTGATTGCTAAAAAGTGAAAATTAAAGCAAAAAACCAAGAAGCGTATAAAACTTCTTGGTTTTTTATTGACCAAAATTAAATCCAAAATTTTCTTTTCTTAGTTGTGATCGTATAAGCAAATCCATCCTGTTCAAAAGACTCGCCATCTTTTTGTGCAAATTGTTTGGTCTCAGCATATAAAGCTGTTTCTTTGGTTTTGAAATAATGTAGATTAGGATGAGCAAGATGACTTTTATTGATTAATAATTTCCTCAAAATAGTGAACAAATTGTGAGTAGAAATATCATCTGCAATTAATATTTCAAAGAAATTATCTGTACCATCTGCATGAGGAATAATTTTTATCCCTCCACCAAAATATGGATTATTAGCAATAAGAGCGAATTGAACATTGGCAAATGAAAAAATTCCTTGATCTGTTTTGATGGTAACAGGAAACTTTTCTTGTTTTATAAACGCAGAAAGCACATTCGATATATAACTTGCGGCTCCTAGAAATTTCTTTCGAGGACTTTCATTCATTTTATGTATGATCGTTCCATCAATACCAATTCCAATACTATTCACAGCATAATGAATAAGATTTCCTTGAGTAACTTTTATAATAGAAACTTCTTTGGGCTCTTTCAGATTAAAAATATGTGCAATAGCTTTTTCGGTGTTGATAGGCATATTATGAGAGCGGGCAAAATCATTTCCAGAACCGGAAGGAATATATCCTATGTAATTATTTAAATGGTACCTCTCAAATAAAGAAACAAGATGATTTAAACTCCCATCTCCACCAATAACGATGACTAGATCTCTTTTTGTTAAGCTAATCTTTAACTCTTTAACTACATTTTCTAGTTTATCTGTTGTTTCGGTGACATAAATTTTATAATTTTGCGTATGTTTAGGCAACTCAATTAAAAGCTTTTTAAAAGTAGACTCACTTTTTCTTGATTGCTTGTTTACAATTAAATGTAAGAATCGATCCAAAATTAAACCTCCTCACTAGCATGAATTTATTATAGACTATTTTCACATGATTTAAAATAACCGAATTGTTATATAAGGTTTGATTGGTTATAATAGGAGAAGTATTTCAAACAGAAAGAGGTTCTGGGATGAACGAAATCATAAAAGACTATAGATTAGATTGGAAAGATATTTTATATATTATTGTTGGTAGCTTTTTGATATCCTTTTCTTTTCAAGTGTTTTTATTACCTAATGATATTATTTCAGGGGGCGTTTCTAGTCTTTCGATTATTTTACATGAAATTACAAATATTTCCCCTGCATTAATTCAATATGCATTCAATATTCCTTTACTATTTTTGAGTTATTTTCTCGTAGGGAAGGAAGTCGCCTTTAAATCTATTTTGGGGAGTTTATTATTTCCTTTCTTTACAAGCCTCGTAAGTTCTTTAGATCCATGGACACATGATCAATTCCTGGGAGCTATTTTTGGTGGTGTTCTAACAGGTATTGGCTTAGGTATTGTTTATAAAGCTAGAAGTTCCACGGGTGGGACAAGTACAGTGGCTCAGATTATTGAAAAGTATACAAATCTATCGATGGGATCTGCAACTTTAATTGCGGATGGAACGATTATTTTAATGGGTTTTCTAACCTTTGATTTAGAAGCTATATTATATGGGATTATATGTTTAGCTGTTATATCGCGCGCGATTGATACTGTTCTTGTTGGAAATATCAATTCAAAAACTGTTCTTATTATTTCAGATCAAGCGGAACTTATTCGTCAAGAAATATTAGAAAAATTTGATCGAGGTGTTACGTTATTAGATGTCCGAGGTGGCTATAAAAAAGACCCTAAACAAATGCTGATGGTCGTTATCTCAGAACGTGAAATTACTGCTCTCCAAGAAATGATTATTCAAAATGACGAAGATGCCTTTGTTGTCTTTATGGCCGCAAGTGATGTATTAGGCCGAGGATTTTCATTGGATAAATATTTTCCGACGAATCAACAACAATAACTATTAAAAACCACATAAATAGTTTGTTGGAATAATGAAATCAATAAAATAGCGAATAAAAAATTGTTCAATCACTCTAAAGTAACGGAGTGATTGAACATTTTTTGTATGAATTAAAGTAGAAAATATAAATGGGTGTATTGTAAACTGAAGTGCACCAGTTAGAAACAAAAAAAGACATGAAGATTTGTTATACTTTAGTCACTACACAAAAGTAAGGAGAATCTTCATGTCCAAATTAAATTCTAACACAAAAAAGACCAAGACTTATACACATTTGAACGAAACTGAAAGAGAAGATATAGAGAGATGGCTGAAAGAAGAAAAAAGCAAGTCGGAGATTGCTCGTTTATTAGATAGAGACAGATCAACCGTTACCCGTGAAATTAATAGAGGAACAACCACTCAAATTAAAACGATTAATGGTTATCAAAAAGAAGTAAAAGAATATATAG
>NZ_FQUF01000015.1 GCF_900129085.1 Atopostipes suicloacalis DSM 15692
AAATTAGCCAAAGCCATCTCAGAAGTGAGTTGGGCAGAATTTCGTAACATGCTTGAATACAAAGCAAAATGGTACGGGAAAGAACTTGTCGTTGTTGCACGGAATTTCCCGTCCAGTCAACTGTGTTCTGAGTGTGGCTATCAAAATAAAGCCGTTAAGAATCTCACTATTCGTGAATGGAAATGTCCAGAGTGCCATGCTCATCAGGACAGGGATATTAACGCAAGCATAAATCTGAAACAGGAAGCCTTAAGAATTTTAGCTTCCAAGACCGTAGGGACTACGGGGTTAGCCTAATCAAAATCCGACCAGTAGGTTGGAGTTCTTAGGAATCTCTATCTTCAAAATCCAAAGGATTTAAGGTGGAGTAGTTCAAGTATAATAGCTTTACAATGAATTAACTCACAAAACAGAACGGAGATTAAATATATATGTTTAATAAAGAAGAAACGGTTTCGTTTTTAGTTGAATTATTATCTATTAATAGTCCTACCGGTTATACAAAAAAGGCAATAGATTTTTTAAAAAATAGCATTGAAGAAATTGGTTATGAAACAGAAAGAACCCCTAAAGGAAATTTAGTTATTCAAGTAGACGGTCAAGACTCATCCCAAACTCGCGGTCTGAGTGCTCATGTGGATACCTTAGGTTTGATGGTTCGTTCCGTGAATAGCGATGGAACTTTGGCTCTTACTACATTAGGTGGTCCTTTAACACCCACACTTGATGGGGAGTATTGTGAAATTATCACTCGAGACGATAAAGTTTATACAGGAACAATTTTATCAAAATCTCCATCCATCCATGTTTACAAAGATGCTTCTACTAAGAAACGAGATATTGACAACTTAGTTGTTAAATTAGATGAAGCCGTAAAGAATAAGGAAGAAGTCGATAAGCTTGGAATCCTAAACGGTGATATCGTTGCTTATGATCCTAAAGTGGTTGTAACAGATTCTGGATTTATCAAATCAAGATTTCTAGATGATAAAGCTTCCGTTGCACTTTTAGTCAGTATATTAAAAATAATCAAAGAAAAAGATATTGTTCCAGCTACAAATTTGAAATTTATATTTTCAACTTATGAAGAAGTGGGGCATGGAGCTTCCTGGATTCCTGAAGATATTACTGAACTTTTAGCTGTAGATATGGGAGCAATTGGTCTTGATTTAGCTTGTACAGAATTTGATGTTTCTATTTGTGCAAAAGATTCATCTGGTCCTTATGATTATGATTTAACTACGCAATTAATCAATCATGCAAAAGACAAAGATTTAGACTTTGCAGTAGACATTTATCCAATGTACGGTAGTGATGCATCCGCAGCACTAAGCGGTGGAGCTAACATTCGAGCTGCACTAATCGGTCCTGGTGTTTCAAGTAGTCATGGGATGGAAAGAACACACACAGATGCCTTAGAAAATACGTTTAAATTAATTTCCGAATATATCAAACATTAGTTAAAAACTAAATAAAGAAACTGCTAATTTATAGCTACTTTAGCATAGATTAGTAGCTTTTTTTATTGGGTTAGCTATCTCATTTGAAGAGAATACATTAGTATAAACTCTTTAAATAAAAAAATAAGTAGAAATAGACGAGCTAAAGGTAAATATAATTCATATAAAAAGAATTTAAAGGATGGGTAGTCATTGCAAAAAATAATTTTAGATGTCGATACTGGAATTGATGATGCTTTAGCGATTTTATACGCTATGGGAGATGAGCAAGCAGAAGTAATCGGAATCACCACAACTTATGGAAATATTGATCTGAATGAGGCGACACAGAATACATTGGATATTCTTCAATTAATCAATACAGCAGATATTCCAGTATATAAAGGTTCTCTCCATAGTCTATCTGATGAAAAATACATTCGTCGGGAAGTCACTTCTCGAATTCATGGAAAAAATGGAATCGGTGATATCCAAATTGAAATTTCAGCATATAAACCCGAAAAGGAAACGGCTGTTGACTATTTGATAGAAGCGGCGCTTAAGTATGGTAAAGAATTGAAAATTGTTTGTGTAGGCCCGTTAACAAATCTAGCCCATGCCTATAAGAAAAATCCTGAAGCCTTTCTTCAAATTGAAGAAATTGTCATTATGGGAGGAGCCTTGACGGTTCCTGGGAATGTAACGAGCTTTGCAGAAGCAAATATTATAGAAGATGCAGTAGCAGCTAAAACAATTTTCGAAAGTAATTTACCTTTAAAAATAGTAGGCCTTGACGTCACAATGCGAACAATACTTACTCAAAAAGAAACAGAGGAATGGTGGAAATATAATACTAACCACAGTCAAGCAATAGCGGAAATGACAGACTATTACTTTAAATCTTATAAAGAACAACTAGGTTTTGACGGTTGTGCGTTACATGATCCTCTAGCTGTCGGTATTGCCTTATATCCAGAATTAGCTGAAACATTAGCGATTGATTTAACCGTTGAATTGAAAGGACCTGCAAAAGGTCGCACGATTGGAAATTACGAAAAACTAAATCAGAAAAATCCTTCCACAGAAGTTTGTATTCAAATTGATCACACTAAATTTCTGTCTTTCTTTATGGAAGCAATAGAAAAAGTATTAAACTAATTTAAAAATTAAATGAAATTTTTGCCTCGTACATTAAAGTACGAGGTTATTTTTATTTTTTTATAAAGAACACGAATCATATTTTTTAAATATGTAAATAGTTCTTCTTTATATCGTTTAAAGTAATGAATATCCATTTTATATAATTATCGTTTATTTTTAATGATCTCCTATGCTAAAGTACAGATAATTCATCAACAAAGGAGTTTATTACTTTATGACTGAAATAACAAAAGTCATCTTAGATTCTTATTTTCATGCGCCACAGTGGCCACAGGCAGGTATTGCTTTAGATGCTCCTTTAGATGTATGGCTGGATGAACATAGCTTTCCGCTTGAAGCGAAATATGCAGATATAGATTTTGCACGTCTTGTTTATTCAGATCTTATTCAACAATTACTGGCACGAGGGACAACAACTGCGCTATATTTTGGAACGATTCATAAAAAAACTAATCTAGAATTGGTTAAAATTTCTGCAAAACCTGTATAGCGTGCATTAGTTGGGAAAGTTGTGATGGATGATAAAGAAGGAACTCTGGATTTTTATCGTGATGAATCACCAGAAATTGCTTTGCATGAAACAGAAGAATTTATTCAAGAAGTAGGAGAATATGGGAAAAATATTCCTCAAGGTGAATATATTTTACAACGGATTTTATATCTATCTACACAGGCAAATATTAAAGAAGTTTATGTTCAAGGCCATCTAGTTCATAAAAGATAAAAGGAGATCGAGAGGATTAAACAACTAATTGGGCTATTTATATTGTAGGGATTCCTTTAATACTTACGATGGGGCTAATTTTATTACCAAATGAAGTTATCGAATCAGCACCACAAATTATTCAGTATTTCTTGAGTTCGCGATAGCTGTTAGTGCAATAGTTGCCATTTTATTAAATAAATTAATTCTAATCCCAAATAATAAATGATGTAGATAAATCCTCCAAAAAGCTCAAGATTTTATTTTTGAGCTTTTTTAAATAAAAGGTACAAAATTTCATAATTAACTAGTAATATATGAAATTATATCTTTTATATGCTATAATACAATTTATAGAAAGCGTTTTATATAAAAGTTAAGGAGGGGTGTTGTTTAGTTAAAAGAGTAGAGGCCACTTTCAAAAATTCTTAAAGAAAAGAGGAATTACAGATGGCAAAAAGAACAAACGAAGACTTGTTAAATGATATCTTACAAAACGTAGGTGGAATAAATAATATTCGCTCTGCAACAAACTGCATGACACGCATGCGTATTCAGTTAAATGATGATAGTAAAGTGAACCAAGAACAACTTGAGAATATTGAAGGCGTAATGGGAGTAGTTGATGCAGAAACACTTCAGATTGTTGTTGGTCCTGGGACAGCTCGAAAACTTACTGAATTATTAGTGACCGAACATAAAATTCCTGAAAACCCAGAGGCTCAGACTGAAACAGAAGATTGGCGGGATACCAAACAAGATATAAAAGATCGTCAAAGTAAAGGTAGAGGTAAAAAAACACTAGAAACGATAGCTAATATCTTTATACCGATGATTCCTGCTATTATTGCTGCAGGACTGTTCCAAGGATTTAGTAGTTTGATTGGAACAATGCTTGGAGAAGGAACTATAAATGGTGCTTTCTGGGAAGTTACACAAACATTTTTTGCTCTTATTGGTAATAGTTTTTTAGGTTATTTTGCAGTCTTTACTGGGGTAAATGCAGCTAAAGAGTTTAAAGCAACTGAAGCATTAGGTGGTATGCTTGGAGCAATGTCCATTGCTGCGCCACTAATTGACTTATCTACTCACTTTGGTCTATATGATGCCGAAGAACCTCTGAACTCCATATTGACAACAGGTAAGGGAGGGATCATCGGTGTAATTATTGGCGTTTGGATATTAGCTCAGATAGAGAAATTCGTCCGTAGACGCATACCAGATGTATTAGATATTATGCTTTCACCAGTGATTACCTTGCTTATTGCAGGATTAATTATGGTGTTCATTGTTATGCCAGTATCAGGAGTTTTATCAGATTGGCTTGTTTCTTTCCTCAGTATTTTTATAGGTTCTGAAAATACGATAGTCAGTATTTTATCCGGTTATATTCTAGCCGCTGTTTTCTTGCCAATGGTTTTACTAGGATTACATCATGGATTAATTCCTATCTATGCGATCCAACTAGAAACATTAGGTGGGGTTAGTTTATTCCCAGTACTAGCTATGGCGGGAGCTGGTCAAGTTGGTGCCGCTATTGCTATTTATATGATCGCAAAGAAAGCCAATGATAAAAGAATGGAAGGTGTTATTGCCGGTGGTTTACCAGCCGGAATTTTAGGGATTGGAGAACCGCTTATTTACGGGGTTACTCTTCCCATGGGTAAACCTTTTGTTACAGCTGGATTAGGTGCTGGTTTTGGTGGAGCTTATGTGATGATGATGGGCGTTACTGCCAGTGCTTGGGGACCATCCGGATGGGTAGCACTTCCGCTTATGCAAGGAACAAGTTCTATGTTACATTTTGGGATCGGGTTACTTATTTCCTATATTGCTGGTTTCATTATTACTCGATTAGTGATTAAAGAAGAAGATTTGACCAATGTCTAAAAATAAACAAATTTAATATTTTTATAAAAGCTCAAGACAAGATGTCTTGGGCTTTTATATATTCCATGAACACAAACTTTATCACATAAAAGAGCTAAACCTTAATAAAAGAAAAGTCAAAGCTTTGCTTTTGAATATTTGTTAATATATAATTATATTCGAAAAAGTAAAGGAGGAACGATATGGATTTTGGAAGTTTAATTAAATCTAAACGAAAAGAACTAGGTTTAACTCAAAAAGAACTTTCTGAAGGAATATGTACTCAAGCTTTAATTAGTCGAATTGAAAAAGGAGATATCGTACCTCAAAATTCTATATTACAACAACTTGGAAGTCGTTTACAACTTAATGATAAAGAACTTAGTACTTTAGCGTATAAGACAAGATATGATAATGAAATAGATGAGCTTAAAAGAAATATAAGAAGAGCGTTAACCAGAAGAGATTATGATTATATTGAAAAAATTCTAGAACAAAATAAAATACTCATCAATAATACAAACAATGAAAATGATCAAGCCTTCTTCACTTGGATGAATGCTTCTTTACAAGATAAATTATACAATCAAAAAGATAAAGCTTTAAAAATATTGACAGAAATACCATTGCTTAATTTAGAAGACGAACTTGCCATTGAGATTTTAAATGCCATTGGAGTTATCTATTATCAAGGTAATGAGTTTAAGCAAGCGTTAAATGTTTTTCAACATGCTGTTAGTATGATAGAAGATAATATTGATTATATGGTTCAAACAAAACTATTATTTAACTATGCCTTAACATTGGAAGAATATGATGAAGATAAAAAAGCTTTAGATTATATCATTCAAGCAATTGAAAGACTTATTATAGAAGATTCCATGTATTTACTTGGAGATTTATACCACACTAAGGGTTTTGTTCTTAGAAAACTTGGACATTTAGAAGAAGCTAAAAAAAGTAACCAACTAGCCCTCAGTATTTTCGAAATACAAAATAATATTAAATTTAAGGTAATGACGCAATTAGAAATTAAAGAAATTAACCATTTATTGCAAAAAGTTATTCCCATCGATTATTATAAATAAATTTCAAAATATAGATAGGAGGTTCTAGCATGAAAAAATCTTTAAATAAAAGAATGTTTGCCGTCATTGTGCTATCATTTTTTAGTTTTGGCTTTTTTTCAAAAGTTATTCCTTTTGGACCAAAACTACCCCCAGTCGAGTTTACACAAACATTTGAAAAAATAGAAATTGTTAGAAATGCCTAGTCGAATGTAAAATAAATCAATATAATTTATCTTTGCTCAGAAATAATCTAAAACTAAATAAGAGTTTTTTTGAGACTTTGTCTGCAGAATATAATGGTTAAAACAAAAATAACAACAGGTCAGCAGACTTTTTAAATTGTTGTTATTTTTAAATATTTTCGTTAGTTCAAATGAAAGGAATGATTAAATGATAACTTCGGGAGAGAGAATTAGAGAATTAAGAATTCATCGTAAAAAAAGCCAGCAAGAGCTAGCGAATGAATTAGGTTATAAAACTTATACCACCATTTCAAAATGGGAAGCAGATAAAGCATTACCACCAGCAAATGATTTAAAGAAATTAGCGCTTTATTTTGAAGTTTCTACTGATTATCTTTTAGGATTGAAAGAGTCACCAACCTATTTTATTACAGAAGATGTTCATAATACAGCTAAAATAAATATTATTGGCACTTTAAATGTGAACTATCAAGATAAGATTCTTTCACCTTCTGAGAAAGAGTCTATCCCTCAAATAGAAGTTCCACAATATGTTTTAGAAGAAGATCCGGATAAATATTTTGTCACAGAGGTTCGGACCGATTCTTTTAATCGCCGAATCAACAGTGGAGATAATGTGGTTGTTTTAGATGCTACAAAAGCTGAAAACTTACATTTAGATAGCGGAAGTATCCTTATTATTAAAATGGAGGATAATTATAGAATCTTGCTATTCAAAAAGACAGATTCTATGATTTATCTTGAGCCTTTCTCACATTTGAATGGTTTTGAAACCTTAACTTACTCCAAAGAACAGTTTGAACAGGTAGAAGTTATTGGAAAAATTGTTTATGTCTTTCGTAAATTTGATTAATAAATACCCCTAATTAAATAACATTTAAAAGCTATTCATCTTTTTGAATAGCTTTTTTGAATTATTTTAAGACAAGAACAAGTATGAATTTATATTGAATTATTTTTGATGATAGCATTGTTTTAATGTGCAAAAACGATATAATTAAAGAGACTGTATAGTTATAGCAATCAAATATTAAGTAATTTACTATTGGAGGAAAGATATGAACATTCAAGATATGCTATTTGAATTTCTAGGCGGCTTGGGAATTTTCTTATTTGGATTAAATTTCATGGGAGAGGGGTTGCAAAAAGCTGCTGGCGATAATTTGCGTTCTATTTTAAATACTTTTACTTCAACACCTTTACGTTCTATTTTAGCTGGAGCGGTAGTGACTATTCTCATTCAAAGTAGTTCAGCTACAACAGTATTAACAGTTGGTTTAGTTAGTGCCGGTTTTATGTCTTTAAGACAAGCTATTGGTGTTATAATGGGAGCAAATATTGGGACAACGATTACGGCCTTTATTATCGGTATTGATATTGGATCTTATGCTTTACCTATTATTGCTGTTGGTTCCTTTATGATTTTCTTTTCTAAAAAAGCAATTATACAAAATATTGGTAAAATTATTTTGGGTTTTGGAGCACTTTTTATTGGTTTAGAGTTGATGGGTTCGGGAATGGCTCCATTAGAAGATCTTCCTCAATTCAAAGAACTTATGATTAAGTTTTCTGACAGCCCATTATTAGGCGTTTCTGTAGGAACGGTCTTAACTCTTGTTGTTCAAAGTTCCAGTGCTTTAATTGGTATTCTTCAAGAAATGTTCTTACATGGGACAATGACTTTAAATGCTGCTTTGCCCATATTATTTGGAAGTAACATTGGAACGACAATTACGGCTGTATTAGCTGCTTTAGGAACAAGTATTGTTGCCAAACGCACTGCTGCCTCACATGTTATTTTTAACTTAGTGGGTACAATTATTGTTATGTTATTATTAAATCCTTTTACATCGCTTATCGTTATTATTGCAGATTATTTAAATTTAAGTCCTGCTATGCAGATTGCTTTTGCACATGGGTTATTTAATATATTAAATGTTTTCGTTCAAATGTGGTTTATCAATCAAATTGCAGACTTTGTTACGCGAATCATTCCTGGCGAACCAGAAATCCTCAGTTATGATGATACTCGTTTAGATCAAAGTTTAATTCAATCAGCACCTACTATGGCTTTAAATCAAGTTAAATTAGAAATTGAACACATGAGTGAAATTGTAATGGATGAAGTGCATACAACCTATAAATATTTTGAAAATCGAGATGAAAAAGATTTTGATAAAGCATCTAAACTCGAGGAAATTACCAATGAAATTGATATGAAATTAACCGAATATTTAATGCTAATTTCTACAACTGAACTTCCATTAAAAAATTCAAATGAACATACTACGTTAGTTGAAGTCACCAAATATTTAGAACGTATTGGAGATCATGCAGTACATATTTTAACTAATGTGAAGGAAGGAAATATACTAGCTAAGAAATCAGCCAAAAATAGCGAAGCGTCGGAATTTTTATTCGATGAAGACGTCCTCCGTATGTTTACTTTAATTGAACAAAATATTAAAGAAGCTGTAGAATCCTTTATAACAAATAACCGTGAATTAACAAATAAGGTTATGGAAAGAGAAAAAGAAATTAATGCCTTAGAAGAGCAACTACGTGATAAATACATTGATCTATTAAATCAAGGCGTGGGCCGTCCTTCAGATAGTATTATGTTTGTGGATATTGTTTCTAGTCTAGAACGAATGAGTGACCATGCCGTAAGAATAGCAAGACATGCTGAAGGTTCTCGTTATCCTTTCCAAAGTCCAGACGCTCCAACAATAGGGGTCGAATTAAAAGAACCGGCAAATTAAAACTTATGAATAAAAGACAAGATGTCATGTCTTGTCTTTTTCATTTTTAATTAGAGATTTTAAGTAGAAAGGAAACTAATGAGAAAGAATAAAGATATTAAACGAGCAATCATATTAAATCCTTTGGTTATTATTATCTATGGGCTAGCCTGTTACTATTTAGCGGAGCTTGCACGTTATGGTGGTGTTAAAAGAAGAGTGCCGATCATCATTTTTATGTTATCCCTTCTTATTATTTGGTTTATTTATTCTTTTTTCAAAATGCGAAAGCAAAAATCGAAGTCAAATCAAATAGAACTTTCAAAGGATTCACTTAAAATGATACAAACCAGTAAATGGTGGTTTGGCTTGACAGTGCTGGCGTTTATTTTCATCACTTCGTATACCGGGTATGACATTTACCAAAGTGCTATTCCATATAATGGAAAATTGTCATGGGTTATTCAGCAGATCCGTTCAGAAAGAGAAGTTCCTTTTACTCGTAAAAATATTTATGAGGATGGTTTACTCGGACTGATTGAAGATGTAAATCAGAAAGTTGAATTGCCTGATGAGTTATATCTATCAAATGAAGTCGATCTTTCTTTTACTAAAGAGGGACAAATCACTAAATTTTATGGTTTCATATATGGTAAAAATACAAAAGGGGAGACAGATACTTTTTTATTGTCTTATGATGAAAAGAAAAACCAAAATCTCCAGATTTATTTAGACAATTACCTAGAAGCTACTTATGATAAAGACAAGTTACTTCAACCTTTAATAGATGGTTTAGAAGTGATCCCTTTAGATGAAATATTTAAAGAATTAGATGTAGAACTCTTTGAATTAAATTATGCGGGTTTTGAAGTAAGCCCCAACAATATGGAATGGAAAAATCAATACTATAATGAAGAAGGTCTCCTTGATATACCTTATAGTACTGACGATTATGTGGGGTATTCCTTTAAGATACATGAAACTGATGGTTCTGAACTGGCATATTTAAAATTTAATTTTGTTTCTTACGATCCTGTAGCTATTGAAAAATACGTAGAACAAAAAGCTAAAGAAGAAGCCCAAGAAGCAGATCCAAATTATTTTCCAGAAGAAGCGATCGCAGAGGAATATTTTCTAAATGAAAAGATTGGTTATCAACTTGTGGAAATTGATGCTGCTTTAGGCAGTCGATTTTATGGATTAAGAAAAACGGAAGATGGAGGGCTTACCTGGACCATGCATAATGAAGCTCCTTTTCTTGATCGGGCAGGAATTGCTGCAGGTTTAACATTCATCGACGAAGAACTTGGATTTATTGCATTATCTCATAATGGTGGAAATGAAGCTGATTTATTTAGAACATCAGATGGTGGGGTGACCTTTGAGCCGGTTGAACTTCCTTCAGTCTCTGTTACACAAAATGGAGCAGAATTTGAGCCCTTTGATTTTCCGGAAATGCCTATCGAATCTAATGGGCAACTAATCTTATATGTAAATCAAGGGGCTGATGGAGACTATCAAAAAGATGCAAAAGCTTCCTATGTTTCTGATGATCGAGGACAAACGTTTGAATTTGTAGAAATCGAACGTTGATTATAAATTAAAAATAGGACAACTCTTTTAAAGGAGTGTCCTATTTTTATAAATTAATATCTTTTTTATCTATTTTTTTAATATTCTAATGCTTGTAATTCTTCCAGTGTAATTTCTTCTTCTTGATATCCTTCAACTTGAAAGCCGCTTAAGTTTGCGAATTCTTTTAAAAATATACTATAACCCGTAAGGTCCGTGTTAAAATTATCGGCATTAATTTTATTAATTAGCTTCTCTGTTTCTGCTTGTACTTCAGGGTCTAATTCCCAACTATCTGGACGGAGACGGCCTTCTTCATCGTATTCGGGATGATTGCCATAAAGCATCTTTCGATAAATACGATCTTGATGCATAATCGGTGTTTCATGCGTCCCTTTATCGGCCATCACTCGATAAAGCCCCATACAGTAAACAGGAAAGAAGGGGATAACTGAACTAGCTTTTGTTGTGACAGCTGTTGCTACAACAATAGTTGATTTTCCATTGATGTCTGCTAAAAGCTCATTAATTTTTGCGGATTTTACTTCGCAATCTGCTTTCGCTTGTCCCAATGTACCTTCTCCATAATAGGGTTTGTTTAAATCGGAACCTAAATAGGAATAATTAACAGTTTGGATACCTTCAGCGAGGACATCCGCTTCTTTTAAAGCTTTCATCCACAGTAACCAATCTTCGCCACCCATAACACTCACTGTATCTTCAATTTCCTCTTCAGTAGCCGGTTCTAATGTTTGTTCATAAAACTCTTGTTTTTGCATATTAACATTTGGTCCCACAACTTCTTGGCCGATTGATTTAATTACAGAGGATATTCGTTCACCAGTATCCGGATCAAAACGTATCCCTGAAGCTAAGCTATAAACAACTAAATCAACTTTGCCGTCAAATTCTTTTTTAATATAACGAATGACGTCTTGTTTGGTTTCGTGACTAAAAGCATCTTGAACGAAATTCTTCGCAATTAATCCTTCTTTTTCAGCAGCTTGCTTGAAGTAAATATTATTATACCAACCCGCTGTGCCTAAATTTTTCTCAGATTTAGGTCCTTTTTCGAAAGATAAACCGATCGTGTCAGCTCCTGCACCAAAAGCTAAGCTAATCCGTGTAGCTAAACCATAACTAGAGGAAGCACCAATGATTAACACCTTTTTAGGTCCTTCATAGGCTCCTTGTTCTTTTACATAGTTTATTTGATTTTGAATTTCTTGTTTACACCCAATTGGATTCACGCTTAATGAAACATTCCCACGCAATTTTTGTTCGAATTTGATCATGATGAACCTCCATACAATATGTTAGTACTAGAATAACAGAAATCGTTTAAAGGATATAGCCAAATCATTGATTTAGTTGGGGCCAAGTTACATAAATATTGAAAAGTTTCAGGCGGGGTATGAAGCGGGAGTGAAATCCATAGACCCTGCGATAGAAGTTGATGCACAATAAATTGAGTCGTTCTCTGATGCTGGCCTTGCCCAACAAACAGCGAGTGCGATGTATGCTAATGATGTGGATGTTATTTTTCATGCGGCAGGTAATGCAGGAAATGGAGTAAATACTGAGACGCGTAATCGATTAGAATCAGGGCAAACAAAGATATTTGAGTTATTGGAGTTGGTCGTGACCAATCAGAAGAGGGCGAATAGAAAGAGGGGAACTTTGTTTTAACCTCAACATTAAAAGAGTTGGGTAGAGCTGCTGAAAATGAAGCAAATGATACGATGGACGATAATTTTCATGGTGGCGAACATATTGTGAGTAACTTAGAAGATGGGGATGTCGGAGTTGTTAAAACAAGCCTATCTGATGAAATAAAAAAAGCAGTTGCAATAGCAGAACAGCAAATTATTTATGAGGAAATAAATGTTCCTGAATCTCTTCAATAAAATAAACTAAGCATTATCGAACGATCTACTATCAACGCAATCTTTCTTAGTATATAATTATTTATTAATAGAATAATTACTTTTTAAAAATAACAATATATTGATTAATAAAGTCTGATTACCATTTTGTTGTTAACAATTTAAGGTACCTTAAAGGAGTGTTAAAAATTGAGTATATATTTTTATGGTTGTGTGACACTAGATGGTTATCTTGCTGATAAGAACCATCGTCTTGACTGGCTTCATCAATCTGGAACAGTTACACAAACGGATTACGAAAGCTTCTATAAGAGTATGGACATTACAATCATGGGTAAAAGAACATTTGAGGAAATTGAACAGATGGAGAATATTAGTAGGATATATCCAACAACTAAAAATTATGTATTTACACATTCTGAGAATTTGCCAGCCGAAACCTTTATTCCTAAGAACGAAAATGTAGTTCATTTTGTGAAGAAAATAGAACAAGATAAAAACATTTGGATTGTTGGAGGAAACACGATATTAGCCCCTCTTTTAGATAATGAAATGGTTGATTATATGATTATCCAAGTTGCTCCTGTATTATTAGGGAAAGGGATACCGTTGTTTTCTCAAGAGGAAGGCTTGAAGCATTTTTGTCTAGAGGAAGTTAAAAAGTATGGACCGTTTGCAGAATTAATTTACAGTAAAAATAACTCTTTATAATTATTGATTTCAATAGTAAGCACTAGAAAACGAAAGCTATTTTTTTAGAACGGTTAGTCTTCGTCTGAAATTTAGTGATTTCTTTTTAAAAATAAAGAAAGCGCCATCTTTATTCAGGAAATTATTTATAAGAAGATATGAAATGGAATCAAAAGTGAAAGAGAGGAATAATTAACCAGAAGAAAAAACAGGAGAGAAAGCGGGAGAAAAATCATGGAAATTTTAATGGATGTACTGTTTATGTTAGGCGGAGTTGCTGTATTTATGTATGGTATGAAATTAATGAGCTCCAGTCTAGAACAAAATGCAGGATCAGGAATCCGAAATCTTTTTAAAAAAATGGATAAAAATAGAGGGATTAATTACGGAATTGGAATAGGGGCTACAGCACTTGTTCAGTCATCTTCTGCCACTTCAATTATGACTATTGGACTTGCCCATGCAAATATTGTAACCGTCCAACAGGGGGCTGGATTTATCTTAGGATCAAAGGTCGGTACTACTCTTACGGCATTTATATTTGCTCTTTCAGGACTAAGTACCGGAGCCTTTAATATTAGTTATGTTTTTGCCTCTTTAGCATTTATCGGTGTTATGATAATCTTCTCTACTGAAAATGCAATGCTTAATAAATTTGCTCCTTTTTTAATCGGATTTGGGATGCTGTTTATTGGAATGGAAGTTATGGAAGTGGCACTTGGTGGCGCAGATTCGACTTTAAGTATCGAACTTTCTAAAGTATTTAAATATGACATTATGCAAAATCCTTTTTTACTCGTATTATTAGGAATTCTTTTTGCAGGTATTATACAATCATCAACTGCAGCAACCGGAGTTTTCATTGCTTTCTTAGCTACAGGAGTTATTCAAAATATAGATCAATCATTCTTTCTAGTGATGGGAGCAAATGTTGGAACTTGTTCCGATGGGATTATGGCTTCTTTGACCACGAATGCCAAAGGGAAACGAATTGCCCTGTTTCATTTGATCACAAGTACAATAGGAGCATTAGCTTTTACGATTATTTTGCTTCTTTTCAGAGAGCCTATTGTTGGATTGTTTGAAAATTTATTCCCTGGAAGACCTCAATTTAGTCTTGCAACTTATAACTTTATTTATAACACGATTTATACTTTAGTATTGCTTTTCTTTCTTGATCCGCTGGTAGATTTAGTCAATAAAATGTTCAAGGATAAGGGTGAGGGTGAAGACCAGCAAGAATTAGCCTATATTGATGACCGTTTTTTGAAAACACCTTCCATGGCAATTGAACAAGCATTAAAAGAAACCTATGATATGGCAACTCTTGCAAAGGAAAATATGGATCGTTCTTTTAAAGCATTAATTAATGAAGACCTGAGTGAAAAGAAACAAATCAACGATGTTGAAGAGCGAATTAATTTTTTAGCAATCAGTCTTTCTCGCTATTATATTAAAATTTCAGGAGTTACCCAATCTTCTAGCAATGAAGAGCTAATGGGGAGCTTGCATAATGTAACCAATGATATCGAGCGACTTGGTGACTATGCAATCATATTACTTAATGGAACCAGCGATATGAAGGAAAATGATTGGGAGTTTTTAGATCAGACAAAAGAAGAGCTTAGTGAAATTTATGAACTTATTTCGCATATGTTTGACTTAGGGTTTGATGCATTTAGAACGCGTGAAACAGAACATTTTAGTGAAATTGCAGAACTTCAAAAGAAGGTTGAGAAATTAATATCATTTGCTCGAAACGAACATGTAGTACGTCTAAATTCAGGTGAGTATCCTGTTGGGGTATCGAAGATACTTTATGCCATCTTATTTTCATTTGAAAGAATGTCAGGTCATATTGTGAATCTTGCCTTTTCGATTAGATCTACAACTGGAAGCAAAACAGAAGCCTTAGAAGCTATTGAAAAAGAAAAGAAAACAGTAAAAAATTAATCTTAATTCACTTTATAATGAATCTCCAGGATCTGCATATAAAAAAATAGTAATTCTCGTATAATTATTCCTTCGAGAATTACTATAAATACTAAGTTTATTAAAAAGTAAAATACCTGAGATAAAATACAAAATCTAGATTAGTAGTTGATAGTCAATTTTAAGGGATATTTCCAACTATTCCAAGCATTTTAAGAGGATCTGGTGGATAGACACCAACAATCAAATTTGAAATGAGCTCAGAGACGTCTTAAGATTCTGAAATTATTAATTATAATTATTAAAGATATAGTATCGATAATTAAAGATGATGTGTTATAAAATATTAAAGTTTATTAGCAGAAAGTTTTCTAAGAGAAAATTAAAGTAATTTTTTCTTAGAATTTAATCTGTAATAAGAGGAAAGATCGTTGACAAGAGAAAAAAACGATGTAAAGTTACAAAATTATCTCAAAAGAGAGCAAAAAGAGGGGTAAAAGGTATTTCAAATGAAACTTAGATGGGGATTTATATTTTTATTAATTAGGTTTACATAATATATATTATACTGAGTTATATGTATAAAATTCTTATAAATGGTCAATGTATCTTTGATTTTAAGCACCTATCTTTTCTAATATATTTCTTTGATATCTATTAAATATGAATTAAAGACTTTATTGCTACATTTTACGTCATTATTAACCAACATACACTTAAAGTTAGTTATAAATATTATTCATCAATAGATTTTCTATATATACTAAAAAAGCATTTCTAGCTTGTTGCTGTTGAAATGCTTTTTATAATTATTTATAAATTTTATTACGATGACCGACTTCAAGAGCAAGAACAATTAATTGTTCTTGCTCAATAACACATATCACGCGGTAATTTCCTATACGATAGCGCCATTTTCCTTTGTGATTACCAACTAAAGCTTTACCATGATTTTTAGGGTTATTTGTATTTTGAATATTCAAATCAAGCCAATTCATAATATTTTTCTGTACAAATTTATCCATCTTTTTAATTTGCTTAACAAACCGTTGAGAGTATTTTAGTTTATAAGTTTCCCTCATCCTATAACTCTAATTCTTTCATTAAATCATCATGATCTACAGTTACTGGATCAACTAGATATTCCTCGTATGCTTTCTCTGCAACAATTGCATCATATCTGTTTTCTAAATTTTCTAAGGTGGTTGTTTTTAATAATTCAGACAAACTTTTGCCTTCAAACTTTGCCATTGCATCTAAAAATTGTTTCTCAGATTCAGATACTCTAACCGTTATAGTTGCCATTTAAAGCACTCCTTTATTTTTATTCAATAGTATAATACAACAAAACACAAATGTAGTCAACACATTTGTGTTTTGTTGTATTCGTAATTAGAAAACTTCTATAAAAGTTTTACAAATTTTCTAGCTCAGGAACTAACTGATAATACAGTAAAATTGAGTTGGTAGGAAAGTCTTGACTGACCATCTCAAAAGGAAGATATGCATACTGAATAATCTCATCATCCTTGGTAAAGAAGTAAAAAGCCATCAGCTCCTCACTTCCCTCTTCATTAACATCCATCGCTGGTGTCATCACCTGCTGAATCTTTTCATCGTTAATTTGCATCTCAGCAATTGTATAGACTTTTGGATTTAAATCTTCTATTTCGGATACGGTCATCAATGTCATGAGATCGTTGGCAGATGGAAGATCAGTCATCTCTACGGAATAAAATCCGGGTGTAATCGATGAGAACATGAGATTATCATCTGCATAGTAAAAAGTTAATTCTGCTAAAAATTGAGCTGTTTCTGTATGTTCACTATCTTCTGCAGGTGGATAACGGTAAAAAGTTAATTTTTCGTTTTCACTAACTTCTACTTCATCTTGAAAAACATCTTCTCTTATCCCAATAGAATCCACTAGATCTTGGATTTCTTCGCTAGTAGTTCCATTTAATTCATCAAAATTAGGATCTTCCCCATTAATAATACTTATTTCACCAAGATCAACGTCATCGATGATTGCCTTGTAATCTTCCCAGGCTTGTAAGCCAGGTTCTTCTGTAAAAGTGGTCTCATCTACTAAACTGTTATATGTATGAGCAGGAATTTCTACTTCTGGCTCTGGGACTTCGTTTTCCCCTTCAGTCCCCTCTACTATCGTTTCCTCTGGTACAGGTTCTTCCTTTGGATCTGTAGTCTCCCCATTATCACACGCTGCTAACAAAAATAAACTCGAAAAAATTATAAGTCCTTTTTTATTCATTATCTTCTCCTTTTTAAACATATTATGTACATATCTATTAATGTGTTAATTATACTTTACCTGATATCTGTACTATTTAAAATTATAATGCTTAAGTGATAATAAATAAATTATTAATAGTACATTGATTTCATTATTTTTTTCAAATGAATTGTACACTTTACTTGATTCGTTTGTATCTCATGCTTTATAGTTATATAATGTAAAAAGAATCAAACTATTTTTTGTAGCTTGCAACTACAAGGAGGAATATTTATTATGTCAAAAGATTATCGAGTACTACTCTACTATAAATATGAGCCGATTGAAAATCCGGGAACTTTTAGAGATGAACACCTCGAATTCTGTAAAAGTATCGGATTAAGAGGACGTATTCTTGTTGGTGCAGAAGGAATTAATGGTACTGTTTCAGGTACAATCGCACAAACTGAAAAATATAAAGAATTTTTACATTCTCTTCCAGGCTTTGAAGATGTATGGTTTAAGGAAGATAAAGCAGATGATTATGCGCATAAAAAAATGCATGTACGTTATCGCGAAGAAATTGTTTCATTGAGCCTCGAAGAGGATATTGATCCTGATGAAATAACGGGAGAATATTTAAAACCTCAACAATTTAAAGAGGCAATATTAGATGAAGATACAATTGTTTTGGATACACGAAATGATTATGAATATGATTTAGGTCATTTCAAAGGAGCCCTACGCCCTGAAATTAGAAATTTCCGTGATTTACCAAATTGGGTAAAAGAAAATAAGGAACAATTCATGGATAAAAAAGTCGTTGTTTATTGTACTGGAGGCGTTCGTTGTGAAAAATTCTCTGGCTGGATGCTAAGAGAAGGCCTTGCTAAAGAGGTAGGTCAATTACAAGGTGGAATTGATACTTACGGAAAAGATCCAGAAACTCAAGGTGAACTTTGGGAAGGAAGTATGTATGTCTTTGATGAACGTATATCCGTACCAATTAATCAAGTAGATCCTACTATTGTAGGAAAAGATCATTATGATGGAACTCCTTGTGATCGTTATGTGAACTGTGCAAATCCAGACTGTAATGAACAAGTCCTTATGAGTAAAGAAAATGAAGATAAATATCTTCGAGGCTGTACAGCTGAATGTAGAAAGCACCCTAGAAATCGTTACGTAACAGAACACAATCTTACAGAAAATGAATGGGAAGAACGATTAAATAATATCGGAGAGTCTCTGTATGAAGAAGTTCGCTAAAATATAAAATAATTCCTCTTATCCTTAAGTAAACATTTAGGATAAGAGGAATTTTAATATACGAAATTAGTTGTGATTAGAAACTAATACAAATGCTTCTGTAATGGGTTTTAAAAGATTTTTTTTACGAGTAAAACTTACGTCGTTGTTAATAACAACTAGTTCTAGCACATTTTTACTCGTTTATCTCTTCTATATTCCAGAGTGAAAATCTTCACCTTCACCAGAAAACATATAAGAGCGATGATGAAATCGCATAGACATGACTAATCCAATTCCAATCATATTTCCAAGTAAAGAAGATCCTCCTTGAGAAACAAAAGGAAGTGGAATCCCGGTTACCGGTAATAAACCTATATTCATTCCTACGTTTTCTAACACATGGAACACAATCATCATTATAACTCCTGTTGCAATGTAGGCATAAAATTCGTTTTTTGTATCATAAACAATTTTCACCATATTATATACAAGGACAAAATAAATAAAGATTAAAAAGGAACCCCCTAAAAAACCAAAGTTCTCTCCTATTGTTGTAAAAATCATATCGGATTCTCGAACAGGAACATAGACTTCAGAAACCCCTAAACCTTTACCAATAATTCCCCCAGACCCTATTGCTTTAAATCCTTGGGTGACCTGATAAGAAGTAGCTGTTGTATCGTGATAAGGGTCAAGCCATGTATCTACTCTCAAGAATTGGTATTCACGAAGCCCAAACAAATTTTTTAAAATATCTCGGTTATAAACTACTAAATAAACAGCTCCAACGGCTACTAATAAAACAGATAATATAATGGGTAGCAAAATTTTCCATTGAATCCCCGATAACAGAATCACTCCACCGAGAATCGCAGCAAAGACTAAAGTAGTCCCTAAATCTGGTTGTAACATAATTAAAAATAAAGGTAGAATTGACCATGAAATTAACTTTCCTAGTAAGAGAAAATCACTTTTTACGGTTCGATTTATATATTTAGTGTTATGCAAAGTTGTAGTTTTAGCTAACATTAAGATATATGGAAATTTAACAAATTCCGAAGGCTGCAGCATAAAGTTTATTATAGGTATACTGACCCATCGTTTAGCTCCTGCAGTTGCCGCTAAGCTACGATCATAAAAAATTAAGGTAAGGACTAATACAACAATTCCTATCCAATATAAGTAATCCGTTATTTTCCAAAGTTGCTCAGAATCAAAGAGCATCACTGTTGCTGCTACTCCTGTACCTATTATGTACCAAATGAACTGCATTAGGGTCATCCTTATTCCTTCGCCCTGAATCATTACTGTTGTTGAATATAATGAAAAAAGGCCGATAATTGCTAATAACATAATACAGAGTATGATTCCATAATCTATTCTGGATGTTCTTTCTTTATTGTTATTCACTTTTTTCACTCCTGCTAAGCATCCTTCTAGTCATTTATTTGTGTTTTAATTAAAAAAAGGCCACACTAAAAATATCAGTGCAGGCTCGAAATTCAGAAATCAAGAAAAAATATTTTTTTAATGTAATTTATCCGTCATTCGTCGAGTTTTAGCACTATATGTCGTTAAAATATAAATTTAGCTACATTAAGATTGCCTTATTTCGGCTTATCCTGTTCACCCATTGGCGTCTCTCGACATTTTTGGGCAGTAGCATATATCCATATAGGAGCCTCACCTAACAAAATATATTTAATTAGCATCAAAGACTACTCTAGCACCTTGTTATTTACCTGTCAAGGAACTTTCGGATTCTTCGAGAAATCATCCGTTTTATGGAAAATTCGTTCTAAAACCAGAGCACTAAAACCATAATTTTTCATTTAAGTTTACTTTGATTCGTATTTTTGTTAAATTGTCTTTAATTGAATAAAGATATTCTTTGGATGAGGCGCAAAGGACAATAGTACGTATTTGGGTTTGAACTGTAATTTACAAATATGGAAAGGGAAATTTGCCGAAACACTTTACAAGTTACAGCTTATAAAGTGTTGGGTTGTAAATGAATAATTTGCAAACTGTCAGAGCATTTAGCGTTGATGAGCTTCCCTTGTAATAAATATATTTATTAAACAAGTGCGGAAGTTTCCGGCTTGTTTTTTATTTATCTCTTTATTTTTCATCATACATATCTTTCTTCTAAAAAATAATATTAAGAGGTTGATTCATATGAAAAGTAATATCACAGTCCTGAAATATGGAGGATCAAGTATCAGCAGTTTTGAGAAAATTCAAAAGATAGCTGCTTATTTAAAAGAGCGTGTAGATCATGATGAACAGCTTGTTATTGTAGTTTCTGCGATGGGAAAAATGACAGACGAATTACTTAAAAATGTTGCGCAAATTACAAATAATCCTAATCAAGAAGATTTGGCTATGTTGTTAACAACAGGAGAACAACAATCTATTGCTTATCTTTCAATGGCTTTAAAAGAACTTAGTATAAAATCTAAATCTTTAACGGGTTATCAAGCAGGAATTCAAACCGTTGGACATCATTTAAAAAGTAAAATTGCTTCTATCTCAGCTGAGCGGTTTTTAGAACTTTTTAAATTAAATGATATTATTATTGTAGCTGGCTTCCAAGGATTTAATGAATTTGGTGAATTGACGACCTTAGGACGTGGTGGTTCGGACACTACAGCTGCTGCTATTGCTTCTATTTTAAAGATTCCCTGTGAAATTTATACAGATGTCGATGGAATATATAGTACCGATCCAAGAGTCTATTCAAATGCTAAAAAAATAGACAAAATCTCCGCCGCTGAAATGATGGAAATGTCCTCACTTGGCGCTGGAGTATTAGAAGCCAGATGTGTAGAAATTGCTTTTAATAATAACATTCCATTATATATAGGAAAAACATTATCAGATAAGAAAGGAACATGGATCATGCCCGATGATAAAATGTTAGAAAGAAAAGCTGTAACGGGGGTAGCTTTAGATGAGGATGTTATTCAAGTCTCACTCTCCTACCCTACGACGGACTTTAAATTATTGAATGATTTGTTTAATTTATTAGATGAAAGTGAAATCAATATTGATATGATTTCTCAAATTGATGATGAAAAACACTTGCAATTTAGCTTTACAGCAAAACATAATGACCGAATTCAAATTGAAGCTCTGACAAGTGTTTTAAAAGAGTCCTACCAAGAGCTCGAAGTTATAATTAACCAAGAATTTGTTAAGTTATCAGTCATTGGTGCAGGGATGCGCGACATGCATGGAGTCGCTTCTAAAGTGTTCCGTACATTAATTGAGAATGAGATTCCTTTTTCACAAGTGACGACCTCACAGATTAGTATTACATTCTTAATTGATGCAGAGAATGATCAAAAAGCAACACATATTCTTTGCGAATCCTTTAATTTATAACATATGGGGGTATTATTTATGACAAAAGTAGCAGTAATAGGTGCAACTGGGTTAGTGGGTTCCACTATCCTACAATTATTAGAAACCAAAAATATAGAAATCTCTGAACTTGTACTCTTTGCTTCAAAACGATCAGCAGGAAAAAAAATACCATTTAAAGATTATGAGTTAACTGTACGGGAATTAACTGAAGCAGCAACTAAAGAGCCCTTTGATTATGTCTTAATGTCTGCTGGAGGCCAAACAAGTTTACATTATTCTCCTCTTTTTGAAGAGAACGGAGCAGTCGTTATTGATAATTCGAGTGCTTGGCGAATGAATCCTGAAATTGATTTAATTGTTCCAGAAGTCAATCACCCTTCTTTAGATAGGAAAATTATTGCGAATCCAAATTGTTCAACCATTCAATCAGTCTCTCCTTTAAAAATTCTTCAAGATGCTTTTGGATTAACTCGAGTGGCCTATACCACATATCAGTCTGTTTCAGGATCTGGCTGGGCTGGGATTGAAGACTTGAACCGTGGGGAGCGTGGAGAAGACCCATTAAATTATCCATACCCCATTTATGATAATGTTCTTCCTCATATCGATGATTTTTTAGAAAATGGATATACTAAAGAAGAAGAAAAGATGATTGATGAAACACGTAAAATTCTAGACTTGCCTGAATTACCCGTCACGGCTACATGTGTTCGTGTTCCCGTTAAATCTTCACATTCTATTGCTATGAACGTGACATTTGAAGAAAGTCCTACAGTTAAGGAAGTTAAACAGGTGTTTAGAAATAAACCAGGTATTACATTAAAAGATGATCCTGATCATTTAGAGTACCCTATGCCAATTGATGCTGCAGGCAAAGATGATATTATCGTTGGTCGCATTCGTAAGGATAATAGTTTAGAAAATACTTTTCATGTTTGGTCAGTAAGTGATAATATTTTAAAAGGTGCTGCTCTTAACGCTGTACAAATATTGAATCAATTGCTTAAAGAAGAGACAAAATAATTTTTTGTGAAGAAAATAGATTAAAACTCGAAAGGGGAATATTAAAATGACTTTATTATTTGAAGGGGTTTCTGCTGCTGTTACGACACCCTTTAAAAATGGCGAAATCGATCTAGAGAGCTTAAAAAATCATTTGCAATTTTTAAAAGATAATGATATTCAAGCTTTTATAATTAATGGAACAACAGGTGAAGGATCAACATTAACGGATGTTGAAAAAAGACAGACAATAAAAACGGCTGTTGAGGTAGCTAATAAAGAAATACCTGTGATTGCAGGTACTGGATCTAATGATACACAAGCTTCTATTGATAATTCCTTAGAAGCTAAGAAACTTGGCGTAGACGGTGTATTAATGATTACACCTTACTATAATAAAACAACTCAAGAAGGTGCTATCGCGCATTTTACAGCTATTGCTGAGGCTCTTGTAGACCTACCAATCATCTTATATGATGTGCCTGCTCGTACAGGTATGTCGTTAGAAGCAGATACAGTTGCTCAGTTAGCAAAAATACCGAATATTGTTGGATTGAAAGATGCAACCGGTGATTTAGCAAACTTGACAAGAATGCAAAACTTAGTAGATGAAGACTTTGCTTTCTATGGAGGAAATGATGATACAGCCCTTCCTTTTTATGCTGCAGGTGGAAGAGGCTTAATTTCAGTGGTAGCAAATGTTCTACCTAGCGAACATCAAAAGCTCTATGAACTAACACAGACCGACCCTAAAGAAGCGGTAAAACTAAATAACCTTCTTTTCCCTTTTACGGATGCTATTGGTGCAGAGCTAAATCCCATTTCAATTAAAGCAGTTGTTAGCCATATTGGATTTGGTGAATACGAATTACGTCTTCCGCTAGTTGGTTTAGAAGGCCAAGTGATTACTCATTTAATCGATTCATATCAGTCTTTAAAAGAAGGGATCAATCATCTATGAAAATCATATTAGTAGGTTATGGTGCTATGGGACAACGAGTTGCAGCTTTATCAAAAGAACGTGGTTATAAAATTGAAGCAGTTATGGTTCCAGAAGGCGAAGAAACACCTTATCTAACCGTTCATAGTTTTAAAGAGTTTCCTGAGGCAGATGTCGTGATTGATTTCTCACATCCTAATTTAACTCTCGAAATGCTAGAGACAGAAGAAATGACGTTACCTTTAATTATTGCAACCACAGGTGAAAAAGAGAAAATTATTGAAAAAGCGAAAAGAAAAGCTGAAAAACAACCAGTCTTCTTCAGCCCGAATATGAGTTATGGAGTTCATGTCATGACAAAACTTGTAGCATTAGCAACTGAATTACTTGATGATTATGACATTGAATTACTAGAAAAACACCACAATCAAAAGGTAGATGCTCCTAGCGGGACCTTAAACTTACTTTTAGATACGATTAAAGAGGTTCCTAATCGAAGAGACGCTAAAGCAGTTTATAATCGCCATGAAAAACTAGAAAAACGTAAAGAAAATCAAATTGGAGTCTCTTCCGTACGAGCTGGAACAATTGTTGGAGAACATGATGTGTTTTTTGCTGCATTAGATGAAGAAATTACAATTAGCCATCGAGCTCAATCGAAAGATATTTTTGCAAATGGTGCTTTACAAGTTGCTCCGAAATTACTAGATAAAGAACCAGGTTTTTATACATTCGACAATCTATAAAATATAAAAGACGTAGATAAAGTAAAGTTATCTACGTCTTTTACTATTTCCATCTAGTTCTCTCTTTTAAAAGCATTGTTTAATGGTGGTACAACTTGTTTTTTTCGTGAAACAACGCCCTCTAAATCCACTGTATTCAATTGAAGAGGTTTTTCAAAAGCTATTTCAAATTGACGATATGCTGGACCATCTACTATCGCTACTGAATTACTTTCAATTATATCTGTAACTAAAAGAACATATAAATCGTAATCATTTTCTCTTGTTTCTTGTCGCATCGTTTCCAGGATATCTTTTTTCTGAACAAGAATGTCTTCAATATCTACCACATTTACTTGGCCAATTCGCACTGTTTCACTTCCCATAGGAAATGTCTTTGCATCATCATTTAAAATCTCTTCAGGTGTTTTTGAAGTAATGTCTGTTCCTGCTTTTAACATTTCTAAACCATACTCATCTAAAGATACACCAACAATATCAGCTAGTTCTTCAGCTGCTCGTACATCTTCTGAAGTACAGGTTGGTGATTTTAATAATAAGGTATCAGAAACAATTGCGGAAAGCATTAACCCGGCAATATGATTAGGAATGGTAACCTCATATTCTTTAAATAGTTTTAATAAAATTGTTGCTGTACATCCTACAGGTTCAGCTCTATAATACAATGGATCTGAAGTTTCAAAATTTGCAATGCGATGATGATCAACGACACCTTTTATACTGACTTCATTGATATCTGATACACTCTGTTGTTTTTCATTATGGTCCACTAACACAACAGCGTCTGTCTCATTTGATGCCGTTTCTATAATCCGAGGTTGATCTACTCGAAAATAATCCAGTACATATTTCGTTTCAGCATTAGGTTTACCTAATGCGACTGCTTCTGCTGCAATAGAAAGTTCATTCAATAAATATGTTAAAGCTATAGCAGATGCAATGGTATCTGTATCAGGGTTTTGGTGACCAAACACTAAAAGTTTACTCATTTTTATCACTCCTATTTTTACTTTTCTTACTATATAGATTAAAACAAAATGTGCATTTTAGCAATTAATCTATTAAAAAATCGGGTCATAAAAACTTTCTAAAATAAAAACATCTTTATAAGAATAAGGAGTTTACCTTCAGCTTACAAAGATGTTTAAAATATAATTATAAAACTTTGTCTAAGAATGTTTGAGTTCTTATTTCATTAGGTTCATCAAATAACTTATCTGGTACATTTTCTTCGACAATATAACCATCATCCATAAAAATAACTCGATCTGCTACTTGTCGTGCAAAGCCCATTTCGTGAGTAACTATGACCATAGTCATTCCTTCATCTACTAACTTTTTCATAACACCTAGAACTTCTCCAACCATTTCTGGATCTAAAGCAGAGGTCGGTTCATCAAACAACATAACTTCAGGGTTCATTGCTAAAGCTCGTGCAATAGCAACTCGTTGTTGTTGTCCACCCGATAAAGAATCAGGGTAATCATCAATTTTTTCTTCTAAACCAACCATTTCCAATAAATCTAAAGCCCGTTGATAGGCTTCGCTTTTAGACATTTTTTTTAATTCAACGGGTGCTAATGTTATATTTTCAGCAACTGTTAAATGTGGAAATAAATTAAATTGTTGAAAAACCATTCCTATATTTTGTCGAATAATATCAATCCTGGTTGAATGATCTGTTAAATCATTCTCATCTATTTTAATATGTCCTCCATTTACCGACTCTAATCCATTTAAACATCGTAAAAAGGTAGATTTACCTGAACCTGAAGGACCTATAATACAAATTACTTCACCTTTATTTACTTCTAAGTTTATGGATTTTAAAACTTCATTTTCACCAAAACTTTTCTGTAAGTTATCTACTTTAATAATGGTCATTATTATAGCTCCTTCTCTAATCGATTTGATAATTTCGTTAAAACTGTGATCAAAATAATATACATTGCTCCTATAATAAGCCAAATACTTCCCGACTGATAAGTTCGAGCAATAATAATTTTACCTGTTTGAGTTAATTCTACAATACCAATTACAGATAGAATGGAAGTATCCTTTAGTGTAATAACAAACTGGTTAATTAATGAAGGCATAGCTATTTTTGAAGCTTGCGGCAATATAATACGACGCATGGTGATGCTATTGGTTAGCCCAAGAGATTTACCAGCTTCAACTTGTCCTTTATTTACCGCTTGAATACCGCCCCTAACTATTTCTGCAATATAAGCAGTCGCATTCAAGCTTAATGTAATTATTCCAGCTATATTCGCATTGAATTTTAAGCCTGTCATTTGCGGAATACCAAAATAAATAAAGAAAGCTAATACAATTAAAGGAGAACCTCGCATAATATCTATATAAATTTGAGCAAGAATATTCAATAGGCTTACATCGCTCGTTCGCATTAACCCTATAATGACTCCAAATATTAATGCAATAAAGAATGACACAAAAGACAACCAAATTGTTTGCCATAAACCCTCCATTAAAGGTTCTAAGTTATTTATGAATTGAACTATTATATTTTGGTTCTTATTTTCTTCTTCTAAAGCTTCCTCACCTAAATAACGAGCAATAATCTCTTCATATTCACCAGAAGCTCTTAAATTAGCTAAACCATCATTAAACATTTGTAATAGCTCTTGATTTTCACCTTTATTTACAGCTAAGCCATTATCTGCAACAGCTTGTTGTTCCCCAATAAATTTTAAGCGAATGCGTCCAGTGGAATGGGCATACAACATAACTGGATAATCCTCAACCACGGCTACCGAGTTTCCTACTTGCATATCTTCGTACATATTAACTGAATCTTCAAAAACATTTAATGTAAAGCCATATTCTTCAGATAATTCAGTTGCAACATCAAAACCAGTAGTTCCTGTTTTAACAGCTACAATCTTACCTTCTAAATCTTCTAATGAATCAACTTCACTGTCTTCTAAAACAGCAAACTGTGAGCCTGAAGAATAGTAAGGATCTGTAAAGTCGAAAGCTTCTTTACGTTCATCTGTGATACTCATTCCTGCAATAACTCCATCTACTTGGTTACTTTCAAGTGCTTGTACTGCAGCATTAAACCCTAAGATTCGAAGTTCGTATTCAAAACCTTGATCTTCAGCGATAGCCTCTAACAAGTCCATATCAATTCCTACAAAGTCACCTTCTTCATCGACATATTCAAATGGAGCATAAGTCGTATCGGTTCCTATAATATATACCTTTTCTTGAGCGCTCACCTCAGTTCCCCTATTCAATAAAAAACCTAATATAAAAAATAAAATTCCAAATCTTTTTACCATTTTTTTGTATATCGACATGCTTGAACCTTCTTTCTTATGAAAAAGCTATAAAATTAACTTCATCAAATTCTCATATTTATAACATTATACTCATTTAAAGCTAATAAGGCAAATTGAGAATGATTTTTTCGCTTAAGAATAAAACGTTGAAAGTTTTCAAAAATGGATATAAAAAAGGATACAGGTTTTCCTATATCCTTCATTCATTCTATTTAATCTTAGAGTTAAAGATTATTTATTTTGATATTGATTGGTCATTAGAATACGATTTGCGTTCTCTACTCGATCTTTTGTTGGAGGTTCAATACCTTCTAACCGGTATGGAATGCCTAATTCTTTATATTTGTATACACCTAACTTATGATAAGGTAAAACCTCTACATTTTTAACTGCTGAACCTAAAGATTGAATAAAGCTACTTAGAGATTTTAAATCTTCATCAAAATCTGAGTGTTCTGGAACTAAAACATGTCGTATCCACATCGGAATATTACGATCTGCCAAATCACGAGCCATTTCAAGAATATTTGTATTTTCAGCCATCGTATATTTTTTATGGAATTCATTATTAATATGTTTAATATCCATTAAAACTAAGTCAGTATACTGCATTAACTCATCATACACGCTGTAAAACGGCTCTTCACGAGTAAATGGTCCTCCACACGAATCAATTGCGGTATGAACACCTTTCTCTTTAGCTAACTTAAATAGTTCTAAAATAAAGTCAATTTGTAGAAGAGGCTCTCCTCCACTTATTGTAATTCCACCTTCATCTCCCCAATATGCTTGATAATCAACGGCTTGGTCAATTAATTCTTGAGCAGTATAAGGGGTTCCTCCACCAATGTTCCAAGTGTCAGGATTATGACAGAAAGCACATCTTAGTCGACACCCCTGCATAAACACAACAAACCGAATTCCTGGTCCGTCGACGGAGCCAAATGTTTCTATAGAATGTACATATCCAAGTGTATCTTCTGTCATATTGATTCATCATCCTTACACTAATTTTTTATAAAATCGTTCTATTTCCAGCTAATAATTATAAACTTTCATGGAATGTACGGCTAATAACTTCCATTTGTTGTTCACGTGTTAGTTTAATAAATTTAACAGCATAACCTGAAACACGAATAGTAAGTTGTGGGTATTCTTCTGGGTGATCCATTGCATCCACTAAAGTTTCTCGGTTCAATGCATTAACGTTTATATGATGTCCACCTTTGTTCACGTAACCGTCTAGCATATTTGATAGATTTCTAATTTGAATATCTTCTGTTTTTCCTAAAGCATTTGGAACAATTGAGAAGGTATTAGAAATACCATCTAATGAAAATTCATAAGGTAGTTTAGCGACTGAGTTCAAACTAGCAAGAGCGCCTTTTTCATCTCGACCATGTAATGGATTTGCACCAGGAGCAAATGGTTCACCAGCACGACGACCATCCGGTGTATTCCCTGTTTTCTTACCATAAACAACGTTTGAAGTAATTGTTAAGATTGAAGTTGTATGAACAGAATCACGATAAGTTTCATGTTTTTTGACACTTGTTATAAATCGTTCTAAAAGCTCTATAGCAATATCGTCAACACGATTATCATTGTTTCCGTATTTTGGATAATCTCCTTCGATTTCATAATCAACGACTAAACCATTTTCATCTCGAATAGTTTTTACTTTCGCATATTTAATGGCAGATAGTGAGTCAACAGCTACTGAAAATCCTGCAATACCTGTTGCCATTGTTCTCAATACTTCAGTATCGTGTAGTGCCATTTGTGAACTTTCATAACTATACTTATCATGCATAAAATGAATAATATTTAATGTATTGATGTATAGTCCAGATAACCAATCAATCATTTCTTGATATTTTTCTTGTACTTCATCATAGTCTAAATACTCTGAAGTGATTGGAGCATAAGCTGGAGCAACTTGTGCTTTAGAAACCTCATCTACCCCACCGTTGATTGCATATAGGAGTGTTTTCGCTAAGTTTGCACGAGCACCAAAGAATTGCATTTGTTTTCCAATTTCCATAGCAGATACACAACAAGCAATTCCATAATCGTCACCATAGATTGGACGCATAACATCATCGTTTTCATATTGAATTGCACTTGTTTCGATTGATACTCTTGCACAAAAATCTTTAAAGTGTTGTGGTAAGTTATCTGACCATAAGACTGTTAAGTTTGGTTCTGGAGAAGGACCTAAGTTTCTTAATGTATGTAAGAAACGATAACTGTTTTTACTTACCATATGACGTCCATCCATACCCATACCTGCAATAGCTTCTGTAACCCAAGTTGGATCTCCAGAAAATAGTTCATTATATTCTGGTGTACGTGCGAATTTAACCAAACGTAATTTCATAACGAAATGGTCAACTAGTTCTTGCGCTTCTACTTCTGTCAAAGTACCGTTTTCAAGATCACGTTCAATATAAATATCTAAGAAGGTTGAAGTACGCCCCAATGACATAGCTGCACCATTTTGTTGTTTAACAGCTGCTAAATAACCAAGATATAACCATTGGAAAGCTTCTTGAGCATTTTCAGCAGGACGTGAAATATCAAAACCATAAATGTGTCCTAATTCCTTAATTTCATGTAAAGCTCTAATTTGTTCAGATAATTCTTCTCTTTGGCGAATAATTTTTTCAGACATGACTCCGCCACCACAGTGGTCTTTATCATTCATTTTTTCTTCAATTAAAAAGTCTATTCCGTATAAAGCGACTCGACGGTAATCACCGATAATACGTCCACGTCCATATGCATCAGGTAATCCTGTGATAACACCTGATCGACGTGCCGCACGCATTTCAGGTGTATAGGCATCAAAGACTCCTTGATTATGTGTTTTACGATACTCACTAAAAATATGAACTTTTTCAGGATTAATTTCGTAGCCATAAGATTCTGCTGCTTGTTCAGACATACGAATACCACCATAAGGTTGAAAAGAACGCTTAAAGGGTTCGTCTGTTTGAAAACCAACAACCGTTTCCTTTTCTTGGTCTAAATAACCTGGTCCATGAGAAGTGATAGAGGATACCACATCTGTATCCATGTCTAATACTCCTCCAGCTTCAATTTCTTTTCGATCTAAATCCATTACTTGATCCCATAATTGAGAAGTGTTCTCTGTTGGGCCTTCTAAGAAGGTATCATCACCATCATATGGGGTATAGTTCTTTTGAATAAAATCACGAACAGTTATATTATGTTTCCACTTACTACCCTTAAATCCATCCCATGCTTTATCATAAGAGGTAGAATCTATTGACTTTTGCATAATTACAACTCCTTATTTATTTTTTTGAATCCGTTTGTCTCTCTAACAACATATTAATTTTATCACATAGTAGGGGGTAAATTCAACCCGTTTTGCCATTAATTCTTAATAAGAATTATAACAAAATGCTAATACTACAACATGTAAGCGTATTAAATGATAATCTATTGAGAATGGGTGGAGTCGTTTATACCTTCACAATCTTTGTGAATAAATAGAGGGTGCTAATGAATGATTAACCATTCAATAGCACCCTCTTTTATAGAACGATTTAATTATTATCGGTTTCTTCAGTCTTTTCATAAATTAAGTCATCTCTTCGATAAGAGACAGGATGACCATCCGTTTCTTCATCCAAAACAAAAGAACCATTGCTGTAACGATCACTTATTCCATAATCCTTAGGTTGGATAGTAAATTCATGATCTTTATTTGTAACAAGCGTAATTTTTTCATCATTACTCATAACGCTAAACATTAAAGCAACTCGATGAGGATTTGCTTTTAACTCTCGAAGAATTAATAATCCACGTTTTGCTCTTGATATAATATCAAAATCAATCACGTTCATTTTCTTTACAGCTCCTCGGTGTGTTACCAGCATTACTTGAACGCTTTTCTCAGTAGGTTCAAAAATGCAGCCCGAAATTACATAGTCTCCGTCTTTAAGATTCATAGATCTTACTCCTTTTGCATTCGTACCATAAGTAGATACTTCAGCAAGTGAATAACGTAAACCATAACCGCGATGACTGACTAAAAATACATCGTAAGTTGTCTCATGATTCGCTTCATATACATTTACTAACTCATCACTTTTATCCTCTAAACGAATAGCTGTAAAGCTTTGAGTTTTATAACTTCTTTTAGGTGCAAAATCAGATATTTTTGTTTGTTTGATATTTCCATTTCGGGTAATTAAAACAAAAGTATCTTCTTTCGGTAATTTCCTATAACTATAAGCCACAACAATTCTTTCAGACGGCTCAAAAGAAATACTTTGAGATAGATGTTGACCAGGATCTTTCCAACGAATATCGGGAAGTTCATGGATCGGACGATTGATCACTTTTCCTTTGCTTGTAAAAATAATCATTTGATCTAAGGTAGATAATTTTTCAGCAAATAGGACATGGTCTCCATTTCGAATACTTATATCATCAGGTGAAGAGGATTGATAAGAGCGTAAACTTGTACGTTTTAAATACCCTTCTCTTGTCAAGGTAACGATAACTTCCTCTTCAGATATTAAGACTTCTTTTTCTACTTTTAGCTCTTCAATTTCATCTTCAATTTGAGTTAATCGTGGAGTTGCATAATTCTTCTTAATATCTTTTAGCTCTTTTTTAATGACTTGATCAAGTTTCTCTTTATTGTTTAATATTTCATTGTACTCTTTTATGCGTGTTTCTAAATCCTTCGCTTCTTTTTCTAACTCTGTAATATCTGTATTGGTCAAACGATAAAGTTGAAGATTCACTATAGCTTCGGCTTGTCTTTCACTAAATTCAAAGTCATTAATCAAGTTGACTTTTGCATGGGATTTATTCTTACTTTCTCGTATTGTAGTAATTACTTTATCTAGGATAGAGATTGCTTTGATTAGTCCTTTTACTATATGTTCTCGCTCTGTATCCTTTTTAAGAAGAGTATTCGTACGACGAGTAACTACTTCTCTTCTAAAATTCAAATAACTATTTAAAATGTCTCTTAAGCCTAATTGTTTAGGTTGCTTGTCATCAATAGCGATAACATTATAATTATAAGAAATCTGTAAGTCAGTGTTTTTAAGTAAATACGTTAATACACCTTCTGCATTAACACTTTTTCTCAGCTCGACAACAATCCTTAACCCTGCGCGGTCTGTTTCATCTCGGACATCCGCTATCCCATCAATCTTTTTATTAATGCGTATATCGTGAATCTTACTGACTAGACTGCTTTTATTCACATCATAAGGAATCTCTGTAATCACGATTTGTTCGCGCCCACCGCGCATCTTTTCGATTTCTGTCTTCGAGCGAATAACAATTCGCCCTCTCCCCGTGTCAAAGGCCTTTTTTAAGCCCTTTGCTCCCTGTACAATCCCACCGGTTGGGAAGTCAGGGCCTTTGACATACTTCATTAATGTTTTTAGATGGGCTTCCGGATGATCAATTAGATGTACCGTAGCATCAATGATTTCTCCTAAATTGTGAGGGGGAATATCCGTTGCATATCCTGCTGAAATCCCTGTTGCACCATTTACGAGTAAATTTGGATACTTAGCAGGTAAAACAGTAGGTTCCTCATCTGTATCATCAAAATTTAAAATAAAATCCACTGTATCTAAATTAATGTCTTTTACTAATTCGTTCGCAATTTTTGATAAGCGAGCTTCAGTATAACGCATGGCAGCGGCAGGATCTCCATCCATACTCCCATTATTTCCTTGCATATCGACTAAAGGTTCAAGCATTTTCCATTCTTGACTTAAACGAACCATTGCATCGTAAACTGAAGTGTCTCCATGCGGATGATAATTACCAATCACATTCCCTACTGTTTTTGCTGATTTACGGTAGGCTTTGTCATGAGTATTGTTCTCTTCTTGCATCGCAAATATAATTCGACGTTGAACAGGTTTTAAACCATCTCGAATGTCCGGAATCGCTCGCTCTTGAATAATATATTTCGAATACCGTCCAAAGCGATCCCCCATGACATTTTCGAGTGTTATTTTTTGAATTCCTGAGCTTTCTGCCATTAAACATCTAACCTTTCTTGCTGAAAGTCTTCTTCATTCTCTTCGAGAACTTCTTCCGTGTCTAGAATGCTGCCTTCTTCTTCCATTGTGAACTCAACATTATCTTCAATCCAATCTCGACGTGGAGCAACCTTTGAACCCATTAATACAGAAACACGACGTTCTGCTTGAGCTTCATCATCAATAGTCACCTGAATTAAGGTACGTCTTTCTGGATCCATTGTTGTTTCCCACAATTGATCAGCATTCATTTCTCCTAAACCTTTATATCGTTGTAAAGAATATTTTTTTAATTCTTTGGTCGTTTGACTTAGCTCTTCATCCGTCCAAGCATAGGAAGATTTTTGTTTCTTTCCTGAACCAGAAGTTACCTTGTATAAAGGAGGTTGAGCAAGATAAATCTTTCCTGCATCAATCAACGGACGCATGTAACGATAAAAGAAAGTTAAGAGTAAAGTCTGAATATGCGCACCATCGGTATCCGCATCTGTCATAATAATTACTTTATCATAGTTACAGTCTTTAATATCAAATTCCGGACCTACCCCTGCCCCAATGGTATAAATCATTGTTGCGATTTCTTCATTTTTGAAGATATCCGTTATTGAAGCTTTTTCTGTATTGATGACTTTCCCTCTTAATGGAAGGATAGCTTGGAACTTACGGTCTCGTCCTTGTTTTGCAGATCCTCCTGCTGAATTTCCCTCAACTAAATAAAGCTCATTCCGTTTCGCATTTCGACCTTGGGCGGGAGTGAGTTTATCAGAGATTAAAGCATCTCTTTGACGTCTTGACTTCCCATCTCGGGTGGCATTTTTTGCTTTTCTTGCGGCTTCTCGTGCTTCTCGTGCTTTTAGAGCTTTTCGAATAATTTGTTGGGACATCTCTCCATTTTCGGCGAGATAAAAGCCTAATTGTTCGGATATAACAGCTTCAGTAGCTGAACGAGCGCTAGAGGTTCCTAGTTTGTTTTTTGTTTGGCCCTCAAATTGAAGGATATTTTCAGGGATACGTACGGATAGAATAACCGCGATTCCTTCACGAATATCTGAGCCTTCTAGGTTTTTTTCTTTTTCTTTTAATAAGTTTGCTTGGCGAGCATAATCATTAAAGCTTTTTGTAAGGGCTGTTTTTGCACCTATTTCATGTGTCCCGCCATCTCGTGTCCGTACATTGTTTACGAAACTTAAGAAGTTCTCTGTATATCCATCATTATACTGATAAGAAAATTCTACTTCGATTCCATTATTTTCTCCTTCAAAATAACCGATGGGAGTTAATGTATCTTTATCTTCATTTAAATATTCAACAAAAGATTTGATCCCATCTTCATAATAGAATTCTTCTTCTACATCTGAACGAGTGTCTGTCAGACGAATCTTTGTCTTTTTAAGTAAGAACGCAGATTCGCGCATTCTTTCAGAGATTGTATCATAAGATAATTTTATTGATTTAAAGATTTCTGGATCGGGTTTGAAGTGAATGGTTGTACCGGTGGCTTTGCTTTTAATTTTTTTACGCTTAACGTTTCCGTCTGGTTTTCCACCATTTTTAAATTTTTGAGTATATTCATAGCCTTCTCTTTGAACAGATACGATTAGCCATTCAGATAATGCATTGACTACAGCGGCTCCTACACCATGAAGTCCTCCTGCAGTTTTATAGCCACCCTCTTCACTGAATTTTCCACCTGCATGCAAGATAGTAAAGATGACTTGTAAGGTTGGAATTCCAGACTGATGTGTTCCTGTTGGCATACCTCTTCCATTATCTTTTACAGAAATACTATTGTCTTCAAAAATTGTAATATCAATGGTATCGCCATAGCCTGCAAGAATCTCATCCACTGAATTGTCTACTATTTCATATACTAGATGATGAAGACCTCGTGAATCAGTTGACCCTATATACATACCAGGACGTTTTCTTACAGCGTCTAAACCTTCTAAAATTTGAATAGAAGAATCGGAATATTTTTGTTGTGCCATTTAATGATGCACCCCTTCTACAAATTTAACTATTAATTTATTCAGTTATTTAATCTAATTGAAACGCTTGTTCTCATTCAACAAGCATACTTTACAATTATACCATAAAATTGTCAACTTTTATTCTAACAACTGGCTTAATAAGCTTTCTCCCTCTTTTTTTGAAATAATTGTTAAAGTACGGTTTAAATCATGGTAAACTATATATATCGCTTTGAGGAGTTATTTATCAATATTTAGCCCCTTACTTTGAGGAGAGATTAATTTGAATATTCTTGTTCTAATGATAATTGCCTATTTATTAGGCTCTATTCCATCGGGCGTTTGGATTGGAAAATTATTATATCATAAAGATATCCGCGAATATGGAAGTGGAAATACAGGAGCAACCAATACCTTTCGTATTTTAGGCGCAAAAGCTGGGACTCTTGCTTTAATCATTGATGTAATGAAAGGAACTCTTGCTACCTATCTGCCAATTTGGTTAGGAAGTGACATTCACCCTATATTTATTGGAATTTTTGCAATCCTAGGTCATGTCTTTCCATTATATATTAAATTTAAAGGTGGAAAAGCAGTAGCTACCTCTGCAGGAGTTGCGCTAGCCTTACACCCAATTTTTCTATTGATTTTTGTAGGAGTATTTTTAATTTTATTATTTACAACAAGCATTGTAAGTATTTCAAGTATTCTGGCAGTATTCTTTGCTGCCATTGGTTCTTTTTTCATAAATGACCCTATTTTCTCTACGATTATTTGGATAGTTGCTTTATTAATTATTTATCTTCATAGAGAAAATATTAATCGACTTAGAGACGGAACAGAAAGTAAAGTTCCTTTTGGATTACGTAGTTCAAAAAAAGATTAATTATCTAGATTTTATAGCGTTAAGGAACTTTGCTGATTCCTTAGCGCTTTTTTTGATGGAATCAATAAAAAAGCTAGTTTATCCAAGGTTTTTGAATAAACTAGCGACTCTTTTCACCTTACCATTATTATAGAATGTATTGAGATAGATCATGATCTTCAGCGATATGTCCAATTTTATCTTGAACATATTTTTTCGTAATATTGACTTCTCCCATTTGCATATCACTTGCTTCAAATAATAATTCTTCTAATAACTTCTCTAAAATGGTATGCAAACGACGAGCACCAATATTATCTGTCTCTTCATTCACTTTTTGAGCAATGTTAGCTAATTCTTCTACTGCATCCATTGTGAAGTTAACATCCACATTTTCAGTACTTAACAGTGCTTGGTATTGTTTAATTAATGAGTTTTTAGGTTCCGTTAAGATTTTGATGAACTCATCTGCAGTTAAATCATCTAATTCTACACGAATCGGGAAACGACCTTGTAATTCTGGGATTAAATCACTTGGTGTAGAAGTATGGAAAGCACCAGACCCGATAAATAAAATGTAGTCTGTTTTCACATTACCATATTTTGTTCGGACGACAGAACCTTCAACGATAGGTAAGATGTCTCTTTGAACCCCTTCACGAGAAATCTGTGCTTGTCCTCCTTCATCTTTAGAAGCAATTTTATCAATCTCATCTAAGAAAATAATTCCATTGTTTTCAGCTAACTGAATAGCTTCAGATTCAATATCCGCACTTTCAATTAATTTATCGGCTTCTTCCTCTGTTAAAACTCCAACAGCTTCTTTAACTGTCATAGTACGTTTTATTTTGTTTGGTGATTTAAAGGCACCAAGTGTATCCGATAAATCAATTCCCATTTGTTCGAACTGATCGTTCATTGGTCCTGTAGCTTTTTGTTGTTTTTCTTCGACTTGAATTTCGACTTCACGACTATCTAATACTCCGCGCTTTATTTGATCGACTAATTCACTTCTTTTTGAAGAAATTTCTTCTGTAACTTCTTCCTCAGGTTCTTCTGCTCCCAAATTCATTTGATTAGGATCTAACCCCATGCTTTGATAAAATTGTGCGAAAGGATTTGAGCTTTGTTGTGTTTTTTCTTTGCGGATTCCTGGAGCTAGAGCTTTAGCAATACGTTTAACTGCTTCGTTTTCTGCGCGTGCATGTACTTCACTCCGTTTTTCGCGGCGAACAAGCTGAATGGAAGCTTCTACTAGGTCTCGTACCATAGATTCTACATCCCGCCCCACATATCCGACTTCTGTAAATTTTGTAGCTTCAACTTTAAGAAAAGGCGCATATAAAATATCAGCCAAGCGTCTAGCGATTTCTGTTTTCCCTACACCAGTAGGCCCAATCATTAAAATATTTTTAGGGGTAATTTCTTTTTGCATTTCTGGTTCAATTAATTGACGACGATATCGGTTTCTTAATGCAATCGATACTGCTTTTTTTGCTTCACCTTGACCAATAATATATTGATCTAGACGTTTCACAATTTCCTTTGGTGTTAATTCTTTTGTATTTTGCAAAATATAGACACTCCAATTCTTATAATTTTTCAGTGATAATATTTTCATTTGTGAAAATATCGATTTCAGAAGCGATTTGTAAGCCTTCTCGGGCAATCTCTTCAGCGGTTAGCTCTTTATTGTGTCGTTTTAAGGCGCGAGCTCCGGCTAAAGCGTAATTTCCGCCAGATCCAATACTTAAAATATCATCGTCAGGTTGAATAACCTCACCTGTACCAGAAATTAAAAGCATCTTATCTTTATTCATAGCAATAAGTAAAGCTTCGAGTTCACGCATTGCTCTATCAGAACGCCACTCTTGAGCCAGCTCAACAGCTGCTCTTTCTAGATTTCCGCTATATTTGTTTAAGTTTCCTTCAAATTTATCTTCAAGGGTAAACGCATCCGCTACACTTCCAGCAAAACCTACAATAACTTGATCATCATAAATTTTTCTAATTTTACGGGCTGTTCCTTTCATAATAACGGATTCTCCCATTGTGACTTGTCCATCACCAGCCATTGCAGCCTCTCCATTGTGTTGAACAGCTAATATTGTTGTTGCATGAAACTTAACCATTAAATCTCCTCCAACTAATAAATTTCCTTTTAATATAGAGCTTTATAACTTTTAAGCTCTAGGATGGAACTGTTTATAATCTTTTAATAAATGATCTTTTGTTACATGAGTATAAATTTGAGTAGAAGATAAGCTTTTATGTCCTAATAATTCTTGAACCGTTCGCATATCCGCTCCATTGTTCAGTAAATGTGTCGCAAAAGAATGTCTCAGTTTATGAGGATGAATAGAAGAAGTTAAACTCGTTTTTTTAATTAATTGATTCAATGCATATTGGATCCCTGAAACTGAAATATGTTCGCCATATTGACTAATAAATAGATAATCATGTTTTTTATGGTATTTTTCCATTAGTAGAGAACGACAATTTTCAATATATTCTTCAATAGCTATTTTTGCATACTCACCAAAAGGAACATAACGTTCACGGTTTCCTTTTCCTAAAACAAGCATAACCCCTAAATTTAGATCAATGTCTTCTAATTTTAAATGCTGGCATTCACTAACACGAATCCCTGTTCCATATAAAACTTCTAATAACGCCTTGTTACGGTAATCCAGAGGTTTCGTTCCAGACGCCGCTTCAAATAAAAGTTCAATTTCTTCATCATAGAAAAAATTCGGTAAACGTAAACCCGTCTTCTTTAAGTAAAGGTAGGAAAATGGGTTCTCATCAATAAAATCATGGTTCAAAAGATATTGATAAAAAGCACGTAAACTAGAGATTTTTCTAGATATAGATGTTCGACTATATTTTTCATCGGTCAATGCGCTCAAATAAATTCTTGTATCCGTCAGATCAATTTCTAATAGGTTCGAATCGCCTGTTTCTTCTAAAAACTCGACAAAATCCCTAATATCTTCTAAATAGGCATCATCTGTTAAGCTCGAGTAATTTCTTTCATACTTTAAATAGGCACTAAACTCTTGAATTAATTCTTCATTTGAAAGCAAACGAGCACCTCCCAATTTTATCTCTTTTATATAAAAGTCCTTCTATTCATTATTTTATTATACATTGTTTAAAAGAGAGATAAAACCATATGAAATTTTAATGAAAAATTATCGACTTCTCTCTCTTATCACAGATAAAAAAAGCTGAATAAATCATTCTATTATTTATCTTTTAAATAAAGAATTTTTATTCAGCCATTTTAATTATTTTTGTGGTTCTTCCTCATAATCACAATTTGAGCAAACTACTTGGACTTGTTTACGTGTACGTTTTTCTACTAGGTATTCGTCACATTTTGGACAGTCTCTTCCAATTGGTTTATCCCATGAAGAGAAGTCACAGTCTGGATATCGTTCACATCCATAGAACAGACGATTACGTTTTGTTTTACGTTCTACAATTTCACCTTTTTTACAAGTTGGACAAGTTACCCCAATTTTTTTCAATATTGGTTTGGTATTTCTACATTCTGGGAAATTTGAACATGCATAAAATTTCCCGTAACGTCCCATTTTAATAACCATTGGGTGCCCACAGACATCACAATCAAAACCAGCAGGCTCATCTTTAATTTCGATTTCTTCCATTTCCTCTTCTGCTTTCTCAATTTCTTTATGAAAAGGTTTATAGAAGTTATCTATCAATTCAATCCAGTCCTGTTTGCCATCTTCTATTTCATCTAAACGTTCTTCCATATCTGCCGTGAATGTAACATCGACAATTTGTGGGAAATATTCAACAATTAAATCATTGACAATTTCCCCTAGTTCTGTAGGTTCAAACCTTTTGCTTTTCATCGTTACATAATAACGGCGTCGAAGAGTGTTTAATGTCGGTGCATAGGTTGACGGACGTCCTACACCTATTTCTTCTAGCGTTTTAACCAAGGTAGCTTCAGAAAAACGAGCAGGAGGTTGTGTGAAATGTTGTTTAGGGTCAAGCTTAACTAAATCAACATCTTCACCTTCGTTTAAATCAGGTAAAATATTATCTTTTTCAGCTGCACGATCTTTATAAACTTTTGTAAAACCAGCAAATGCCAACTGAGAGCCATTTGCGCGAAAAGTCACACCATTTTGTATCAAGTCAACACGCATTGTATTGTATACGGCTGGCTTCATTTGACTTGCAATAAATCGATTCCAGATCAACTGATATAATCTATATTGATCTTTAGATAAATATTTCTTAATAGACTCTGGAGTACGACTTATACTTGTCGGACGTATCGCCTCATGTGCATCTTGAGCATTACTACTATTGGCAGTTTTTTTACTTGTTCCTACGTATTCTTTTCCATAATTTTCTTCAATAAAACTTACCGCTTCATTTCGAGCTGTATCCGAAATACGAGTTGAATCTGTACGCATATACGTAATTAAACCAACTGTTTGATTTCTTTGAATTGAAACCCCTTCATACAATTGTTGAGCAACTTGCATTGTTTTATTTGTTCGGAAATTCAATCGATTGGCTCCATCTTGTTGAAGCGTACTGGTTGTAAAAGGTTTTTGAGGGTTTCGACGTCTTTTACTTCGTTTAATTTCAGCTACCGTCCAAGGACGATCCTTATCGATTTTATCCATAACTTCAGATACTTGTTCTTGCTTGGGTAAATCTTTTTTCTTAGAATTTATACCGTAAAATGATGCTTCAAAAGATTTTTTCTCTTTTTTAAACTCACCATTTATTGACCAATATTCTTTTGGTTTAAAACTGCGAATTTCTTTTTCGCGATCAATAATTATTTTTAAGGCGACGGATTGTACTCGGCCTGCACTTAAGCCACTTTTTACTTTTTTCCAAAGAATTGGACTAATTTCATATCCAACCACTCGATCAAGAACGCGTCGAGCTTGTTGGGCATCCACTAAATCTTTATCAATAGCGCGCGGACTCTTAAAGGCATCTTTAACCGCATCTTTAGTAATCTCGTTAAATATTACTCGATTTTTATCTTCATTATCTAACTTTAGAGCATGACTAATGTGCCATGCAATCGCCTCACCCTCACGATCCGGGTCAGCGGCTAAATATATTTTTTCTGCTTTTTTTGCATATTTTTTTAAATCTTTAACGACCGGCCCTTTCCCTCGAATCGTGATATAATCTGGCTCGTAATTATTTTCGAAATCAATTCCCATCCGACTTTTAGGCAAATCACGAACATGGCCTTTACTAGCAATAACCTTATAATTTTTTCCTAAATAACGTTCAATGGTTTTCCCTTTAGCTGGTGATTCCACAATAACTAGATATTTATAAGCCAAATAAAAACTCCTTTCTACATAAATCTTTTTATTCGTTTAATATTATTTATTCATTTTTATAAAATCGTTACATATCATAGGACATATGAATAAGACTTGTCAACTACTTTATTTTTATTTTGAAAAAGTTTCTACTATATATACATCCATTCTTTCAAAATATCATCGCTATTTTTAGTTAGAATACCACCTAATTGAATAAGGCGATGACAACCTTCTGTTGTTTGATCAAAGATAGATCCTGGAACAGCAAAAACATCCCGACTTTCATCTAAAGCATTATAGGCAGTAATTAAACTGCCACTTCTTTTTTTCGCTTCAATAACTAATATTCCGCGGCTCAGCCCAGCTATTATACGATTCCTTTCAGGAAAGTGAAACTTTAATGGCTTAGAGCCTATCGGATATTCACTCACGACAAGATGTTCTTCTATCATTTTTCTTTGAAGCATCCGGTTTTCAAAAGGATAGTATCGATCTAAACCAGTCCCAATGACACCAATTGTGCTTCCAGCTGCGTTTAGAGTTACTTGATGAGCTTTTGTATCAATCCCTTTTGCTAGTCCACTTATCACACCTATTTCTTTATCCGTTTTTAAAATAAGTGAGTCTAAAATATGCTCAGTAGCCTCTAAGCCATAATTCGTACAAGAACGAGCCCCAACAACTCCTAGCCAAGTGTGTTTTTCAATCAACTCATAATTCCCTTTAAAGAATAAGACCACAGGTGGTGAAAAAATTTGTTTTAAAGTAAAAGGATAATTCTCTGACAAAATAGTAACCCATCGGATGCCTTGTTCTTCATATTTTTTCATTTCTTTAGATAGATCCAATGTCTCTAAAAAAGACGTAAAAGAAGCTTTCTTTTTTTGTGAAAGCTTCTTAATTTTTCCGGATTTAAATAGTGAAGGTGGTAAATTTTCTTCAGGATGTTTTGTTTTTGCTGAAGACTCTACCATCTCAAAAAACAAACTAAATTTTTCAATCGCTTGTAAAGAGGGATAAATACCTAAAGCAAAGAGCCACTCTTTTACAGTTATAAATTTTTGCATGAAAATCACTCTTTCTTTGAAATTATCTACTATATATATAATTAGCAAAAAAAGTCGATTTTCTTTTTTTATTTTAACTTTTTTAAATATATTTTTTAACTGGTGAAAAAGAACGACGATGAATAGGAGTAATCCCCAAGCGTTTCATTGCTTCTAAGTGTTCTTTCGTACCATATCCTGCGTTATTTGCAAAACCATATCCAGGAAATTCTCTACCGTATTCAACCATCATCTCATCTCGGGTAACTTTTGCAATAATACTGGCTGCGGCTATACTATTGCTTTTTAAGTCGCCTTTAATGATTGTTTCTTGTGGAATTGGCGTCTGAAGTTGGACCGCATCCACTAACAAAAGTTCAGGTTGTTTGTTTAAGTTGGAAACTGCTTTCTTCATCGCTATTTTTGTAGCACCTAAAATATTATACTTGTCAATTTCCTCTGCAGAAACAACACCTATCCCTACAGCGACTGCTTCTTTTTTTATTTTTGTAAAAAGTTCAACTCGCTTAGCTAAGGATAATTTTTTTGAATCATTCAAGCCCAAAATTTGTTTGTCTTGATCTAAAATTACCGCTGCTGCAACAACAGGTCCGGCAAGAGGTCCTCGTCCGACTTCATCAATTCCAGCGATAAGTGAATAAGTAGTCGCATAATTTTCTTCTAATTGATTCATTCTCTGGTATCGATCATAAAGTTTTTGTTTTGCTACTTGTCTTTTTTGCCATTGTTTGACGGCTAGCTGAACACCTTTACGTTCATCCGCCTGACAAGCTAATAGAAATTCATCTTCATAATCAGTGACATATTGTAATCTTTCTTTGATTTCATTTATTGTCATTTTCATTAATATTCATATCCTCTAAGGTCTCAAATGAGAGTCTGCCTAATTTTCCATCTCGAAGTTCATTTAACAGCATATCTGCCCCACGATCGTAATCGTCGAAGTAACCGCGTTTTTCTGTGATAAGGAGTAAAAGATCCGGTGCAGATAATTCTTCTTCAAGCATCAAATCAAAATTATATCTTTTAGCCAAAACTCCTGGATAATTTTTCGTTAGATAATTAATCCCGAAAATCGCAATATCATCTTTATAATAAAGCGTTTCTTTGATAGCTCCTGTTAAAGCGAGTTTTTGACCGATTAAAGGCTCCTCAAATTTGGGCCATAAAATCCCAGGCATATCTAATAGTTCTAGTTGATTTTTATATTTAATCCATTGTTGAGCTTTAGTTACTCCTGGTCGATTTCCAGTCGTTGTTATATTTTTACCTGCAAATCGGTTAATTAACGTTGATTTTCCAACATTTGGGATCCCAACAGTCACTGCACGAATCGCTCGTTCTTTTAAGCCTTTCTCTTCTCTTTTTAATGCATTTTCTTCTAACACACTGCGTGCAGCTTCAATGATTTTGTCAATCCCTTGATTAGATTTACCATTAAAAGGTACAGCTTTTATATTCTGTTGTTTATAATAATTTAACCACTGATTCGTTACTTTAGGATCCGCTAAATCGGATTTCATTAAAATAAGAACTTGAGGTTTATTTTGAATTAATTGGACCACATCTGGATTTCTTGAAGAAACAGGGACACGTGCGTCTACTAGCTCAAACACGACATCAACTAGCGGCAATTTCTCTGTTAATTCTCTTTTAGCTTTTGCCATATGTCCAGGATACCATTGAATATTTGTCATTATTACCACCCTCTTAGTCAAAAAATTACCGTGTCAGCTATAATATGCCAACACGGTTTTAAATTTTAATTTATAATTTACTCAACAAAACCTATATCTTCAAATGGCCAATATCTGAAGGCTACTTTTCCAAGAATTACCTCTTCATCAACTAAACCAAAACTTCGACTGTCTCTAGAATTTAATCGGTTATCACCTAAAACAAAGTATTTCCCTTCAGGAACTTCTTCAATGCCTAATAAAGATTGTAACGAGAAGTTTCCAGATGAATAATAATCTTTTCCTTCAACCGAATAATCTAGAAAGTTTTCTTCTACTTCTTCTCCATTTATATAGAGAATATCACTATGGTATTCTATTGTATCCCCAGGAACTCCAATCACACGTTTAATGTAACGTGTATCTTCATCCTCTTCATCTGGCGGTGGAAATACAACGATATCAAAGTTATCAATATCTGAATAGACATTCAAAAATAAATAATCACCGTTATGCAATGTTGGTTCCATAGAATCTCCATCTACTAACACTGGCGTATAAAAATAACGGTTAATAATAAAGAATATACCGAATAAAAAAGCAATATATAATAGCGTCGAAACGATATCCTTTAATAATGAATTATTTTGTTGATTATTTTTTTTCGCCCCATGTCTCTCACTACGTGGAGGTAAATCTGATTGATGATTTCCCATTACATCCGCTCCCATATCTGTGGAATAAAATATGAACGTTCATTTCCTACAACTACCATAATAACACATTTCCTTGAAAATAACATTCTTAAAAACTTTCTTCTATCTAATAACTAACGGTCGCAATATAAAAAACTGGAAATTATTTACAATTTAAAAAAGGAGTCGTTCTTGATTTAACTCAAAAAAGACTCCTCTCTATTATATAAAATTAAATTCTACCAAACAGAAATATAGCCGTCTGTTCGACCTTCAGTCGCTCCTACATATACACCATCTGCTTGTTTTAGAATAATTTGGCCTCGACCAATCATAATTGTCTCATTTAAAAGCTGAATATCATGACCTCGGCGTTTTAGTGATTCTGCAATATAGAAAGGAAAGGAAGGTTCAACTTGAACTGTTTTTCCGCTTGTCCATTGCCAACGTGGAGCATCTAGTGCTTCTTGAGGATTCAAATGAAAATCAACCATACTACTAACCACTTGCATATGTGCTTGTGGTTGTAAAGGTCCTCCCATCACTCCAAATGGTCCAACTGCTTCTTCATCTTTTGTGATAAAGCCGGGAATAATCGTATGATAAGGACGTTTACCTGGTTTGATTTCGTTTGGATGACCTTCTTCAAGAGAAAACTGATTTCCTCGATTGTGTAAGCTAATCCCATATCCAGGAACAACAGAACCAGAACCAAATCCTGTGTAACAACTTTGAATAAAGGACACCATATTTCCCTCTTTATCTGCTACGCTGAAATAGACTGTTCCACTCGCTGGAAGTTCACCTGGCTTAGGCTCTAACGCTTGATCGGTAACTTGTGCTGTGCGCTTTTTCGCCCATTCTTTTGATAAAAGAGTTTCTATATCAACCTCAATCTCTTTATCGGATGGGTCACCAATATAGGCATCACCATCTTCAAAAGCTAATTTCAATGCCTCAATTTGTGCATGATAAGTCTCTACGTCATCTTTTCCTTGAAGGTCCATTTGTTCAAGGTTATTTAAAGCCATCAATACAATAATTCCAATACCATTGGGTGGTAATTCCCAAACATCGTATCCTTTATAATTTGTAGATAAAGGAGTAACCCATTCTGGCTCAAACTTTTCTAAATCTTCTTTTCGTAAATAGCCATCATTTTCCCGAGAGAATGCATCAATCGCATCTGCAATTTCCCCTTTATAAAAAGTTTCTGCATTTGTTTCACCTATAGCACGGAGTGTTTTCGCATGTGCTGGTGATTTGAATACTTCTCCAGCATCCAGTGGACGACCATTGGGACAATATGTATCAAACCAAGTCTTTAAAACGGGATATCGCTCTAACTGCGCTTCATAAATATTATAATATCTCTTCCATAAAGCCGCTACATTTGCTGCAACCGGAAAACCATCTTCCGCTAAAACTGCAGCGGGTTCCATAGTTTCACTTAAAGGTAAATTTCCAAATCGTTCAGATAAAGCCGCCCATCCTCCTGGTGCTCCAGGAACGGTTAGTGAATCTAAACCAAATAAAGAAATAAGGTCTCCTTTTTCAAGCAAGGCTTCACGAGAGATTTTTTCTGGAGCAAATCCACTTGAATTCAATCCATAAATTTCTCCCTCATACCAGATAATTGCAAAATTATCTCCACCAATTCCATTTCCTGAAGGTTCGACAACGGTTAAAGCCGCAGCCGTCGCAACAGCAGCATCAATGGCATTTCCTCCCTTTTTCAAAATATCTAAGCCGGCTTGTGAAGCTAATGGGCTTCCTGAAGCAACCATTCCATTTTTTCCATAGACTAAATTTCGACGGGAGGGATAACGGTACATATAGGGGTCAAATTTCATATTTTTAAATTTCCTTTCTTTACTAGTTTTATAATTAAATAAAGTTTACAAAAATACCAGCAATAATAATTGAAAAGACAGTAACTGTCGTCATGCCACCAACCACATAACTTGGCATAATTCGATTTAATACAATTTCTTGTTCTTTTGGATCATCCGTCACAGCCTTTGCCACTTCATTAGAAATTAAAAAAGTTGCTGGAAAACCAAGATATTGTGTTAAGCTTACTCCTGCAGCTAAAGGTTTTGAACCAATAATTTTATAACCTGGAAGTACTGCAAAAAAGACAATCAAGGCAATAATAGTTACCGCTAAGATTACAATGACTTGAAAAGCTAAATTTGCTAACTGTTCTAAGTTAATATTCGCTAGAGATGGAATAATTACCGCATAAGTCAACACAGAAATGATTCCGGTAGATTTCCCTTTATCCAAAATACGAGCAGGAACTAAATTGAAATACCCTAATACAGCACCTAATATTAAAGCCCATATTGACATATTTACTTGAGGGATCAATGTTCCTAACGCAACTGATACCCAACCAAAGAAAACAGTGACCATAATACAAACAAAATCTGTAAAGTATTTTTCATTTCGATTTGCAAACCCTTGTTTATTTTCTGTTGTTTCATTCCCAATATTTTTAAACATTGGATCGTCAGGATTTGCACGGTACTTTTCTAAAATCGTATTCGCTTCTCTTACGCCAAGCATGGAAGCTGGATAAGAACCTGCAAACTTTTTTACTGCATATAAAATAGCAGCAAGGGCTGCCGGAACTGCTAATCCTGCGTTTGATGCTGCTTCACTCATAATTTGTGTAGAAATAATTCCTCCATTTAATACTGGAATAGCTACAATAGCATTTTCATAACCAATGATTGGAACCAATAAAAATAAGACCAAAGCTACTACAAGCATGGATAAGATCGCAGTAACCACTGTACGCCATTCATTAATGAGTTGTTTTAAATTAATCGTTGTGCCCATATGAAAAATTAACAATGCAGCAGCCATACTCGCCACAGAAGTTAATCCCGCTCTGTCGATGATATCAGCTGGAAAAATCCCAGTCATAAATAGTACCAAAAAAGTAACCATGACCACAAAAACTGAAGAAATTTTTGCCTTCGTAAGGACGCCTAAAAGATCACCCACCCCATATACCAACATAACGATAAAAAAATAAAAATAATTGCTTGAAAAAATTTCTGCCAATCTAATTCTCCTCTCTCTAAAAACTAACAAAATTTTAATGATACCTGGTATTATAACATTTTTTAATTCAATGGCAACAAGATTTATAAAGTTTTTAAGCTTATTTATTTTGTAAGTGTTTTCATTAAATAATAGATAAATTTTACTTAAAAAGATGCCCAAGAGACGAAGCTATGAGCATCTTAATATATTATTAATTGTTTTGATATATCCATATAAAAAGCTAGCAAAATATCTCTAAAAGATACTTTGCTAGCTTTTTTAAACGTTTAATTATTTCAGCGCTTTGGCTGCTTCTTCATATTGCGTATCATTTTCATCAATTTTTTCTCTTAAGGCATCTGTTATAGCTCTAGCTGTGTCATTCGTGATCGTCCCATCTACGTCCAATTCATGTTTTTCTTGGAAAGAACGGATGGCTTCTACTACAGAATCATCAAACACATTTGTATCTGAAACTTTATAATCTAATGCTAGCAGTACACTCTTTAAGTTTGAAACTTCTGAAGATGCTTGGCCCAACTTAAATGTATCGTTGGGACTTATTACAAATAGTTGTGCATACTCAGGACGTTCTACTACAACATCTGGTTCTATCCCTTTTTCATTAATCCAATCGCCATCTGCTGTCAGCCATTTCCCACTTGTAAATTTCAACTCATCTACATCACCTAAGTCGACGACACTTTGTACCGTTCCTTTTCCAAAAGTCGTTGTTCCATAAATTGGAATGTCGACAGATCTCATCGCACCGGCAAGAATTTCTGAAGCACTTGCACTTCCTTCATCAACAAGTAAAATAGCTTCGCCCTCATATTTAAAGTCTCCAAAATCTTCAGAAGCCTCTAAAACAACGGGTTCATCATCTTCCCTATTTTGTGTCATGGTTATTGGTTCACCATTTGGAACAAAAATATTCGAAATTTCCATAGCGGTAGTGAGCAAGCCTCCTGGATTTCCACGGACATCAAAAATAATTTTTGAAACGCCTTGATCTTCTAAATCTTGAATGGCCTCTACGGTTTCTTCATAGGTTGGCATGTTAAAGTTCACAATATTCACATAACCAATCGTAGGATCCTCTTCATCTATTTCATGAAAGACTGTTTCTACAGGAATTGTTGCCCGAGTGACGGACAGGGTAAATTGATTGTCGCCTCTTTGAATAAGGAGTTCGACTTCTGAGTCTTCTGGCCCTCGGATCAAATCGACCGCTTCATTAATTGTCAGATCGGCTACTGATTCTCCCTCTACTTCAACAATGAAATCATTAGGCTGTAATCCAGCTTCTTCAGCAGGAGAATTCGCAATGGGTGAGATGATTCGAACAAATTCACCATCTTTCATTACTTCAGCACCAATTCCTTGAAAAGAACCCGAAACATCTTCTTCGAAGCTTGTTGTCTCTTGTTCATTAAAATATTCTGTGTACGGATCACCAGTTGCTTTAGCCATTCCTTCTAAAGCGCCTTCGATAAGAGCTTCGGAATCTAATTCTTCATAATAACTTGTTTGTAAGATGGCTAACATTTTATTGATTGATGATAATTCATCAGAATCACCAAAAAGATACTGAGTATATGCGTCAGATTCAGAATCTAATTCGTTTAAGTTCTCTTCCGATTCATTTGCATGATTAGAGAAATAATTTCCTCCAATAAATGCGCCTCCTGCACCAATAAGTAGTGCAAATATTAGCGTGATAATATAAGTCATTTTACTTATATTAAAGTCTTTATTGTTCTTGCCTTGTTTGCCCATCTCAATATCTTCCTCACTATATTATATTAATTTTATTAAATGTGCTCTACTGCTGTTTCTAAAGCAACAATCATCATCTCATCAAACGTTCTTTCACGTTCTTGTGCTGTGGTTTCTTCACCTGTTAAAATATGGTCACTAATTGTTAAAATAGCTAACGCTTTTCTTTTATGCTTAGCTGCAATAGTATATAGTGCAGCAGCTTCCATTTCAACCGCTAGCACACCATAATCTGCAAGTTTTTCCTTATCTAATTCATCATTATAAAAACGATCCGAAGTTAAAACATTCCCTACTTTTACTTCATACTTTTTATCTAATGCTTTTTCATAGGCCGTCTTAAGTAAGTTAAAATCAGCAATAGGAGCAAAATCAACTTGTTGATTAAAGGTTTGACGGTTTATCCCTGAATCTGTTGTTGCTCCCTGTCCTAAAACTATATCACGAACATGGACATCTTCTTGAATAGCACCTGCTGAGCCAACTCGAATGAGTATTTCACAATCAAAATCTCTAATTAGCTCTTCGACATAAATACTAATTGATGGAACGCCCATTCCGGTCCCTTGTACGGAGACAGGAACCCCTTTATATGTACCTGTAAAACCAAATGCATTTCGAACGGTATTGTACTGTTTGACCTCCTCTAAAAATGTTTCTGCAATGTACTTTGCTCGTAATGGATCTCCTGGTAACAAAACAATTTTTGCAATATCTCCCTTTTTTGCTCCAATATGTGTACTCATTCATGCATTCCCCTTTATTTAATTATTCATTCCCATGATAACAAATATTTAAAACATGTCACGCTTAAAATATTATTTCTCCTGATATCTTGTTTGATAAATTTCCCAAGCTTCATCAAAAATGGTTAAAGAAGGTAAATAATCCCCATTCATTTCTAAATGACGACTCACTTCATCATAATCTTCTGATTGTTTTGGAAAAATACGATCATTAAATGCTTCATTTGCAAATAATATAATATCATCTTTTTTATAAGGATCTCTTTCAGTCATTAAGTATTGATAAAAACTAATCTCCATTTTTCCCCACCTACATCTTCTAAATAAAAATTTCATTTTTCATTGTTTTTCATCCAAGACGCACGTTCTTTATGTTCTTTTAGATATTGTTTTGGATTTTTCTTATAAAAATCCTGATGTTCATTTTCTGCTTTATAAAATGTCGGCGCCTTTTCTATAGTAACAACGATAGGGCCTTGATATTTTCCACTTTCTTCAAGAGTTCTTTTTGATTGTTTAGCCACTTCTTTTTGCTGATTTGAATAATAATAAATGACTGGCCGATAACTAGCTCCACGGTCCATAAATTGCCCAAAAGCATCTGTTGGATCCGTTACCTGCCAATAAATCGTTACTAATTCATCAAACGTTATAATACTTGGATCAAAAGTGATTTGAACCACTTCTGTATGTCCTGATTTTTGGCTTTTAACTTGCTCATACGTAGGATTTTCAATATGACCACCCGCATACCCCGATACAACGGATTGAATCCCGGATAATGTATCAAACGGTTGAACCATACACCAAAAACAGCCTCCAGCAAATAATGCCTTTTCCATTCAAAGTATCCTTTCTACTCCACTAGCTATAAAAATTCTAATTCGATTCTTTTGAAGAATTAAGGTTTATATTCTTAAAATTATCAATAATCATTTCTTCATGAAGATATAGATTCATTTGTATTTCATCCTCTGGCAAGTCAATTCGTACCATTTGGATCCCAATATTTTGTTCTGTCTCCAATTCATTTAGATTAATCACAATCATTTCTTTTTCACTATCAATAGCGATAAAATCAGGAACTTTTAATTGATTCGCAAACAAACTCATTGTTGCTCCTACAGGTAAAGAAAAAGTACCAAGTTCTACAGAATCTGCTCGTAACTGAACATTTCCATTCTCAAGGACATAAGGATCAAAAGCTAGCGTAAAAGGTACATTTAACTGAAAGACTTCTAATTGACCATGAACGAGTAACTGATCTTTTAGCTCTACATAAAAATGATTATCTTCTTCATCTAAAGCTGTAGTGAGGAAAGTGTTTATAAATTGTTCTGTATCTTCGCGATTGGTTGAAGTTGTAAAAACCATTTCTTGATCGGTATATGCGACTTCTGTATCATTTGGCTTATTGATTAATACCGACTGAAAGGAACCCATTAATTGAACAAAAAACAATATAAGCACAAGTATAAGCCCTAAAAAAGCCCATTTCCACCAATTGACTGAAGAATTTTTCTCTTTATTTTTAGTTCTTCTTTGCTCGTCCATAAAATCATCTCCAGTAGTTTTAATTGAATAAATTCATTAGTTTTTTCCGTTCATATACGAAAAAGCGATGTGGGTAAATGTTTTTTTCATCCACTATCCCTTCCGTCACATCAATAACTCGAAAATACTTGTAGTCCATCTCTGGCATATAAGTATCTCCTACAAATGATTCTTCAATAATTGTTCGGTAAAGAATATTCACTTCATCTTTAAACAAATTAAAAATGGAGACTCCTCCAATAATATGGATCGGTTTGTTTAACTGTTTTTCTTGGATATAATCTAACACATCTTCTTTACTATGGCATACAATAGCTCCGTCAGCTTCATAATCTAATTGGCTGGTTAATACGATATTTATTCTATCTTTTAATGGACGTTTCGGGATACTTTCATATGTTTTTCTCCCCATAACTACTACACCGTCTATGGTCGTTTCTTTAAAAAACTTCATATCTGCTGGTAAATTCCAAGGAAGATCACCGGCATTTCCAATTAAACCATTCTCATCTTCTGCCCATACAAAAGTCATATAAGGGGTCGTGAGATCTTGACAACATTGATCTTCTATCTTATCACCCATTTATATCTAAACTCCTTTATTTTCTTTTATTTAGCTGTTTCAGACAGCAATTGGTGCTTTAATTCCTTTATGAGGATTATAATTGGTTACTTTAATATCTTCCACATCAAACTCAAAAATACTCTTTTTATCTTGATTTAATTCCAACTGAGGGAGAGGCCTTGTATCTCTTGAAAGTTGTTGCTTTATTTGGTCAAGATGATTTAAATATAAATGAGCATCTCCTAGTGTGTGTACAAATTCTCCTACTTCTAGCCCTGTTTCATAGGCAACTAGATGAGTTAATAATGCGTAACTAGCAATATTAAAAGGAACCCCTAAAAATACATCCGCACTACGTTGATACAATTGACAGCTCAGTTTTCCATCCGCTACATAAAATTGAAATAAGGTGTGACAAGGAGGCAAAGCCATATCTTCTATTTCATCTGGATTCCATGCCGAAACAATATGTCTTCTAGAATCCGGATTATTTTTAATTGAATCAATCACCTTTTGGATTTGATCAATTGTTCCTCCGTCTCCTGTAGGCCAAGAACGCCATTGCGCGCCATAGACATTTCCTAAACTACCGTACTGTTTTGCAAAAGAATCATCTTTTAACACTTGTTCTGTAAATTTCTGCATTTCTTCCTGATAGACTTGATTAAAAGCTTCATCATTTTGTGCACGTAAGCCAAAATCTGTCATATCTGGACCTTGATAATCTTCACTTTTCACATAACGTTCAAAGGCCCATTCGTCCCAAATATGATTGTTATGTTTAAGTAAATATTGAATATTTGTATCTCCTTTTAAAAACCACAATAATTCAGATTTAATTAATCCAAAAGCGACCCTCTTTGTAGTTAATAAAGGAAAACCTTCATTTAAATCAAAACGCATTTGATGTCCAAAAATTGATTTTGTTCCAACTCCTGTACGATCTTCTTTTGTCACACCTTCATCTAATATTTGTTGAGCTAACTCTAAATATTGTCTCACAGATCTCTACCTCCATAATTTTAATCAACAAATTCACTTAAATATTCCCAACGCTGATATTTTTCATTTAATTTTTCTTGCAAGGATGTTTTTTCTTGATAGAACTTCTCAATTTTTTCATAGTCACTACCAGCATTATTAATTTCTTCGTCCAGCGCTTCGATTTTTATTTCCAAATCCATAATATCTTCTTCAATTGTTGCCCACTCTTTTTCTTCCAAATAGCTTAATTTAGTTTTTGTTTTTTCTTGGTGGCTTTCTTGAGTACCTTTATAGTCTCTTTTCTTTTTTGTCTTTTGTTTTGCTTTTTCTTTTTCGATACTTTCAAAATATTCATCAGAAGTCCCAAAAAATTCATTAACGAAACCTTGACCCTCAAAAACAAGTAGTTTATCCGTAATTTTATCTAAAAAGTAACGGTCATGAGATACAACAATAACGGCTCCTGGGAAATTTTCTATATATTCTTCTAAAACATTTAATGTGTCAATATCCAAATTATTGGTTGGTTCATCTAATAATAAAACATTTGGACGTTCCATTAATATACGTATAAGATAAAGTCTGCGCTTTTCTCCACCAGATAAAGATCGGATATACGCACCATGTTGAGGTCTTGGAAACATAAATTGTTCTAAGAGCTGTGAAACATTCGCATGTGATCCATCCTTTTTTGCTACCTCATCTGCAATTTCTTGTAAGTAATTAATGACCCGTTTATCCTCTGGAACATTGATATTATCTTGTTGGAAGTAACCAATCCGTACAGTATCTCCTACTACAAGTTCTCCAGTATCTAGTTTTATTTTTCCGGATAAAAGATTAAGGAAAGTTGATTTACCAGAACCATTTGCACCAGTAATGCCGATTCGATCATGTGTTTGAATAATATAATCAAAGTCCTTTAAAATAACTTGATGGTTAATGGAATACGAAGCATCATATAATTCAAACACTTGTTTTCCTAATCGTGAAGAAGCCAGATCAATATTCAAGTTAAAATTTTGACCCGATTGGCTTACTTGACCTTTTAATTTTTCAAAACGTTCAATTCGGGCTTTTTGTTTTGTTCCTCGTGCCCTAACCCCTTCGCGCATCCAAGCAAGCTCTTGTTTAAAAAGCTGCTTTGCCTTCTGCTCTGAAGACGCTAGTTGTTCTTCTAGTTCGGCTTTTTCTGATACATAACTTTGATAATTTCCTGAATATTCTTGTAAATGGCCATTTTCTAATTCAACAATTTTGTCTACGATTCGATCTAGAAAGTAACGATCATGAGTCACCACTATTAAAGCACCTTTATAATTCATTAGATAATTTTCTAACCAAGTAATCATTTCAAAATCCAGATGGTTGGTAGGTTCATCTAAAATTAATAAATCAGGGGTTTGAATCAGAACTTGGGCAAGGGCTACCCTTTTTTGTTGTCCTCCTGACATGGAGCCAATATTTTGTTCCATATCTTTAATACCTAAGATAGACAAAATCCGTTTAGCGGATGAATCAGCATTCCATGCATCATTGGTATCCATCTGCTGTTGTGCTTTTGTAAATTGAGTTTGAATTTTTTTATCATTTGGTTCTTCGGTTAATTCAAGAAGTAACTGCTCATAACTACGAACAGCATTCATAATAGGTGTATTTCCTTCAAAAGCGGTTTCTAACACGGTTTGAGTAGGATTTAAATCCGGCTCCTGACTCAAGTATCCAATCTGATAATCTCCAGGTTTTAAAATTTTTCCTTTTTCGGGATCTAATTTACCAGCAAGTACCTTTAAAAAAGTAGACTTTCCATTTCCATTTCGGCCAATCAATCCAACTTTTTGCTCATTGATGATTGAAAAATTGATTTGATTAAATAATTCTTTTGCTCCAATTGAATGGGATAGATTTTCTATTTTTATTTCCTTCAAAAATATCTTCCCTTCTTAATATTTCTATATTATTCTCTAAATATCCTTACTATTTTAACATATTCTTAGTATGTTTTAAATGAATTCTAATACTCTATAATGTGAGGTGACTTAATGGTGCTTGTTAGGCCCTTAGAAGAACAAAATTGACTTGATTCAGGTATTTCCTTTATACTTAAAGTGTAATTCATATCACATACGGATTGGATTTGGGGGATTACTATGACACATACAGGCATAGTTAAATGGTTCAGTAATGTAAAAGGATATGGCTTTATCGAATATGATGAAACAGAAGAAATTTTCGTTCACTTTACTGGAATAGAAATGGAAGGCTACCGTACGCTGAAAGCTGGACAAGAAGTAAAATTTAAAGCAGTGGAAGGTGCACGTGGTTTGCAAGCGACAGATGTTACTGTTTTATCAGAAGAAGATAGTAAACAAACAACTACCGAGGAAAACCAAGAATAGAAGGTAAGGTATTTTTTCAATTATATAAATTGAGAGACGAGCAAAAATATAGAAGCATATTTTTTGGGGCTTTATAAAAAACAATCGGTTAGAGAATCTCTAGCCGATTGTTTCATTTTCATTAAAAAACAAACATGGAATACTTGGATAATGTTGAACTAACCAATCCAATAGTTTTTTCTTATTTTTATCTTTTAAATAGAGAATTAGTATCGTTCTATTATTGGATCGGATTTCTACTTTTCGGCTCGATTCATAAAAAGTAAATTCATCAATTGTTTTCATATCTATCGTTTTCTTTTTAAAAAAGTTATAATAATAAAGAGATAAGACATCTTGCTCGATCAATAAGTAACTCTTATTTTTTAAAATATATATATAAATAGCTAATACTCCAAAAATTACCGTATACCAATTAAAAGCTAATAAGTTGGACGCAAAAATATAGGCAAGGCCTATTAAAATAACAAGAATAGAATAACTTATCACTTCATATGCTAATTCAAAACGAACATTTAATTTTAATGATTCTTTATTTTTATTATTCATTGACTCATTCTTTCTAAAAAATATTATAGGTGGTTTTATGATACGATTATTTACAGACGCTGCAGTCGCTGGAAATCCCGGACCAGCTGGTATAGGAATTTTAATAGTCACTAGTAGCGGACAAAAACAACTGACTCATCCCTTGAATGGTAAATGGAATAACCATCATGCTGAATTTAAGGCCGTTTCTCTTGGTCTGTCTTGGTTAATTGAAAATCATTATACGGATGAAATGACTTTTTGTTATACCGACAGTAAAATTGTTGCCCAATCAATTGAAAAGAAATATGTAAAAAATTCTGTTGCTCAACAATATTTATCAAAAATTCTAGAATTAATGGCTGAGTTTCCATTTATATCGATAGAATGGATTCCAGAAAGTGAAAACAAAGGAGCCGATAACTTGGCCCGTCAAGCCTTACAGAAAACATTAAAATCTTCTTAGCTCTGCTCTCTTTCAGTTCTATTGAATCCTATCACTTAAATTAGAAATAATTATGAATATTATAAGGGAATCGAAAGAAATAAGCGAATAAATTAATACAAAGTAATCTAAACGATAAAAAAATGCCCTTATGATAAATTGGGAGTAATTTGTCATAAGGACATTTCTTATTTATTAACAATTTTTATCCGTTAATAACATAAATTAAAATTAAAAATATTAAATTTATAGCAACAAATATATATATACTTATGCATAGTATAATATATATAGTTGGTTCACTCAATTAAAACACAGCAAACATTTCAAATATATACAGATTTTTTACAAAAAAAGCTGTCTCCTAAAAAGAAGGCAGTTTTTTCTGTATCCCCGATAAAGACGATGTTTTCTTCGTCGTCTGCTTTTATATAATCTAACGCTGTAAATGAATTGCGGTAAGCTTTGCTTTTAATTCGCTTAAATATTCTTCAATTTCGTTTTTAGTAATTGGCTTTAATTAATAAGAAATAACATTTAATTTAATTCCTTCTACTGCATATTGAAATTCATCATAAATCGATAAAAAACTATTTTTATAGTGGGATATTCTTCACGCAGTTTTTTAGCCAATTCAATACCATCCATCACCGCATTTTTATATCTGTAATTATTACGTCTGGTATATTACCTTTTTCCATTAATTCTAAGGCGTCTAACCCATTTTGTGCTGTACCTATTAATTGAAATACATTCCCTTGCTAGTCAATTAAATGCTCAAATAACTCACGCAAAGTACGTTCATCATCTACTAATATGGTTGAATACATCTTAACCTCCTAAAGCGTTCTCAATATTATAATTTTACCTTGTTTATTGGAGGAACACAAAATGATTATTGGTTTTAGTGTTTAAAAATTCAAAAAGGATAATCTTCTTCAAATGCCTTTAAATATTTTTTCTCTTCTTCAAGCAATCCTTGCTCTTCTGCTTCTTCCATTGTAATTCCATATGGCATCCCACTAGGTGTGTATCCAACGATGGAGTAAAATTCAAATATCTCTTCTTCAGTCATACTTTCTGCCTTATTTTTCTTCCGTTTCTTCTTACTCAAATTAATCTCTCCTCTCCAATGGATAAACACTATCCCCACTCTGTAGCCAATAAACCGTAAATCACATGATCAACATAATGGTCATATAACCATTCAGCTTGTCTAATTACACCTTCTTTTTCAAATCCAAAATGTTCTGGAAGGGCTCTGCTTTTTATATTTTTAGTCGCTATTCTTACTTCTATACGGTTTAATAAAAGTACTGTAAAACCATATTCTAATAACTCTTTAAAGGACTTGGTCATGATTCCTTTCCCTTGGTAATCTTTTCCAAGCCAGTATCCAACTACTCCAGTTTTTGTTTTATTGTTTATCGAATTGAAACCAATCGTCCCGGCAATTTTATCCTTATAGATAATGGCAAAAGATAAGGGATAACCTTTATTTTTAGGTATTTCATTTAATTGATTTTTTATATTAGCGGCTGTATCTTCAACTGTTCTTATGTTATCGAGCCAACCTAACCATTCTTTAAGATATGTTTTAAAGCCTATAATCAATTGATAAAATTCTTCAGCATCATTTTCATTAAACAATCGTAAGTGTATATCTTTATCTATTTTATATGTAAACAAAATGTTTCCTCTTTTCCAATGAAAATAGTGATCATAAATTAGCAAGCCATTGTTCATCCCATTGAAAATAAGTTCTCTCGGATGAAATATCTTCAAAAATATATTCTGGGTATGGCAGTGCAAGCTCCGGTTTGTTTTCTTTTTTTATAAAAAGAAGTTTTTCAGATTCTCCATCAATTGGGCTTAATTCACCATCAATATATAGACAGTCGAAAACATGTATATTGTATTCGACTTGATCACCATTTGGATATGTATATCGAAAATTTTCACCACCAAACACACCTAGTAGTTTTTTAGGTTTTACTCTTAAACCAGTCTCCTCCCACACCTCACGAACAACAGCTTGGGCAGGTGTTTCACCTAGTTCAATTGCTCCAGCGGGTAAACTCCATTTTTCTCCTTTACCAGGATATTGAAATAGTATCTCATTTTTATTATTTTTAATAATTGCAGCTACACTTGGCATAAAAATTAAGTCATTTCCTACTTGACTACGAAGATTTTTATAATAATCAGATATTGCCATAATAAAGTTTCCTCTCATAATTTTATAAGTATAAAATATTTATTGTCATTTTTACAAAATTTAATGAACTTTATATTCAAATATTAATTCGCCATTTGGATCGTTTTTATTTGTATATTTGAAACCTATCTGCTTATATAAACGCTCAGCCACTTTGTTTTCCTCAATAATACTTAAATAAAGCACATCGACTTTATATTCTTCTGAGACCTTTTTAATCAAACCTTTCATTGCCTCTTTACCAAAGCCCTGCCCTTGATATTTTTCGTCAATCATAATTCGATCAATCCAAGTATACCGATTCGGTCCAAAAGAACCATACATTGCAAATCCGACTACATCTTCATTATGATAAATGGCAACTGGTTGCCACTGTTCATATTCTTTTGCTTCTGCCAGACATTCATCCACTGTTTCAATAAAATTTCTTTGATCTGATTTCAAAGTTATTTTACGTACGAGGTGTTCGTTTGATTCATCAACTGGTTTAAAATAAATATTATTCAATAGCTCTAACCTTCGTTCTTTTATAATAATTCCATTTGTCAAATTAAGCTAGAAATAATCTAACCCTGATACATTATCAAGAAAGACCTCCAATGGAGTCTTATAGTTTAAAGATTTTCTAGGAATTTTATTCCTTCGGGTTGAGACAGAAGTGATAAATTCTTGACTAACTTCATTGAAGTCCATTTGTTTGGGTAAGCCATCTTTACGTAAGAGACCATTTGAGTGTTCATTTAAACCACGTTGAGATGGACAACCGGGATCTGCAAAGAAAATAGAAATGTCCTGTTGATTACTCAGATTTTTCCAATTGGAAAATTCCTTGCCACAGTCAAAGGTAATCGACTTAAAAATATTTCTAGGAA
>NZ_FQUF01000016.1 GCF_900129085.1 Atopostipes suicloacalis DSM 15692
GTTGGCTTCTTCGATCATTCGTTCTTTCATATTCCTGGGCTTGGATATATTCCGTTCGTTGTTCTTCCATCAGTTGATTGAAAATGGTGGTTAAAATATTTTTCGATACGTCATCTTTGACAGAATGTTCAATAATGCTTTGAACCTCTTCGTTATTCAGTGTAAAATGTACTTGGGTCATATGAAGTCCTCCTAGGTATGTTTTTGCGTTAAAAACATTGTACCGTAAAAGGACGTTTATATGGCCTTTTTACTTTTACACAATTATATGGACTTTATCGATTTTTTCGTAATCCTTTTAATTTTAAATAATATTCGACAATACATTCATCATTTTATTATTATCTTGATTTTCTAATTCATGGATAATATGAAGATAAGTATTTTGAGTTGTTGTTATGTTAGAATGTCCTAATCTCTTTGCTACTGTGGCAATTGATACACCACCATATAATAGTAAGGATGCATGGGTATGTCTTAAAGAGTGAATAGTTATTTCTGGGACATTCGTACTCCTACAGTGTCTTTGTAATATCTGATTAATTGTAGAATTATGAATTCTTTCTTTTACAAAAATTGGTTCATTAGGATTCATGTTAACAATTAAATGTGAGAACTGCATAACTGTCTGCCAATCTAATTGAACTTTACGATTCGAAGATTGATTCTTTGTGGGTTGAAAGCCACCTAATGCTTTTTTATAATTCCATGTTTTATTAATATCTAACGTTTGACGAGAAAAATCAAAATCATTTGGGGTTACTCCAAGCGCTTCACCAAATCTTAGCCCTGTCTTTGCAATTAAAAAAATTAGCCAATCATAATTTACTTCTGTACCTAACTCCAATTCATTTAAAAGTGCTTTAAGCTCAAATTGATTTAAATATTGCGCTCTTTTTGAAGATGGTTTTTTCCCTTTAATAACAACTTTACGAGTAGGATCTCTCTCAAGTAGTCCATCATCAAAAGCATCGAAAATTGCGCTCTTAACCTGATGATGAAAGTCCATTGTAGTCTGCCGTTCATGTGTTTCAGCAAAATCATTCATTAGTTGTTGATAGGATTTTCTATTTAAATCTTTTAACCTCAAAGTTGGTGCTAAATTCACCAAATGCTTATGAGAAATATAATACTTCTGCAATGTTGTTTCTCTGATAGCACCTACTTTATACATATGTACCCATTCAATAAAATATTGATGTAACAACTCATTTTGTTTTCTTTTTGACATAAAATACCTCCTGATAAATTTAAGATAACTCTATTATCAGGAGATATTGAATTTATACAAATAAACTTTGAAGTAAATATGTTTTTATTTTTTTACATCTATTAATCTTTTGCTCAGTAATAAATATTATATTATCTATTTTTTTAAAGTATTGAGAGATTAACAGTTGTGTTTGATAATTATTAGGTATTGGTATATTGATATTACCCATGTTTTCAAACGTCAAACTTTGCCTAACACTACCTTCTGTATTTCGATTTACTTCATATAAAAATTTTTCAGTTTGTGTATAATAATAAAAATATCTATCATTAATTTCATCATTTAACCGAAATACAATATACAAAGGACTGACAATTAATATATTGTCTGTATCATTATATCCAATAGAACCAACGTTAATTCTTGATGGATTATACGCAAAATCTTTTGGCTCTATTATTCTATATGTACTTTTATCTAAATTATTAAGACGAGTACTTTCAAATTGTTCACTCTGGTTAATAAAACCTTTTTTATTATTTACCGATGAAACAATATATTCTTTATTCTCTTTATTTATTTTCCCTTTTTTCGAAATATAATTGTTCAACTTACATAAAACCATATTGTCATTAGCTTTAGTTGAATATACTTTTCTTAAAAAAACATGTTTCATTTTTAAAATAAGATTTAATTTTTCCTGTTCAAGAGTAATTACATTATTGATGAAGTCAATAATACTCCTAATTTTAATTTGTTCGTCAATTTTTGATGGCATATTAAAATTATACTTTAATAAATTATTACTTGTTATACCAAATACTTTCATCCCAGTTCCCATACGGTAACCAAATTTTCGGAAATCAGTTGTTAAAAAAGTATAGTACATAAACAAACTGTCAATATTAGCTTTGGGTCTCAAAGCAATAGTATGCAGACCCGCAACAATGTTTTCATCTGGATTTATATTTAAGACTGCAGGCCAAGCGATACCTTGATAATCTTCTGAAGCATCAGCTAATATAATGTCATCTTTTTTTAATGTTCTATATTTTCCTTCTAGTATACATGGTAAATTATTTTCTTCATTAATGACATTCGCTATGCCTGTGTGAATATCACCATAATGAATATATCTGAAACCTGAATTTCTATGAGTTTCATATTTTCTTGATAATGGATATGAGCGTAGTAGCTCAATTAAGTTAGCTAATTCACACTGCATCCATGTTATTGTTACCTTAAACATGCGTTTCCTTTATAGATAAAGTAATTACTGTACACAAGCAAGAGTAATTTTAGATATTTTACTTTCACCGCACTCAAGTAAAAATTTCTGAAAGCACTCTTTTAAATCAATATTTCTTTGGTATAATGAAAATAATATATAAATGGATATTTATTAAACATGTGAGTAGGTGAAGGTTTATGAATAATATTTTTACTCAAGAGCAAGAAATGGAAAATAAATTAATTGAATTGTTAACTGTGGAAGGTTCTCATTGGAATTATCGTGAGGATTTAAAAACAGAAGAGCAGTTATGGGATAATTTTTTTAATCATTTAAAATATACAAATAAAGCGATTTTACTTGAAAATCCTTTAACGGAACAAGAAAAAGAACGAATCAAATTAGATGTAACTTCTACAACTTTTTTTGAGTCTGCGAAATTTTTAAGAGGAGAAAACGGTGTAGCAAAAGTTATTTTAGAACGCGAAGATGCGAGTTTAGGGCGAGTAGAATTAAAAGTGGTCAGCGCCCGTGAAGTAGCTGGTGGTGATTCGGTTTACGAGATTATCAATCAATTCGAAGCGAAGAAAACAAATATACAAGACCAAGATGCACGGTTTGATGTTACATTATTAATCAATGGTTTGCCTATGATACATATTGAATTAAAAAGTCACAGAAAACCATGGAATGATGCTTTTCGTCAAATTCAGCGATATATTTCAAATGGAAAATTTCAAGGGATTTATTCGACTGTACAAATGTTTGTGGTGTCAAATGGTACTGAAACAAAATACATAGCGGCTGGTGAAGAAGATCAATTAAATCCAGCATTCTTAACAGGATGGGTAGACAAAGATAATAAGCCTGTACGAAATTATCTAGATTTTGCAGAAGAGGTTTTAACTATTCCTGCTGCTCACAATATGGTGGCCCATTATTCTGTATTGGACCATGATAAAAAAGCGATTATTTTACTGCGACCTTATCAAATTCATGCGATAGAAGCGGTGAAAACAGCGAATAAAAATTATGAATCAGGTTATGTTTGGCATACTACAGGATCAGGAAAAACTTTGACTTCTTACAAAGTAGCTCATAGTTTACTAGAAAATAAAAAAATAGAAAAAACTATTTTTATTGTGGATCGTAGAGATTTAGATCAGCAAACAACGAGCTCATTTTTATCTTATTCTGAAAATGATTCTGTTCAAATTGACCAAACAGATAATGTGAATGAATTAATTGAAAAGTTATCATCTAAAGAAAAAACGGTCATTGTAACAACTATTCAAAAATTAAATCATGTAATGCTACAACATGAAAGATTCCCTAAAAATAAAAAGATAAATCGTGCTAAAGGTGCGAACATTGGTTTTGTTGTGGATGAAGCGCATAGAGCAGTGACGCCTTGGAAACAGAAAGAATTAAATGAATTTTTCGGGAACTCACAGTGGTATGGATTTACAGGAACTCCATTATTTGCTGAAAATGCTAGAGATGAATTTGGTGATATGGCCCGAACGACTGAAGAACAATACGGGGAGCGATTGCATGAATATACTGTTAAAGAGGCAATTCATGATCGGGCAGTTTTAGGTTTCCAAGTGGAATATAAATCAACCATTAGTGATTTTCAAATAGATCAACATTTAATCCAACATCACCCGAATTTGAATATTGATGCTCTAACGATAGAAGAAAAAGAAGCTAAGTTAGAGTCGAGTTTATTTGATGAACCAGCTCATATGGAACAAGTAGCTGATTCTATAATTAATAAGTCTCAGAATAAATTCGGATTCTTAAATGGTGTAGGACAGACATTTGGTGGAATGCTAACAACTAACTCGATTGATAAGGCAATTGATTATTATAATTTATTTAAAGAGATTAAAAATGGAAACCATCCAGACATTAAAATTAGTAAAAAAACTAAAAGTACGGTCAATGATTTTCCTAAAGTGGCGATTACATATTCTGTTTCAGATAATGAAGAACATTCAGTAAAACATCAAAATGCGATGAAAGAAGTACTAAGCGATTATAACGAAATGTTTGACACAAATTTCACTCTTGAAACGATAAATAGTTACAATCGGAACCTTAATGAACGATTAGCCAGAAAAAAGGAAAAATATAAATATAGAGATGAGCAGTTAGATTTAGTGATTGTGGTTGATCGCTTGTTAACAGGATTCGATGCTCCTTCGTTGTCGACTTTATTTATGGATAGATCGCCAATGAAGCCTCATCATTTAATACAAGCTTTTTCTAGAACGAATCGAATTTTTAATGATCGAAAGAAATTTGGGCAAATTGTTACTTTTCAGACACCACATTTATATGAGAAGGCAGTAGATGAAGCGTTATATCTTTATTCGAATGGCGGAGAAAACGAAGTACAGGCTCCTACATGGGAAGAATCAATGTTAGAATTTGAAGAAGCATTAACAGAATTCAGAGAAATAACACCGACTCCTGAACATATGATAGAATTAAACCAACTTGAAGAAATGAGAAAAGCTGCCAGTGCTTTCCAACGTTTTGATAAAGCATATAGCTCACTTCAAGTGTATACGAATTATATGGATGATTTTTCTGAAGGAGAATTTGAGGAAATTTATAACCTCGAACAAGATGGATTAGAACAATTTAATGGTGCTTATGAAAATTTAATCGAAAGAATTCGTGATGAGGTTGTTGGTCCTGAAAAAGAAGATATACCTTTTGAATTCGATATTGAATATGAAATTGAATCGATCAAAACAGAAAAAATAGATTATGAATATTTACTATCTTTAGTAGATAGTTATAGACAAGCTCAAATTGAAGAACCCAATAAAGATCATAGTAAAAAACTATCAGAAATTACTAAAGTTATCGAAGAATTTGGTAGAGGAAATCCAAAATTATCAGAAATTGTATTAGATTTTATCCATCGTTTCTCTACTGATCCAGAAAAATATAAAGATGTTAAAGCTGCAAATTGGATAAGCGAAAGAGTTAGCGAAAAGCAGAGAAATAAATTACAAGAATTTGCTAGTGAGTATCATTTAAGCGAGCCAGCCTTAGAATTTTTTGCCTCCAATTATGATCCAGAAAAAGATGGAAGTGACAAACAAATTGGGATTAGAGAGTTGCTCAATACAGCTGATTATGAATCCTATAAAGCTGAAAATCCTGATGTGTATGACAAAAAACTAATTTATAATTATAATCTTCGTCAAGAAGTAGGAGAATTTGTCGAGGAAGAAATTTTAACTTATGAGTTAAAATAATATTACTACAAAAAGATGGAGAGTCTAAGAAAATTTGTCTTAGATTCTCCATCTTTAAATTATGATGTGAAGGCAAAAGTAGTTGGTTTCTCCCACTACTTTTGCCTTTTTTATTTTAAGATGAAATTTAATTTTTAAAATTCTTCATGTTTCGCTGGATCTAAATCTTTATTCCGACCATCTTCGCGAGTTAAGCCATTGATTTGATTCATTTCTTCATCGGATAGCTCAAAGTCAAAAATGTTCAAATTCTCAGTTTGACGCCCTGCGTGACTTGATTTTGGAATCGGAAGAACACCGAGTTGGATTTCCCAACGTAAAACAACTTGTGCCGTCGTTTTTCCGTGTTTGTCCGCAATGTCCATAATAACTTTTTCATCTAAGGTCTCATTTTTCTGTCCGACAGGTCCCCAAGCTTGCGTGATAATCCCTTTTGAAGTATCAAATTTTAGCTGTTCTTCTTGGTTAAAGTAAGGATGCAATTCAACTTGATTAATGACAGGCAAAACTCCTGTTTCTTTTTCCAAACGTTCAATGTGCTCTGGTAAGAAGTTGCTGACCCCAATTGAACGAATAAGTCCTGCTTTTTGCGCATCAATCATTGCTTTCCAAGCTTCAACATACTTATCTTGCTTTGGATTAGGCCAGTGAATTAAGTATAAGTCAAGATAGTCTAAACCGGTACGCATAATCGACTCTTCAATAGCTTTCATAGCATCCGCATAGGCGTGATGACGTCCAGGCAATTTTGAAGTGACTGTAATTTCATTACGTGGAATGCCGCTATTTCGAATCGCATATCCTACAGCGCCTTCATTTTCATAATTATAGGCTGAATCGATTAATCGATAACCATTCTTTAAGGCCATTTCAATTCGTCGAGCACCGTCGCTCCCTTTAAATCCTGATGTTCCAAAGCCAATTTTGGGAATTTTAAAACTGTCTGATAAAATATAATGTTCCATATTACCGCCTCCTATATATTATTTATTTCAAAAATTATATATTCGTTTAGTTTTCTAAATCATTTCATTAGAATTTTTTATGAGTTCTTCTTTTCCATTATCTCAAAAATAATTATCGATGCAAAGAAAATGAATGTACTCTGAAATGTACGGGATGTTCCAGCTCGTGTGAATCCAATCTGAAAAATAGGTAGAACAGCCGAACGAACGCAAACTATGTTAAATCATCGAACAATTTCATTTATCAAGGATTAACCATGTTAATTGCCCCTTATTTCTTTTATAATAAAGAAGAATGAAAAATATAAGGGTGAGAAAAAATGTCCTATCAGGCTTTATACCGAGTATGGCGTCCTCAAACATTTAAAGATGTTTACGGACAAGAAATGATTGCACAAACACTACAAAATGCCATTCGAAAAAAACAACCAAGTCATGCTTATTTATTTACAGGACCACGGGGAACAGGAAAAACGAGTATTGCTAAAATATTTGCGAAAGCCATTAACTGCCAACATCCAGTAGACGGTGAACCATGCAATGAATGTGCCATCTGCCAACAAATTACAGAAGGTAGTTTAGGCGATGTCATTGAAATAGATGCGGCAAGTAATAATGGCGTCGAAGAAATTCGAGATATCCGCGAAAAAGCAAATTATGCCCCAACACAAGCGGATTATAAAGTTTATATTATTGACGAGGTGCATATGTTATCGATGGGCGCTTTTAATGCTCTTTTGAAAACATTAGAAGAACCTCCAAAAAATGTTATCTTTCTACTAGCAACTACAGAACCACACAAAATACCGCTAACCATTATCTCGCGGACTCAACGTTTCGATTTTCGACGAATTTCACAAGAAGACATTATGCGACGTATGGAATACATTTTAAAAGAAATGAATGTCGACTTTGAAGAAGATGCTTTATTACTCATTGCGAAAGCTGCTGAAGGCGGAATGCGTGATGGTTTAAGTATTCTAGACCAGGCACTGTCTTTTCACGACCATCAAATTTTAACAGAAGATATCCAACAAATTACAGGCAGTGTAACCCAAGATTTGCTCGAAGATTACTTCAAATCATTAACCGAAAAAAATACAAAAAATGCACTAGACTTACTTCAAAACTTGCTAGCTGAAGGAAAAGATGCCGGAAGATTTGTAGAAGATGTGATTTTATTTGGTCGAGATTTATTGCTTTTCCAAAACACAAAAGAAAAAGATCGTTCATTGTTTAAAATTGCAAAATTTAGCGATCGCTTTGAACAACTCGCTACCAGCATTCCAGAAGATTTTCTCTATCAAATCATCAGCGTCTTTAACAATACCCAGCAAGAGTTGCGATTAAGCAACCATGCCGAAGTTTATCTAGAAGTGGCCACAATTAAGTTATCTCAACGTGAAGTGGAAGCAACCATTTCAGGTTCTCAAATGGCAGCTGAAGCACCACAAACCCAACCCTCCCTTCCAGGGAATGACGAAGTGGCTGCTCTTCAAAAAGAATTAGCCAGTATGAAACAAACTCTTCAAACATTGAAAGAGAATGGAGCGACTGCAACTAATAATAGTCCACAAATAAACACACAAAAAAAAGCAACCCCAAAAAGTCCAACTGGGCAATTTAAAGCCAATAGAACAAGCGTCTATAAAGTGCTTGAAGAAGCTACCCATGAAGATTTACGAGAGATAAAATCTGTTTGGATAGATATTTTGGATGTTTTAGATGTTGGACAAAAAGCATTAATGAATAATTCTGAGCCTGTTGCTGCAAGTCCAACAGCACTTGTTGTAAAATTTGATTATGATATTTTGTGTGAACGAGCGCAAGAAGATACATTGTTGCACGAAACAGTCAATAGTTATTTAGATAAAATTATTGACAAAAAAATCCAACTCGTTTGTATCACAAGCGAAGAATGGCCTAAAGCAAGACAAGATTATATTGATCGCATGAATCACAAAGAAAAAAATAAGGATTCAAAGATAGAAAAAGATACAGATAATCAAGCAGAAAAAAAAGAAAATGAAGTTGTTTCTAAAGCAGTTGAAATGTTTGGAGAAGACTTTGTTGAAATTGTAGACTAGTACTTATAGACTAAATAAAATATTAAAGATTTTAAGGAGAATTTATCAATGCGTGGAAATATGAAAAATATGATGAAGCAAATGCAAAAAATGCAAAAAGACATGGGACAAGCTCAAGAAAAATTAGAACAAAAAACATTCACTGGAGTAGCCAATGACGACTTAGTCAAAATAACAATGAATGGTAAGCGTGAAGTCCAAGACGTAAAGATCAAAGAAGATATTGCGGAAATGGGCGATAGTGAGTTTTTAGAAGATTTGGTTTTATTGGCACTAAATGATGTCTTACAACAAGTAGAAAATGAAACAGAACAAGTTATGGGCAAATATACAAATAATTTAAATATCCCAGGAATGTAAGACAGTTTTAGATGAAAGCAGGAAGATTAAATGTATTATCCAGAACCTATTTCTCGTTTAATGGAAAGCTATATGAAATTACCCGGGATTGGTGAGAAGACGGCATCTCGATTGGCCTTTTATACGGTCAATATGCGAGAAGAGGATGTGACAGATTTTGCGAAGAATCTGGTAAGTGTAAAACGAGATTTAAAATATTGTTCGATTTGTGGAAATATAACAGAGAGTGATCCTTGTTCAATTTGTTCGGATAAAAATCGTGATCAATCAGTCATTTTGGTTGTTGAACAAGCCAAAGATGTCATTGCGTTAGAAAAAATGCAAGAATATAGCGGATTATATCATGTGCTGCACGGCGTTTTATCTCCCGTAGAAGGTACAGGGCCTGAAGACATTAATATGGCTTCTTTATTAAAAAGGCTGCAAAATGATGAGGTTAAAGAAGTGATTATTGCAACCAATGCAAATGTAGAAGGAGAAGCAACGGCAACTTATCTATCCCGTCTGATTAAACCAGCAGAGATAAAAGTCTCCCGTTTAGCGCATGGTTTGTCTGTAGGCAGCGATATTGAGTATGCAGATGAAGTGACTTTACTAAAAGCGGTAGAAGGGCGTACAGAAATGTAAGGTTTTATTCTTCGCATAAGAACCAACGGCTTTATTTCATTTTGTATAATTAATGGAAAATTATGCTATTCTAACGTATAATGACTTATATAGAAGGTTGTAGAAACGGAGAGAGTCTATTGCAAGGATTGTTTATAACAGTAGAGGGACCAGATGGCTCAGGGAAAACCACACTTGTTCGAAAGCTAGGTGCCTGTTTAGCCGATCATTTGAAAGTTCCTTTAACGGTAACTAGAGAACCGGGGGGCAGTGATATTGCAGAAAAAATTCGCGAAGTAATTATTGACCCTGTGAATAAAGAAATGGATGACCGCACGGAAGCTTTGCTGTTTGCGGCGAGTCGTCGACAACATATCATTGAAACCATTAAGCCAGCGCTGACACGTGGAGAGGTTGTGTTATGTGACCGTTTTGTAGATAGTTCGATCGCTTATCAGGGAGCTGGTCGAGAAATTGGTGTAAAAGAGGTCGCAACGCTCAATCAATTTGCAACAGAAAATTTAACGCCTGATCTTACACTTTATTTAGATGTGGATGCTCAAGTGGGATTGAATCGAATTGGCAGCGAACTTTCCAACCGCGAAAAAGATCGATTAGAACTAGAAAAAATTGATTTTCATAATCGTGTGCGAGAAGCTTATCATGTTTTATTAGTAAACAATTCTGAACGGATGATTTTAATTGATGCTAGCCAAAGCAAAGAAAAAGTATTAGAAGACACTTGGCAAGTCTTGAAATCAAAACTACAGGGATTAGATTTATTAAAAGAATAAAATGATTTTAAAGTATTAGGAGGAGATAATAATGAAATTAATTATTGCAATCGTACAAGATGAAGACAGTAAAAAGCTAAATGAAACATTTACAAAAAATGGTGTAAGATCTACAAGATTAGCATCAACAGGTGGTTTCATGCGTGCGGGAAACAGTACATTTATAGTGGGTACAGAGAATAATAAAGTCGACACGGTTATAGACATTATTGAAGAAGTATGTAAAACACGTGTTCAATCCATTATGGCACCTCCAACTTATGACTTTAATTTTGAAATGAATCTAAACTACCCAGTAGATGTTGAAGTGGGCGGAGCCACAGTGTTTGTTCTTGATATCGAACAATTCAAAAAAATATAATATTTAGGAAGAAGTTATTATGGCATCTGTTGCAAGTAAACAACCTGAAATTCAAACGTTATTTTCAAAAATCATTAAAAATAAACAACTCCAACATGCCTATATCTTCGAAGGAGTTGCGGGATCTGGCAAACTGGAGATGGCAAAGTGGTTAGCACAAAGTATTCATTGTCAGCATCGACTGCCGGATGGTTCCCCATGTCTTTCTTGTAATCAATGTGTGAGAATTGAGCATGAAGAGCATCCAGATGTAACGATTATCGAACCTGAAGGGCTTTCCATAAAAGTGAACCAAGTTCGTGCAATTAAGGATGAATTTTCAAAGAGTGGGATGGAAAGTCGTCGAAAAATTTTAATCATTGAAGACATGGATAAAATAACCACAAGTGCTGCCAATAGTTTGTTAAAGTTTATCGAAGAACCCGAAGGAGAAATTACAATTTTGCTTCTAACGACGGAGGTTCAACAATTATTACCGACCATCGTCTCAAGATGCCAATTGATCCATTTCCCTGTTCGCAATATCCATGAACGAGTGGAAGAAATTACAGCAAAAGATATTCCACGTCAAACAGCAACTTTACTTGCGAATCTCACACAAGATGCAGCGGAAGCGCAAGAGATTTATGAGAAAGAAAATTTTGGAGCGCTAGTTAAGACGATATGGGAATGGTTTAAATTATTAAACAAAAGAGATGACCAAGCCTTAATTTATATCCAAACGAACTTAATGGAACAGGTAGACAATCGGGAAGCTTCTGCCCGTTTGTTAGATTTACTTATTTTATTGTATCAAGATTTAATTACGATTTATTTTGAACAAGATCGAGTTTTAGCTTTTTCTAAATACGAAAAAGAACTAGACCAAATGATAACTCCCACAATCGGTTATAAATTGCCACAATTTTTATCGATTGTTCTAGAGGGAAAGAAGAAATTAAATCGTTATGTTGCTGCTCAAGGCGTTTTTGAGCAAATTGCTTTACGAATAATAGATCTATAAGAGTAGTTAAAAGCAAAAAGTGAAGAATATGTAGTATAACAGGAGTGGAATTTTTGGAAAAAAAAGAAATCATCGACACAATTGTCGAGATAGAATCAAAAACGGACGCCACTCTTCAGACACTAAGTACATTAAAGGATGAGATCGCAAACCTTTTAGAAGAAAATCAAACTTTGCGTATGGAAAATAAGCACTTACGTGAAAGACTAGAAGATCAAGCCGTTCAAGTACAAGAGAATCAAGAAAATGCTGGCTTGACGAAATCTCGATTAAATTTAGAAAATATTTATGAAGAGGGCTTTCACGTATGTAATATGTTTTATGGGCAACGTCGTGTTGAAGATGAACCATGTGCTTTTTGTTTAGAAGTAATTTACGGCGAAAGATAGTAATAGACCCCATTTCTTCGTGGGTTCTATTACTTTTTTTGTGGGATCGTCAGATGGAGAAGGTGGAAAATGTGTTAAAAGAAAATGAAAGAATAGATCAGTTGATGCAATATGATTTAAAAATTATTCAAAGTCCTAAAGTCTTTTCTTTTTCATTAGATGCTGTTTTACTCGGTCATTTTGCGAAGCTAAGGAATCGAGATGATCAAAAAGTGATAGATCTGTGTTCTGGAAATGGTGCAGTTGCTTTGATGATTTCCCAAAAAACAAAAAGTCCTGTCTATGGGATTGAAATCCAAGAAGAACTGGTTGATATGGCCCGACGGAGTATCCAATTAAATGGGCTAGAAGATCGGATTTCCATGATTCATAAAGATTTAAAAAACCTCAGTACGGTGCATTATGATACGGTTGATGTCATTACTTGTAACCCACCATATTTTCCACTTGAAGAAAATGGTCAGGTGAATCCGAATGAACACCTTGCGATTGCCCGCCATGAATTGTATTTGTCTTTAGATGAACTGCTTCATACCATTTCTAAGTTGTTGAAAATGAATGGTAAAGCTTATATTGTGTATCGCCCCAGTCGTTTTTTAGAGTTAATGGATGGGATGCGTAAATACCATATCACGCCAAAAAGTGTTCAATTTGTGCATCCAAATGAGCAATCCAGTGCGAACATGGTACTTGTCGAAGGCATTAAATATGGGAAAGAAGCAGGGTTTAAAATGCTGCCTCCTTTATACGTACATGATGAATCAGGAAATTATCGCCCAGAAGTTAGGAAGATTCTTTATGGAGAAGAATAGTTATTTTTATGTTTTATGGTGTCGCGACCATTCTTTTTATGCGGGCTATACGACAGATTTAAAGCGTCGAGAGCATGAACATAATGAAGGAATCGGTGCAAAATATACACGTCCCGCTTATCGTCGACCGCTAAAGATGATTTATGCCGAGACCTTTGAGACAAGAAGCGAAGCGATGAAAGCTGAAGCAGCCTTCAAAAAATTAACTCGTCCCCAAAAAGAAACCTACCTTCGGGAAAATGACGTGATTTTTCCTTTGTCTAAAAAGAGAGACTGTATCATTAAAAAGCGAGGGATAAAAAGATGAAAACCCAACAAAGTTATGCAGAAAATCAGTTTGGAACATTGTATTTAGTTCCCACCCCTATAGGCAATCTTGACGATATGACCTTTCGAGCGGTACAAACCTTAAAAGAAGTGGATTTGATTGCTTGTGAAGACACTCGTGTAACCCAAAAACTACTCAATCATTTTGAAATTGAAACGACTAAAATCAGCTACCACGAACATAATGTGCACGCGCAGACAAATGCGCTCATTCAAGATTTGCTGGATGGAAAAAATATTGCACAAGTTAGTGATGCAGGAATGCCTTCAATTAGTGATCCTGGAGTTGAACTCGTAGCGGCAGCAGTTGCCCAAAATATCTCAGTTGTTCCATTACCGGGAGCGAACGCAGCTTTAACTGCTCTAATTGCTTCTGGACTCGCACCGCAGCCCTTTACATTTTACGGTTTTTTAAGCCGAAAAAAATCAGAATTAAATGAAGAATTAGAACATTTAAAAGACAAACCTGAAACTTTGATGTTTTATGAATCCCCGCATCGTTTGACTTCATTCTTAAAAGAATTAGTAGCTGTATTTGGGGAAGAACGTCAAGTCGTATTGGCACGAGAACTAACCAAACGGTATGAAGAATTTATTCGTGGGACTGCCAATGAAGTTTACGAGTGGGCCAATGAAACGCAACTTCGTGGTGAATTTGTCGTCTTGGTTGCTGGAAATGACGAAGTGGAAGAAGAAAATTATTGGGAAGATTGGACCGTACTCGAACACATCGACTATAAAATGACCTATGAAAAAATGTCGAGTAAAGATGCAATCAAAGCCGTCGCAAAAGAACGTGGACTTCCCAAAAGAGAAGTTTATGCAGAATATCACCAATAATAAATAATATAGTCTTAAATGGCTTTAGAAAAACGGTATGAAGGAATCGACTCTGATTCCTTCATACCGTTTTTATCGAAATCGAGAAAGAAACTGAAGTCATTATACTAGAGAAACGTACTACCCTAAGGAGTGAGCGTGAAAAAATTATCGACTCCTTAGGGTAAAGCGTCTATCCTCAGGAATGAGTGTGAAAAACGCATCAACTCCTTAGGGTAAAGCGTCTATCCTCAGGAGTGAGCGTGAAAAAAAGCACCTACTCCCTAGGGTAAAGCAGAAGTCTTCAGAAAAATACCCAATAAAAGCTCACTATTTAAAATAGATCACTTAAATACGAGACATTTTCTCAGATAATGTCCAATAAACTAGAAATACGAGACATTTTCTCAGATAATGTCCAGTAAAGCAGAAATACGAGACAATTTCTCAGATAATGTCCAGTAAAGCAGAAATACGAGACATTTTCTCAAATAATGTCCAGTAAATCAGAAAAAAAGCTATTATAGAACTAAATTCCTCATTCCATACGGATAATTTTGTTAGATCACTGATTACTAGTAAAATGACTATAATAATGACTCAATGACTAACGCATTTGTTTACGACCACCTATCTATATTGATGAGGAGTGGGATTTATGGTTAAAAATTTTTCAATTATACAAATTAACGATATGCACGGTTATATTGAACCACATTTAGAACATTTTTATGATAAGGAAGGAATAACAGTGAAAGAAGCTGGCGGTTTTTCTCGCATAAAAACAGTCATTGAGAATAGCCAAAAAGAACAACCAACTTTTATTTTTGACAATGGCGATACCTTTCATGGAACGTACGAAGCAGTGGATTCAAAAGGGGAGCAACTGATTCCCTTAGTCAATGAGTTGGGCATTCAAGCGATGACTTTCCATTGGGACATGGGTTACGGTCCAGAACGATTAAAAACGATAGGAGAAAAATTAAATTATCCTATTTTAGCGATAAATGCATACAGAGAAGAAAACGATGAATTGTATTTTGAACCGTACACCATTGTGAAACAAGACGACATTTCCATCGGTATTATAGGAATAGCGGCAACCATTATCGATAAAACCATGCCGGCGTATTTCAGTAAGGGCTTATATTTTACCTTAGGAGATAAAGAACTGCCAAAATATGTAGAAGAACTTCAAAAGAAAGAGGTAGACTTAATTGTAGTTCTTTCTCATCTCGGTTTCCCCCAAGATGTTAAAATGATGCAAGAAATTGAGGGCGTAGATATTTGTTTAAGTGGCCATACACATAATCGTCTGTCTGAACCCGTCCAAATAAACAACACGACCATCATACAATCCGGTTCGCAAAGTTCATTTATTGGAAAAATTGATCTAACCGTCGATGACCAACAAATAACAGAACTAGAACACTCATTAATCACCATTACGGAAGATATTCCTGAAAATCCGACAATGAAAGAGTTAGTGAATGAGGCAGTAGAACCATACAAAGAACAATTAACAGAAATTGTAGGACATACGGATGGTATTTTACATCGCGGATGGAATGTAGAAAGTACGATGGATAATTTACTTTTAGAAGCCATTCAACATCAGACAAATTCTGACCTGGTGTTTTCAAATGGCTGGCGTTATGGCGCACCGATGGTCAAAGGACCTATTACACTGAAGGAACTCTACCAAATGATTCCCATGGATCCTCCGATTTCAACAACAGAGCTAACGGGAAGAGAAATTATTGAAATGCTGGAAGAAAATATAGAAAATACTTATGCCGCAAATCCCTATAATCAAATGGGCGGATACTTGAAACGAGCGATTGGACTAAAAGCTTTCTTCAAAGTAGAAAGTCCTAAAGGCCATCGCATTCAAACCTTATTAGTTGCCGGAAAACCGGTAGATTTAGATAAAACCTATTCGGTAAGTTACGTCACAAACCAAGGCGTCCCTTCAAAATATGGTAAAAATCACCAAAATTTAGAAGTCCATGCGATTGAAGCCCTACGAAATTATTTAAAAGAAAATGAAGTTTACCATGCGAAACTATTGGGTACATTTGAGGTTATTTAAAATTTCTTTGAATAAAATAATAAATTCCCCCTAAAGTAATAGTTTTAAATAAACCTACTTTAGGGGGTTATTAGGAATAGAGGGAGATTGTTTTGTTTACTGGAGTATTTAAATGACACGTCTTAGAGATCAAAGAAATCAGTGAAGTAAGTTTTTAAATCCTCCATGACTAAAAGATCATTCACGTCTTCTACAATTTCTTTCCAGTTCGGCTCAACTAAATCAATTTCACCCGTCATTATTTCATAACGAGAGTCTTCTGGCGGTGTATCATTTTTAGCCTTAATACAAACTGGATAACTGGTGTTAGGGTCTTTGTTTAATATTTTTTCTAAAACAATCTCATGTTCCCAATCATCACCAAAATCATACGTATAAATGACACGATCTTTTTCTTTGAGGAACCAATTGCTTAATACTTCTTCTTTTTGGTCAAAAATAGGTTCATCATCAAAAGAAAAGGGCATAAATAAGTCTAGAATCTTTCCATCATCCACATCTTCTTCCGTATTATTTACTCCAATACGGACTTCTCCAAAAGGTAAATTTGTTCCGTCTGTTTTTCGTACTTCAAATTCATGAAGATGACTGCCCATCCAGTCAAAAGCTGCCAATAGGATGTAATGAAACTCTTCAAAAGTCGTATCACTTTCAATTAATAAACGTCTCCAAACGGGTACACCTACATCTTTTAAAATAATTTTAAATTGAAAAATCACGGTAATCCTCCTGAAAGATAGAATATCTTTATTCTACTTTTAGAGAAAGGATAAAGCAAATATTTTATGTAAAAGGCAGTTTTTATCACATGTTTTATTAGATTAAGTGTAAAATATTGAAGAAACCTTTCTATCATTATAAAAAAATGTTAAAATAGATTGGAATTTAAAACTTAATAAAAGAAAGTAGGTAACTTGATGTTACATAAAGCTCGCTTATTCTTTAGTACTGTGGCGATATCACTTTTTTTAGTAGCCTGTACGGACGTACCAGCTGAAGAGACGACGGATGTGGATGTATTAGAAGAAACAACAGAAACTCAGACAAATCAAGAATCTGAAGCACCAGAAGCTGAAACAGAAAAAGAAACAGAAACGTCAGAGGAAAGCTCAACGAATGAAGAAGCTGAGAACGAAACAACTGAAGATACTGCAGAAGCTGAAAGTAATCCATCTGTAGAAGCAAATTCTTCAGCTGTAGAAAATGAGTCAGAAGACGCAGTGCTTGAATCTATCGATCAAGCAGCTATTGATCAATTTGTAGCTACAACGGGTTTAAATATCGAAGACTATACTTTTTCTTTTGAAGCAACGGATCAGTATGTTGAAATAACTGTTTATGAAAAACAAGAAGATGAACAAGCACATATGCCTTTATCAGGAATTTACCGTTACATGCTAGATTCTGAAGAAATTTTAGTTCAAGATTATTTAACAGGTGCGTTTATTCCCTACGAAGAAGCTGAATAATAATTATTAACTGCCTAGACTATGTATTCACACAGTCTGTTGGCAGTTTTTTCTTTATCTACTAAAAAGAATGTGTTATCATAAAAGATGTATTATTAAAATATAATGAGTAAATGAAGGAGATTATTAAAATGGCAGAACAATTAAAACCACGTTCCGAAGTTAGTGAAGATTTAAAATGGGATCTAACCGGCATATTCGCTACGGAAGAAGACTTCAAAGCAGCATTAGAAATATTTCCACACGAAGTCGATGCCTTTGTTGAGCAATATAAAGGTAAACTAAAAGATGCAGAAATAGTTGTTGAAGCTTTACATACATATGAAAAAATTATTGCAGAAGCAGGCTATTTACAACAATATGCTATGTTGCCCGTTAATGCAGATATTACAGATGGACAAGCTGCTTCTAAAATGCGTTCAGTAGCTACAATCATTTCTAAAGAAAGTGCTAAACTAAGCTTTTTTGATTCAGAAGTTCTTACGCTATCTGAATCTGAGATTGCCCAAGTAGCAAAAATAGAACCTGCATTTAAAGCATGGGTAAGAAAAACAAATAAAAACAAAAAAGCAGCTTTGGCTCCTGAAGTGGAAGAAGCATTAGAATTATTAGATCCAGTTTTGGGCTCATACCAAGAAATATTTGAACAAGCTCGCTCCAATGATCCTGATTTTGGAACGTTTGAAGTGGATGGAAAAGAATATCCACTGAGCTTTGTTTTATATGAAGATTACTATATGTACCACACAGATCCTAAGGTTCGACGTGCTTCTTATGATCAGTTTAATAAAGTATTGGGTCAATATAAAAATACAGTAGCGACTGCTTACTATAACCAAGTCGTTAAAGAAAAAACGATTGCAACCATGCGTGGTTACGACTCCGTGATTGATTATTTACTTGAACCACAAGAAGTGACACGAGAAATGTATAATCGCCAAATTGATGTCATTATGGAAAAATTTGCACCTGTCATGCAAAAATATATTACTCATTTAAAAGAGAAAAATGGTTTAGACAAAGTGACTTATGCAGATTTAAAAATTGATGTGGATCCAGAATTCAAGCAAGATATTACCATTGAAGAAACAAAAGATTTAGTTAAAGAAGCCTTAGCGCCTTTTGGACAAGAATATGTTGACTTAATTTTAAGTTCATATGATGAAAGATGGGTAGACTTTGCCCGAAATATTGGGAAACGATCAGGGGCTTTCTGCTCTACGACCTATCAAAAACACCCTTATATCATGATGTCCTTCTCTGGTTTATTAAGTGATGCCTACACATTATTCCATGAATTAGGCCATGCCGGTCAAGGTGTATTATCTCATCAAAACAATTCAAATACGGGAGCAAGACCTTCATTATACTTAATAGAAGCTCCTTCAACCTTTCATGAATTGCTTTTGACGGATTATTTAAAAGAACGTACAGATGATCCAAGAGAAGAACGCTCAGCTTTATCTATGATGATTTCTAAAACTTACTTTCATAATTTTGTGACTCATTTATTAGAAGCCGCATATCAACGTGAAGTTTATCGTTTAATTGATGACGGGGAAAGTTTCGATGCCAATAAATTATCAGAAATTAAGCGAAAAGTGTTAGAACAATTCTGGGGCGACGCTGTAGAAATTGAGCCCGGTGCAGAATTAACTTGGATGCGTCAAGCTCATTACTATATGGGACTATATCCATATACGTATTCAGCTGGACTAACGATCGCGACGCAAGCTTTCTTGAAAATTAAAAGTGGCGAATCAGATATGGAAAATTGGTTAGATTTCTTACGCTTAGGTGGTCAAGAAGCTCCACTCGAAGCCACGAAAGTAGCGAATGTCGATGTGGACACGGACCAAGCTTTACTTGATACGATTGAGTATTTAGATGAATCGGTCGATCGTATTATTGAATTAAGCGGCCAATTAGAAGGTTAATACATTAAAATAAAACAAATTAACTAAGAAATAAATTACTCTAAATAAAACCGCAATGGAAGTCCTCTAATTTTAGAGGGCTTTCCTTGCGTTTTTTTAATTTGTATACGATCTAAGTTTATATTGTTTGAAATACAGATTTAGATATAGGAGATTTATATAAATTATGTTAAGTTAGTATTAATTAAATTAAAGAAGGGCATGACTAAAGTGATGTATGATTTTCAAACAAGGATAAATCGTGAAGGAGCTGGTTCATTTAAATGGGATTCTATGCAGGCGGCCAATCCTGAAGTTTCATCAAATGTAGTACCTTTATCTATTGCAGATATGGAATTTGTTAATGCGCCAGAAATTAAGAAAGGTCTACAAAAATATTTAGAAACTGCTGTATTAGGTTATCAAGCCGCTTATCCATCATTTATAGAGGCAGTTGTCGATTGGCAAGAAAAACGATATGGCTGGTCTATTCAAAGCGATTGGCTTGTGGATGCTAATAATGTAGTGTCGGCTATATATGCCGCAGTTCAAGCCTTTACTGAAGAAGACGATGGCGTAATTATTTTTAGACCTTCTTATCCGCCCTTTGGTAATGCGATTGATGTAAATAATCGAATCGAAGTAGGCATCCCATTATTAAATGACGAAGGTTATTACACGATTGATTTTGATAAATTTGAAAAAGCTGCTGCAGAACCTAATAATAAGATGCTGATTTTGTGTAATCCTCATAATCCAGTCGGTCGTGTTTGGACAAAAGAAGAACTGAAAAAAATTGCAGAAATTTCTGTTAAACATAATCTATTGGTTGTATCCGATGAAATTTGGCGAGATTTTACAATGCCAGGTTATGAATATACACCATTAGCTACAGTGAATGATGAGTTAGCTTCATCATTGATGACTTGTACTTCTACATCGAAATCATTTAACTTAGCGGGTTTAAAATTAGCTTCTATCATCATTAAAGATGAAAAATTACGCGAAAAGTTTCAAGCAGAACTTGAATTAATGCGTGGTGGAGTTGTAGGACCACTTGCCTATAAAGGTGTAGAGTTAGCCTATACAAAAGCTGAACCTTGGTTAGATGAAGTAGTAAAAGTTATAGATACAAATCAAAATCTTGTACATGATTTCTTTAAAGAAAAATATCCAAAAATTAAAGCACCTAAAATTGAAGGGACATATGTTCAATGGGTTGATTTCAATGGTATAGGCATGTCAGATGAAGAAAGAATAAACTTTTTAGAACAAGAAGCTGAATTCTTTACGGATCACGGAATTAAATTTGGAGAAGAAGGTTGTGGTTATGAAAGAATTAATTTAGCATTACCAACTGAAATTCTACGTGAATCACTTGAACGTTTGGTGGATGCACTAAAAGAATATGAACAAGTTTAATTTTAAAGAAGAATAAAAGAATTCTTTAAACACTTCGTCTCGGATTCTCATTAAATGGGGATCCGAGATTTTTTGTTGAATACTTACGTTTGAATGGTTGCTAAAAATGTAAATAACGCCTAAAATATAAAAAGCTATTATAAGATTTAACAAAAATAGGTTAAATCAAAATTTAGAATTGGAGTGATATACATGTTAGATTTTTTAGAACGAATATTGATGCCTTTGGCTCAAAAAATTGGGAATAATAAATACCTTCTGGCTATTCGTGATGGTTTTTTAATTACCATGCCTTTATTGATTGTGGGTTCCTTTTTTCTTTTATTTGCCAATTTTCCTATTCCTGGTTGGACAGAGTTTTGGGCAAAAATATTTGGAGACAATTGGATTCAATTCTTCTCTAAACCAACAGATGCTACCTTTTCACTTTTAGGTATTTTAACGGTTATGGGGATTGGTTATTCTTTTGCGAAGCAAATGGAAGTCAATCCAATTTTCGGGGCAGCTATTTCCTTAGTGAATTGGTTTTTATTGATGCCTTATGAAATCGTTAGCGACGGAGAAAGTATTTCTGGTATCCCATTACCATGGGTAGGTTCTCAGGGTGTCTTTCTTTCGATTATTGTTGCTATTTTATCTGTACATATTTATAAATGGGCTGAAGACAAAGGCTGGGTGATTAGAATGCCAGAAGGGGTTCCACCTCAAGTAGAGCGTTCTTTCTCTGCTTTAATCCCTTCAGGTGTTGCTTTGTTTGTTTTCTTTATTATCAATATTTTATTTGGCATTACTTCTTATGGAAATGCGTTTGTTTTTGTATATGAAATTTTACAAATTCCATTATTAGCATTAGGAAATACAATGACAGCCATGGTTATCGCTTATTTATTCTTACACTTTTTCTGGTTTATTGGTATTAATGGTGGTTCGGTAGTAGGAGCTGTATTTAATCCTATTTTACAAACGTTATCTGCTGAAAACTTAACGGCTTATCGTGCAGGTGAAGAATTACCTAATATCATTAACCAACAATTTCAAGATTTGTTTGCTACTTTTGGAGGTGCAGGTTCTACACTATCATTGTTGATTGCAATGTTTTTCTTTTGTAAATCAAAACGAATTACGGAATTAGGAAAATTATCTATTTTACCAGGATTTTTTGGAATTAATGAACCGGTCGTATTCGGTTTGCCAATTGTTTTAAATCCAATGATGTTAATTCCATTTGTATTGGTACCTACTATAAATATTATTATTTCCTATGCAAGTATGGCAGCTGGTTTAGTTCCTTACACTAGTGGAGTGGCTGTTCCATGGACAATGCCAGTCATTGTTTCGGGCTTTTTATCTACCGGCTGGCGTGGAGCATTGCTTCAAGGATTGTTGTTAATTTTAGGTGTCATTTTGTATTATCCGTTTATTCGAATTTTGGATCGTCAATATTTAAAAGAAGAATTAGAAAGCACAAATGAATAGAAACGGACAAAATTTGTGAGGAGGATTTATTATGTGGGGCATGATTGCAACTTGGCGTATGGCTGTAGAAGGAATTACAGAAGGTGCCGGAACTTTAAAAAAAGGTGGCAATGCTGCAGATGCGATAGTGGAAGCTATTAGTGAAGTTGAAGATTTTCCTTATTATAAATCAGTTGGTTATGGTGGTTTACCGAATGAAGAGATGGAAGTTGAATTAGATGCGGCTTACATGAATGGAACAACTCTTGACTTTGGCGCAGTAGGGGCTGTAAAAGATTTTGCAAATCCTATTGCGATTGCACGAAGATTGAGCATTGAAAAAGCCAATAATTTCTTAGTTGGAATAGGTGCTGAAAAATTCGCACACAAAGAAGGTTTTGAACGAAAGACAATGTTAACAGAACGGGCTAAAACCCATTATAAAAACCGAACATATAAACTAAGTCAACAAGAAAATGAATTAACCCCTTATACAGGCCATGACACTGTTGGAATGGTTGCATTAGATCAAGAAGGTTTAATGACAGCCGGTACTTCAACAAGTGGCTTATTCATGAAAAAACCAGGGCGTGTTGGTGATTCACCAGTCATTGGAAGTGGTTTTTACGTAGATAGTGAAATCGGTGGTGCCACTGCGACAGGTTTAGGAGAAGACTTAATGAAAGGGATGATCTCTTATGAGATTGTTTCTTTTATGGGTGCAGGATTTTCTCCACAAGAAGCTTGTGAAAAAGCAGTAGACAAGTTAGATAAAAAGTTAAAAGAACGACGAGAAGAAGCAGGCGATTTATCCGTTGTTGCCATGGATAAAGACGGGAATTATGGAGTCGCATCGAACATTGAAGGCTTTTCATTTGCGGTAGTCACTGAAAATGAGGAATCAGAAGTGTTTATCGTAGATAAAATAAAAAACGGTAAATGTCACTACGAAAAAGCAACTCAAGAATGGTTAGATGACTATATGAAAACTCGGACAGCACCATTAAAGGAAGAATGGAAAAAATGACATTAATCGAAGAACAATTACTGAAAGAAATAAATCAGTTAAAAGATCAAATGATCCATAGTATCCAAGAAGTAGTGAAAGTTAAAAGTGTAGCAGGACAACCAAAAGAAGATGCACCTTATGGCGAAGGACCAAAATCCGCACTTATGCGCGCATTAGATATTGCTGAAAATTTAGGTTTCAAAACGGTTAATTTAGATAACCAAATTGGTTACGCTGTTTATGGCGATCCAGCTGACGAGGATTATATTGCTTCAGTGGGACATATGGATGTAGTACCGGAAGGGGATGGCTGGAACTTTCCACCATATTCTGCTCAAATTGAGGATGACACAATGTATGGGCGTGGAGTTTTAGATAACAAAGGTCCAATAATGACAACATTATTTGCACTCGCAGCGATTAAAAATGCTGGAGCAGAAATAAAACGCCCTATTCGCATCGTGTTTGGAACAGATGAAGAGACCGGAAAGTTTAGAGATATCCAACATTACCTAAAGCAACAAAAACCACCGAAATATGGGTTTACGCCAGACTGTAAATATTCCGTTGTTTATAGCGAGCGTGGGCGTGCTTCTATCTTGTTAAGTGTTGCAAAAGAAAATGTACAAGATTTATTTCATTTTGTAAACCATTACTTTATTGGGGCTAATAACACAGGAGACCGACTAGGCATCGATTACTATAATGAAGAATATGGAACGATGGAAATGCGTGGTTATGAACTTCAAGAAACTGAAGAAACTTATACTTTCAAATTTGTTTTGAGCTATCCGGCTGGTATTACGATTGATGAGATTTATGAAACGGTAAATAAACAAGCTGAAGCTGCTAAAATAGATACAAAATTATTAACAAATAAGGATCCCGTTTTATTTGATAAAAATTCAAAAATGGTAAGACTACTTGGTGATACGTACGAAGAAATCACTGGTTTAAATGGGACACCTGTGACGACGACAGGTGGGACCTATGCAAAAATGATGCCAAATATTGTTCCGTTCGGGCCAAGTTTTCCTGGTCAGAAGGGGATCGGACATCAACCAAATGAGTGGATGCATATTGAAGATCTCATAACCAATGCAAAGATTTATACATTGGCTTTATATCGTTTGGCGAATTTAGAAGACTAAAAGAAAACTCACTAGCTTCTTCTCCTTTTAAGAGAATTAGCTGGTGAGTTTTTTATTGCTCCTATTTGAATTAGTTTTCCCAATATTGTTGAATATTTCCAGGAGCTCCAGTCACGGGGTCTGTGTCTGGAATATTTACGTTTTGAATACTTTCTATAATGGCTTCATAATCACTTGCATCGCCATATTGAAAGTCATAATCAGAGTCGTTTAATGGATAAGCACCGATAATTTCATGATTAGCCGTAGCCTCTAATTTTTTATGGGCCGTTCCCGCAGGTAAAAGCACGACATCGCCTTTGCGAATTGTAAGCAATTGACCATTTTCTCCGCCGAGTTGGACACGAACTTCTCCAGCCGTACAGGCAAGAGCTTCATGAGCTGTTGAATGAAAATGATGTTGATCCATGATTCCGTCTTTCCACCCATTCGTATAGCCGTTATTTGTAAACAATTGAAGAACATCATCCCCTGTATAATCATCATCTAATGTACCCGCTAATACATTTTCAAAATATAAAACAGGTAATGTATTATTTGGATAAGGCTTTTCTTCGTTAAGATAAATAGGTTCTACCATAAGAAATTTCCTCTTTGTTTTAATATCTCTTGGATTGCTAGTGTTCCAAATGATTACAATTGTCTTAATGCAAATATACCAATAATTTGAAAAACTCTACATTAATTTGCTTATGCAATAAATGTTTTTTCTAAATGGGTGCCTATTTTTATCTGAAAGATTTTTTTACGAGAGGCTTCGATACCTCTTATAACACCTAGGGCAGAAATATCATTTTAAGTAGGAAGAAAAATTATAGGGATTTCCAGAAGAATTTTTATGGGGTAGCGCAACAGCGGTAAACCAATTAGAAGGGGCCTATAATGAAGGGAACGGAACCCTAAATCGCTCAAAAAAAATCATTCAACTGGTATAAAAAAGTGATTGAAACAAACGGTGAGGATTTAAGCAATCACTAATTAAAAGGATAAAAAATAGTTGTTCTCTGCTTTTTAGCTGGAGAACAACTATTTTTATCTTCTTTTAACTTAGACAGATTGGTTGTCCATAAACCAATTCGCTGAATAGGAGGCTTGTCGCATCGTCAAATGAGCGTCATTATTTTCATGTTGAGTACTCCCAATTAAAATACCAGTGAAAAAGAAGTTGTCCATTAAACCAAATCGTTGGTTAATCACTTGAGCTTGTGGCCAATCGACGAACACAAAACGACCTTGCTTATGAGGAAGAATTAATTTCTGGTGATATAGACGTTCAATCAATGGTCTATCTTTAGCAATATGTTCAATTGTTGTATCAAAGCCTGTTGCATTAATTAAAAGATCAGCAGTTTTGGTTTGATCAGCTCTGATAGTAAATGTTCCATTCTCTTCTAGTTGTACGTCAGAAATACCCTCTACTAATCTTACTTTACCAGCATCCAGTAACTCAAATAACCATTTAAATGTTTTATTTGGTACACGAGCTTTAAAGAAGAGTAATTTCTTGTGGTATTGATTTAGGTAGCGCTCTTGATCTTCACCACTTAGCGTATTAAATAAATCAGGTAGATAAGCAATAAGTTTCGCTGCATAAGAGTGAATGAGTGCTAGTTCCTGATCATTAGATTCTAAAGCTAAACGCATAGCCTTTAAATCATCTGCTTTATAGCGATTATAAACAGTTTTGACATCTACCCCTTCTTGTTTGATATCTTCTATAAAGATTTTAATCATTTCATCTAAAGGAATCATTCCCTTGTGAGAATCCATTTGAGCTTTTATCCAATCTCTTGAAAATGTAAATTGAAATTCTTCTTTCTCCAAAGGAATAGTAGGGAAATTAAAAATTTCACCGGAAGGCACGTAATACGTCAATGGTTCTTTGAGTTCATAGTTGGTCATTAAAAAACGCATCAAATCAATACCCGTTGCACCACTACCAATCACCCCAATTTTTTCATCCCCTGTCAAATGACCAAGAACTTCATGCATCGGATAAGGATTATGTATATAATTTTCTTTTCCTACAAGTTGGTAATAATCGGCATAGGGCGGATGACCAATCGCAAGGAAGACTGCATCATAAAAAGTATCCAGCCAACCCTTTGTTGTTTTTAATTGATAAATATAATTTCCTGATTTTGTATCGGTTATGGGCTCTTTTGTTTCTGCATCTAAAACATTCAAATCAACCACTTTATAAGGATGATGAGCCACTTGTTTATGGTTAAAATATGGAGCAAACCTTTCTGCTAAATAGCGGCCATATTTTGGTCTCGAAACTAAACCTTCAAAGTTATAAGGTTCGTCATAATTTTCGTGTAACCACTCTACAAAATCATTGGGGACGGAGGAGTCATAGCTAAGAACTTCTGGGTCCACATTTAACATAATCGATTCATCGTCGTGGCCATAGGGGAGTCCAACCCCTAGGACTTCTCTAGGCTCAAAGACATCAATACGATCTTCTTTTTTAAAATTTTTATGGTTTATACATGTTTTGACAATAGTCGCACCGGATATTCCAGCACCAACAATGGCAATTTTCATTGTAAAGCCCCCTTGCTTGTAATTCTTAGGTGTGTTTTCACATCGTAAGTCAACCTATATCATATCATTATTTTTAACAAAATGGGACGTTTCAAAAAAATTTGATTCATCTACTTCATTTTTTTTAATGGAATGTATAATCTAAAATGAGGATGTTTAATTTTATGAAAAATAAGATCGAATAAGATAGTGTAAGCATATTTGGCAAAGAATACCTTTAATTAGTTAAAGGGGTAAAGGTTGAAATGTCTACAAGGTGTATTACAATAAACATAAGTAAACAAACGAAATTTTAAAGGAGCTGAAGAAGCGAAGTTTACAGTTTATTTAGCGGGACAAATTCATGATAATTGGCGAGAGGAATTAATGAAGCAAGCAAAAGATAAAGGATTGAGCCTCGATTTTGTTTATCCACAAACTGAACATGATTTATCGGATGCTATAGGTGAGCAGATTTTAGGTGAGCAACCTGGAGATTATTATCGAGATGAAGCAGCTTCGGCTATTAACAACTTTAGGACAACAGTTTTGATGGAAAAAGCAGATATGGTGATTGCTTTATTTGGAGATCAATATCGCCAATGGAATACAGCGATGGATGCAACCACAGCGATTAATAAAGGGAAACCACTCATCATAATTCGTCCTAAAAATCTTATTCATGCACTAAAGGAATTATCAAATAAAGCCAATGTGACCGTAGAAACCGTTGAGCAGGCCGTGCAAGTGCTCGAATACATCAATCAATAAATACATTCATGTACGACCACTCTTTTGGAATAAAAGGGTGGTTTTTTGCTTAGCTTCAAACCGTTGACAATGAGTAGATTATCTAATATAATTTATCTATTCAATAAATCAATTGAATAGATTCTAACAATTAAACTTAATAATTTAAAAGTGAGAGGAGATTATTTTTTGACAAAAGAGTCTATAAAACAAATCTATGATGTCATTATTATCGGAGCGGGTCCTGCTGGAATGACGGCTGCTCTTTATGCCTCACGCGCGAATCTTTCAACTTTAATGATTGAAAGAGGAATGCCAGGTGGTCAAATGGCAAACACAGAAGATATTGAAAATTATCCAAGCTATGATTACATTTTAGGTCCAGACTTATCTTCTAAGATGTTTGAACATGCGAAAAAATTTGGTGCAGAATATACCTATGGTGACATTAAAGAAGTCATTGATCATGGAGAAACCAAAACAGTCATTACAAGCTTGAAAAATTTTGAAGCTTATTCAGTAATTATTGCCACCGGTTCAGAACCTAGAAAATTAGACAGTTCCGGTGAAGAAGAGCTGGCTGGTCGTGGCGTCTCTTATTGTGCAGTATGTGATGGAGCCTTCTTTAAGGATAAAGAGCTCGTCGTGGTCGGTGGAGGAGACTCAGCGGTAGAAGAAGGCATGTATTTAACTAAATTTGCTTCAAAAGTGACCGTTATTCACCGTCGAGAGAAATTAAGAGCTCAAAAGATTCTACAAGAGCGAGCTTTTGCGAATGAAAAAATGAACTTTGAGTGGAATCAAGTGGTTTCTAAAATAAATGGACAAGATAATAAAGTGAGTAGTGTCACCTTAACTTCTACTGTGGATGGTTCTGAACAGGATTTTGAAACTGATGGAGCCTTTATTTATATAGGGAATTTACCAAAATCAGAGCCTTTTAAACATTTAAATATCACAAATGAAGAAGGCTACATTCAAACGAATGAATTAATGGAAACCACCATACCTGGGATTTATGCAGCAGGAGATATCCGGGAAAAACATTTGCGACAAATCGTTACAGCAACGTCCGATGGTAGTATCGCTGCAGAAGCTGCTTCCGGTTATATAGAAAAAATTAAAGAAAAAACAAAATCCACAAATATTAATCAATAGGAGAAAATAAAATGAACGATATTACAATTTACGTAACAGGTACTTGCCCTTACTGTGAAATGATGAAAAACTATTTAAACGAAAATAATTTATCTTTTAAGGAAATTAACGTGCAGAAAGATCCAATCGCTGCAGAACGCTTAGTCAATGAAACGGGACAAATGGGTGTGCCACAAACCAAAATTAATGGCGAATGGGTGCTTGGTTTTGACCCAATGAGAGCAAATTCATTAATCAAACAATAAATAAATGAGGCAGATTTAAGTGGTTTTCACTTAAGTCTGTCTTTACATAACCATGATGCTTACTGGTTTTGAAGCTTGACAACCTCTCAATATTGGATTACATTTAAAGTAATCAATAACATTCTTGAATGGAGGGAAAACAATGTCAAAGGAAAGAGAACTGAAGGATTTATTGTATCAAGAATTTGCACGGATTGGGAAAAGTTTGTCCAGTCCTAAGCGTTTAGAACTTCTAGATTTATTGGCTCAAGGTCCTAAATCAGTAGAAGAGTTGTCAAAAGCAACAACTATGTCAGTCGCTAATGTCTCCCAACATTTACAAACCTTATTTAATTCAAAACTCGTGACTTCTCACAAAAGAGGCAACTATGTCATTTATGAACTGATGGATGAAGCCATTGCGGATTTTTTGGAGGCCCTGCACACCTTATCAGAGAAACAATACATGGAAGTTCAACAGATCAAACAAGAATTCTTAAATGCGAGTCAGGATCTAAATGATATTTCTCTTGAGGAACTGAACCAACGTATGGAAAATGGCGAAATTGTATTAATGGATGTTCGCCCAAAAACGGAGTATGAAAGTAGTCATATACCTGGTGCGGTTTCTGTACCGATGGATGAGTTGGATGCGCATATTTCATCTTTGCCTAAAAACAAAGAGATTGTGGCTTATTGTCGAGGCACGTATTGTTTAATGTCTACAGAAGCCGTAAAACTTTTACATGAGCAAGGCTTAGAAGCTTCGCGTCTACAAAAAAGTGTTCAGGATTGGTATCAATATCAAATGGAACATAGTTGAAAAAAATGTACTTACTAAAAAGGAATCGTTATAATAAAAGTAGCAATGATTATTTTCAGGGAGGTACAAGCGATGAACTTGGTATTTTCTTTTGATGAGGGCTATGCAGATGTGTTTAAAGTTCTCTTACATTCTATTTATTTGAATAACAAAGAGACTCGTTTTAATATTTATTTATTGCATGATGAGATGTTGACAGACACATTAGAAGATTTGCAAAGACATATAGAATACTATAAATATAATTTTTTCCCTATTGATTGCCGAGAGTATTTAGAACAGTCAGAAAACTTTCGAATTAATCGGTATTACACGATAGAAATGTATTTATGGTTGTTTGCACCGTACTTACTACCTAAAGAAGTAGACAGAGCATTATATCTCGATGCAGATATTGTAAATATGAATGCTATAGAAGATTTTTATTCTCAAGATTTTGAAGATCATTTATTTGTAGCGATGGACTATAAGATTAAAAATAAAATGATTCAACCCTTTAATAATTTACGTTTAGGAACGAAGGATGCTGATAACTATTTTAATACCGGGATTGTCTTGATGAATATTCAAAAATTACGTGAGGAAAGAACAGCAAAAGAAATTTCTGAAGCAGTGGTAGATAATAAAGCCATTTTGATTCTCCCAGATCAAGATGTTTTCAATTATTTATATCATGATGAAATAAAAGAAAATTCATGGGAGATTTATAATGTGGATCCTAGATTATATCAAGTCTTCCAATTAATTAATCCAGAAACGTATAACTTAGGTTGGGTTGAAGACGAGGTTGTTTTTATTCATTTTGCTGGGAAACACAAACCATGGGTAGAACGTGAAAAATATAAATGGGATTTAGGTAAATACTATTTTGAATTTGAAAAGATGTTAATGGATACTTATACAGAAAGAGAGAGTGACAGAATAGATGGCAGAACATTTTGATTATCTAGTGATTGGTGGAGGTAGTGGAGGAATAGCTTCCGCAAATCGTGCAGGGGAACATGGGGCGAAAGTTGGTTTGATCGAAGCCAGAAATTTAGGAGGAACTTGCGTTAATTTAGGATGTGTACCCAAAAAAGTTATGTGGTATGTAGCTAAATTAATGGAAGACTTCGATTTATATGGTAAAGGCTATGGACTTGAATTTTCAGAAGAGCCTCAATTGAATTTTAAAAAATTAAAAGAAAATCGAGATCAATACATTGAGTTTTTACACACTGCCTATCAAAGAGGTTTAGATAACAATAATGTTGAACATATCAAAGGTTATGGAAAAATAGTGGATAACCATACTGTCGATGTGGATGGTGTTGAATATACTGCAGACCATATTCTTATTGCAACCGGAGGACGTCCAAAACGATTAAACATTCCGGGAGCCGAATATGGAATTGATTCCGATGGCTTCTTTGATTTAGAAGAACTTCCAGAAAGCGTGGCGATTATCGGTGGCGGTTATATCGGAGTTGAAATTAGCGGATTGCTTCGTACATTTGGTGTAGAAGCGCATGTTTTTGAATTTTTACCTTCTGTTTTAGCAACCTTTGATTCAATCGTTAAAGATGGTTACATGGAAATTGCTGAAAACGAAGGCTTTGCAGATACTATCCATACAGATGCTTCCGTTCAAAAAGTAGAGAAAAAAGGCGATAAATATATTCTGCATTTTGAAGATGGATCTACCCACGAAACAGACTTAGTCCTTTGGGCAACAGGACGTGCACCAAATGTAGAAAATATTGGTCTTGAAAATGTTGGTGTTGAGTTAAATGACCTTGGATTTATTAAAGTCGATCAATATCAAAATACGACTATAGATAACATTTATTCAGTTGGTGATGTTTTAGGTATCTTAAACTTAACTCCTGTTGCGATTGCTGCTGGACGTCAATTATCAGAGCGTCTCTTTAATAACAAAAAAGAAGCAAAAGTGGACTATACCAATGTCCCTTCCGTTGTCTTTACAGAACCTCCAATTGGAGCAGTAGGCTTAACCGAGGATGAAGCCGTTGCAGAATATGGAGAAGGAAATATTAAAGTTTATAAATCCGTCTTTACATCCATGCATAGTTCGATTACCGACAACCGCCAAAAAGCGTATATGAAATTAATTTGCGCTGGAAATGACGAAAAAATTGTTGGTTTGCACGGAATTGGTCAAGGAATGGATGAAATGCTGCAAGGATTTGGTGTCGCTATTAAAATGGGCGCAACCAAAGCTGACTTTGATGAAACTGTCGCTATTCACCCAACAGCTGCCGAAGAATTTGTCACTATGCGTTAATTCAAATAAAATAATGAGTTAAAACGGAAGGATCCCCTAATAAGGAACCTTCCGTTTTATTTTTTTATTTAAAGACTAAATAGTAATTGGAGAAAAGTTTGAGCTCACGTGCGGAGAGAGTTGGTCACACGCAAGCTCGCTTTGCTAACATTCAAGCTCATCTAAAAAAAGATTTTTGAAATTTTAACTTTAAAAATAATCGTTGTCTATAGAAAAAGCTCATTTTAAAAAAGAAAGAGTAAAATACTTGAATACAATTATTTCATATCAAAATCTATTATGTTAAGATGGAACATAATATAGTAAAAAGGATTTAACTAAATGAAAAAATTACTTAAATATTTTCAAGGTTATCGATTAATGGGGATACTCGCGCCACTCTTCAAACTGATAGAGGCTTTAATGGAGCTGACTGTCCCTCTCATTATTGTTCAAATAGTGGATAATGTGATCCCCGCAAATGATCGCAGCCTTCTTCTTTATTATGTTGGATTGATGTTTTTAGTTGCGCTACTTAGTCTGGGATTCTCTATTGCTGGACAATTCTTTTCAGCGCGAGCAGCAATAGGTTTTACGAAAAATTTAACCGAAGATTTATACAAAAAAACAATCGGGTTGAGTCAGGCGGCATTTGATAAATTTACTCCCAGTAGTTTAATTTCAAGGATTACAGGAGATACCTTTCAAATTCAAACAGGCTTGAATCTTTTCTTTCGTTTATTTTTACGTTCACCGTTCATTGTTTTTGGTTCTTTATTCATGGCCATGCAAATTGACTTACGAACAACAAGCTATTTTGTCATTATGACCGTGGTGTTATTTGCTATATCCATAGGAATTATTTACATAACCACACCTTATCAACAACAAATCCGTGTAAAATTCGATGCCTTAGTCACTTCGACTCGAGAACAAATGCAGGGATTTCGAGTCATTCGAGCATTTAGACAGGAAGACCGAGAAAAAGAAGAATTCAAAGTCTTAAATAAAGACCTAACCAAAAAACAACAACAAACGGGTTATATCTCCATCCTTACAAATCCTCTAACCTTTGTCACTATTAATGCGACGTTGATTTTGCTTATTTGGGATGGAGCGAGCTTTGTTAATGAAGGGACATTAACCCAAGGACAAATCGTCGCTCTGGTTAACTATCTGCTTGCGATTTTAGTCGAATTGACCAAAATCGTCATGCAAACTGTTCGATTAAACCGTGGATGGGTAAGTGCTCGCCGTGTGGCTAAAGTGATGGACTATGATTCTGAAAGCGATGAATTCAAAAGCTTAGAAGCAAACATCCAACCATCAAATGACTTAAAGAGCACAGACACTCAAGAGGAGAAAGATACCGCATTTTCCTTTAACCATGTAGATTTCCAATACCCCACCGCAGAAAAAGATGTTTTGTATGATATTAATTTTGAAGTAACGAAAGGAAGTTTCTTTGGAATTATTGGAGGAACGGGAGCAGGTAAATCAACGATTTTACATTTAATTTCTAATATTTATTTACCAACATCTGGAGAAATTCTCTACCACCCTTCAATTTATAAAGGGGCCTCTAGAAAAGGATTAAGAGATGAAATTAGTGTCGTTTCCGGAAAAGTCGCTCTATTTAAGGGGACTATTCGTTCCAACTTATTAGTGGCAAAAGCGGATGCGACAGAAGATGAAATGTGGAAAGCTTTAGAAGATGCTCAAGCGAAGTCATTTGTTGAAAACTTGAGCGAAGGTTTAGATGCACCGGTTTCAGCATTTGGACGAAACTTTTCTGGTGGTCAAAGACAACGACTAACCATTGCGCGAGCATTATTAAAACCTAGTCAAATTTTAATTTTTGATGATGCGACGTCTGCTCTAGATTATCTAACAGAAGCGAATTTATTAAATACTTTAACCGAAAATTATCGTGAGCGAACACTTATTATGGTTTCTCAACGAACCCGTAGTTTAGAAAATGCCGATCAAATATTAGTTATGGATGCTGGAAACCAGATAGGACTTGGTACACATGAGAAACTATTAGAAACCAATCAACTGTATCGAGAAATTTATGAATCACAATTAGTTGCGGAGGTAGAATAGATGAAAACGAATAGAAAAGAGACGACATTACGTTTAATCCGTTTGCTCGCTGATTATAAAATTTTCCTTTTTGGGATTTTATTTTTATCCATTATTCAAGTGGGTCTAACCGTTTATCTCCCTATCTTAATTGGTGAAGCTGTTGATTATATCGTCGGAAAAGGGCAAGTTAATTTTGATCAACTAAAGACGATTTTGGTGCAGATGATTATTGTAGTTATCATTAACACACTTGTCCAATGGATATTACCGATTATGTACCAAAAAGTGTCTTTTGAAATGACAAGTGATTTAAGACAATCTGCTTTGGAAAAAATGCATGGTATGCCGCTGAGTTTTGTGGATAGTCGCAGTACAGGAGATTTAGTCAGTCGGTTGACGACAGATACTGAACAATTAAACGATGGGCTTTTAATGGTCTTCGAGCAGTTTCTAATAGGGCTTTTAACGATTCTATTTACGCTGGTTATGATGTTTCGAATTAACCCAGTGATGATGGCGGTAGTAGCCGTTCTAACACCGATTTCTTTATTTTCTTCACGGTTTATTGCTACAAGAAGTTACGATTACTTTATTAAAAGTGTAGAATCACGCGGAGAATTATCAGAAATTGTTGAAGAAAGTTTAACTCAGAATGAGATTATAACGCTATTCAATATTTATGATGAAAAAGAAGCACAATTCAACGAAATCAACGATCTGTATAGTGATTACTCTGAAAAAGCTACTTTTTATTCATCCACGGTAAATCCAACCACACGCTTTATCAATGCTTTGATTTATGCTGGAGTTGCCTTTATGGGAGTTATTTTAATTTTAAATAATGCCTTAACAGTTGGAGGATTAACCGTATTCCTAAATTATGCGAAAGAATATACGAAACCATTTAATGATATTTCAAATGTATTGGCTGAGCTGCAAAGTGCACTGGCTTCGGCTAATCGCTTATTTACAATATTAGATGGCCCTGTTGAAGTCGAAACTGGAACCAAAGAATATCAGCCTGGACAAGTTAAAGGTGAAGTAGGTTTTGAAGATGTTGACTTCTCCTATACTAAAGACGTTGAGTTAATTCAAGATTTAAATGTTGAGGTTTCCCCAGGGATGAAAGTAGCAATTGTAGGTCCTACGGGTGCTGGAAAATCAACAATGATTAACCTCATCATGCGTTTTTATGAGACAGATGCTGGTCAAATTACTTTGGAAGGCGAACCCATTACAGATTACACAAGAGCTTCGCTGCGTAAGCAACTAGGAATGGTGTTACAAGATGTGTGGTTAAAATCGGGGACAGTCCATGATAATATTGCTTATGGTCATCCAGATGCTGACCGAGAAACGGTGATTAAAGCTGCAAAAGCAGCACACGCACATAAATTCATTACGGCATTACCAGATGGATACGATACAGTTTTAACAGATGGTGGATTGAATTTATCTAAGGGAGAACAACAACTCTTATCAATTGCACGAATTTTTGTTTCTGTTCCAAACGTATTAATACTAGATGAAGCAACGTCATCGATTGATACGCGTACAGAAATGGAAATCCAAGAAGCCTTTCTGAAGTTAATGGAAGGACGCACAAGCTTTATTATTGCGCACCGTTTATCAACCATTCAAGATTCCGACTTAATCTTAGTCATGCAAGATGGTCAAGTCGTTGAGCAAGGCAACCATCATGAATTAATTGAAAAAGAAGGCCTATACTATCAAATGCAAATGGCAAGATCGATAGAGGCCGTTTAAAAACTATAAATGTAAAAGACTTTTGAGATTACTAGAAATTCTCAAAAGTCTTTTTTATTGATTTGATCGAACAAGAAAATAAAAATATTATTATATATTGGAGAGATTTTATTAAGAAAGAATTGTTGAGTGATTGGATTAAATAAAATACAAAACACAAAATACGAACAAACGTTTTCATAATGATTAGTTTATGCTATAATAGTAAAGCAAGAAGTTGAGACGGTGGCTAATCTAATTAGATGGAGGTGGTGCTTATGATATACGTAAGCTCTACTGACTTTGAGAGGAGAGGCCTTTTTGTCAGCATTTGAAACCATTCAAGTCATTATCGCAATTGGAAGTTATTCGATTGCGTTGATTACTTTGGTAGTCAAAGTGCTTAGAAATGACAATAAAAAATAACCGTTCAACTTTGGCGTGTTAACGGTTATTTTTAACTACTAATAAGCCACCGTCTTGAACGGCTTGTCGAGGGTTCTGTTCGCGCAGAGCCCTTTTTCTTATATCTATTATCACATGTACATAGCAAAAAGTAAAGTTTTCTCATTTAATATGAAATTTATGATTTTACCATCTCAAAAATAGGCACAAAAGAATGGTATGAATACTATTATGGCGAGTAAACCAAAGAGTAACTAGATTGTTACGTTGCATTTAATTAAGATGTAACACCTATGATACATGACTCTCTACATCATATCATGTACCTTATAAGTATATTTAATATTTAAAGGAACATTGGTTAGAGAGGATGATTATTTATATATGCGCAAATTTGATGAGGACATTCAGAAGTCGTGTAGTTGGATACGAGACTGCATTTTACTTATTTATATATTTATGATGTTAATCTTTAAAAATGGACTGGCCTTGAGACTGGGAGAAGATAAGTCTTATTTTCTTATACTCATAGGGATTCTGGGGATTTTGTTTATTTATAGAATAATTATTTTCATGTGGACAAAGTTTGGAACAAAAAATAAAAAAGGAGAGGTATCTGATGAATAGTATTTTATCCTTGCTGAATCTATTTTTAGTCTTTCAATCGATTGTTCTTCCAGGGGAAAAAACTTACGAAAACCCAGAAACATTAAATATTGGAATAGAACAGGCGAATATGGAAGTACAAACAGAAAATGTAGAATTTTTGATAGAAGATATTAACGAAGCAGGAAGTCTCACTAAAGGGTATATGGATGAAGATAATATCTTACATACAGTACAAATAGAAGCAAGTTCAACTTCAGATATACCTTCAAGTAACATCGGTCTTATGCGTTTGGCAAATAAAACATATACGATTAGATATACAAAAGATGCTAGTGTAAGTTCCTCTTTTAAAATTGATATTCTCTCTAATAAAATACAAAGAGTACATAGTAGCAGTGTAACTTTGTATAAAGGAACATTGAGCGATAGTAAGTTAGTTAGAATTTCATCAACTAAAGCACAACAAACTTTTAATCAAAAATTATTATTTGGAACGAGAAAGTATAGTATCACTGCTACTGTAAGTAACGGAAAAATTGTTGTTCATGCTATTCCATGATAACTTCTATTGTGGTTCCTCCAAGTCCAAATAAAGCAATCATATCTAGTATAAATTGAATTAAAAAGTATATAGAAAAGGTTAAAACGATCAAACCAATAATTGTACGATATGTCTTCTTATTCTTTCGGGCATACATATAACTATAGGTAGAAATTGGTGTAAACCAAATATAAAGCAAAGGACTTAAAGCTAAAACAAAGATGCAAATATCTTTCCAGTATCTTGTGATATAAGCTTTTATCTTCGGAGTTTCATCAGAGGAAGGCATACTTGTGTTTTCTTTTTCACACTCATAATCCGGTAAAAAGTAAGACATATCTTTTTCAAAAAATTGAGCAATTTGAGCAATATTATCTGTTGAAGGAATAGAAGAGCCATTTTCCCAACGACTGATCGTTTGACGAGAAACATATATTTTTTCTGCTAATTCAGCTTGGGTAATATCATTTTCTTTTCGTAATAATTTAATTTTATCTTTAACCATACTCATTCCTCCAGAGTAACACGATTGTATCATTATTTTAGGTACATTGTATCATAAATGAAGCGTCACTTATTAGATAAAGTGATGTACTTTTAGTGTGAAATAAAAAATAAGGAAAGAAGAGATTAAAAATAAATCGTTTTATAATTTTATAGTCCATTTAATGGAAGTTGGTTTAACCCAGTTCGTCCATAAAAGATTGGGTTTACATAACAATTAATGGGTGGTGATGTTTGTGGAGGAAATAAAGTTAAATAATTACTACAAAAAACAATTAATTTTTTTAATAATTGGGTTTACTTTAGTATTTTTTGTTTTTTATTATGGTAACAATTTTATCTATTCACTATTACATGTTCTACCATATTTCGCTATGGTTACGTTATATTATGAAAAATTTAAGAATCAGCAAATGTTATCCGATTTCAGTAATAAAGAAAATAATTTGAAATTAGATAGTACGGAAAAAGAGAAAATGAAAAAACGTAGTAAGCTGATTTTTAGCTTATCAATAATCATTTCCATAATAATTATTAGTATAAGTTATGTAATAACTAAAAACATCTTTGAGTCTTTATTGTTTTTACCATTATTAGCTATATCAGGTCGAATTTCATTTGATAACCTGAAATATGTAAAAAATATTATCGACTTAAGTTAAATTATTATTCAATAATTATCCGATCAATATTGAATGTACTAGAGAAAAAATGAAAAATTATATAAAAAGAAGTTTCTAGCTGATCGAACTAGAAACTTCTTTTTATGTCTATTCATTCCTCTTTAAGACTAAAATTCAACCGACAATTGAGAAAAAAGAAAATTATTGTTAAAATTTTTTTCCAATACTTTAATAAAATTACGAGGATAAATTAAACTGTTAGTCCGCATTCCTTAAAACTTTCAAAAAATATGATAAAATAGGTTCAGAGAAATTCGAGAGGAGGAGATCTCTCAATGAAAAAAGAAAAATTATTTGTCGTCGGCGACGTTCACGGACAAATTACAATGCTAAAAGAACTGCTCAAATATTGGAAACCTGAAGAGGAACAATTGTTATTCTTAGGCGATCTAGCGGATCGTGGTGAAAATTCAAAAGCAACCCTTGAATGGGCACGAGATTTAAAGGAAGAGCATGAGGCGATTGTGATTAAAGGTAACCACGATGAAATGTTAGAAAAATTCCTCGAAAAGCCAGCAGAACATGTTGCTTTGTATTACATGAATGGTGGGGGAATGACTGTAAATTCTTTACTGAGTCGAAAAGCCAGCCAGCATGAATTTGAAAAGAATGCACAAGAAATTAAAGAAAATTATCCTTGGCTACTTCCATTCTTAAAATCTTTACCTTTGTATCATGAATGGGGAAATTATTTATTTGTGCATGCAGGAGTTAATATGCAAAAAGAAAATTGGAGAGATTCATCTATCCGCGATTTCGTCTGGATTCGAGAAGGCTTTTATGATCAACCGAATCATACAGGCAAAACGATTATCTTCGGGCATACCGTTACAGCCACACTCAACAAAGACTTCAATAACTTTGATATTTGGGAAAGTGGTGATGGACTGATTGGATTGGACGGAGGCGCTGTATATGGCGGGAAGATGCACGCTTTAGTTCTCACAAAAGACGAGATTAAAGAGCATTACTTCGTCGAAAATGACGGCTATCGGTTCGGATAGATAGAAAGAATATTGTAATAGAAAAAAGTAGATAGTAGGAGCATGAGAAAATGGCAGAAGTAAAAGAAGAAAAGACACAAAAAGATCAAACAAGAAATCGAGTACTGACTCTTTTAAATGAAGAATTAACGAATTTTTCGGATAAGCAGATTAAAGTCGTACTTGATTTATTAGCCGATGGAAACACGGTACCTTTTATCGCACGTTATCGAAAAGAAGTCACAGGGTCATTGGACGAAGTGGAAATTCGCGATATTGAGGATCGTTACCAATATTTAACAAACCTTGAGAAACGAAAAGAAGAAGTTCTTCACTCGATTGAGGAACAGGATAAGCTAACACCTGAGTTGGAAAGTGAGATTAAGCAAGCCACACAATTGCAGCGTGTTGAGGATTTATATTTGCCTTATCGACAAAAACGTCGTACTTTGGCGACGATTGCGAAGGAAAAGGGACTTGAACCTTTCGCAGAGTGGTTAATGACTTTCCCTGAAGAGGATTTGGCAAAAGAAGCTGAAAAATACATTAATCCAGAAGAAGAATTAGAAACAGTGGAAGACGTTTATTCTGGAGTTCATGAGATTCTGGCAGAATATACTTCAGATAATGCGGAATTCCGAAAATGGATTCGCGCGAAAACCATGAATAGCGGGAAAATCGAAGTGACTGTGAAAGATGAAGAGGCGGATGAAAAGGGCGTTTATCAAATGTATTATGAGTATGATCGCCCTGTAAATAAACTGGCTTCTCACCAAGTGCTTGCGATTAATCGAGGAGAAAAAGAAAAAATTCTCACGGTAAAAATCGTTGTCGACGAACAAGAAATTTTTGATTATCTCTTTGATGAAACGGTACCGTCTCTAGCGATTTCTGGAGCAATTTCTTTGGTTCAAGAAGCTAATGAAGATGCTTATAAACGCTTTATCCAACCAGCGATTGAGCGTGAAATTCGCGCAACTTTAACAGAAGATGCGGAAGATCAAGCAATTGATGTGTTTGGAGATAATTTAAGAAATCTTCTTTTACAAGCGCCATTGAAGGGGCAAACAATATTAGGTTTTGACCCGGCGTATCGTACAGGTTGTAAACTTGCTGCTGTGGATGAAACAGGAAAACTTTTAGGAATTAAAGTGATTTACCCACATAAACCTGCTTCTAAAAGTAAACGAGAAGCAGCGAAAGGTGAATTAATTGATTTTATTGAAGAGCATCATATTGATACAATCGCCATCGGAAATGGTACAGCCAGTCGTGAGTCCGAACAATTTGTTGCAGATCTTTTAAAAGAAATTGATCGTAAAGTAGCTTATGTGATTGTTAATGAAGCAGGAGCATCCGTTTATTCGGCAAGTGCTGAAGCACGTCGCGAATTTCCGGATTTAGAAGTAGAGGAACGTAGTGCAGTTAGTATTGCCCGTCGCCTACAAGATCCACTCGCTGAATTAGTAAAAATTGATCCACAATCTATTGGTGTGGGGCAATACCAACATGATGTTTCTCAAAAGAAATTGACGGAACGGTTGGATTTTGTTGTAGAGACAGCGGTAAACCAAGTGGGAGTAAACTTAAATACAGCAAGTGCCACCTTACTACAACATATTTCTGGGTTAACGAAAACAACGGCTCAAAACATTGTTGAATATCGTAGTGAAAATGGGTTATTTAATAATCGAAAACAATTAAAAGAAGTTAAACGTTTAGGACCAAAAGCTTTTGAGCAATCAGCTGGTTTCTTACGTATTCCAGATGGCGAAGAATTGTTTGATAATACCGGTATTCACCCCGAAACGTATAAAGAAGCAGAGCAAATTCTTAAAATTACCGATATTCGTAAAAAAGATTTAGGAACGGATGAAGTAAAAGAAATTTTAGGTGCTGTAAATAATAAAGAAGTGCGCGAAGAAGTAGGTCTTGGTAAAGAAACCTATCAAGATATCATTAAAGCTTTAACAACGCCAGGTCGTGATATGCGTGATGATATGCCAGCTCCACTATTGCGTACAGATGTGTTAACGATCGAAGACTTAACAGAAGGTATGGAGTTAGAAGGAAGCGTACGAAATGTTGTGGACTTTGGTGCTTTCGTAGATATTGGTGTCGGACAAGATGGCCTTGTTCACATTTCAAAATTAAGTCAAAGTTACATCAAACATCCAAAAGACGTTGTTGCAGTTGGTGACATTGTAACCGTCTGGGTCGATTCAGTTGATTTAAATAGAGGACGGATTGGCTTGTCAATGTTAGGTGAAAACTAAGAAATTAATTATAAGTCTCGCTCTGTATTAGGGCGAGGCTTTTTTTGATGGTCTAAAAAGGATATAATTTTTATTTTTGGAGAGAAAATTTTGTTATCCTAAGGAGTAGGCGGAAAAAACAGGTCTACTTCTTAGGGTAACGGCTCTATTCTAAGGAGTAAGCGAAAAAACTGGGTCTACTTCATAGGGTAACGGCTCTATCCTAAGGAGTAGGCGGAAAAACTGAGTCTACTTCATAGGGTAAACGGCTCTATCCTAAGGAGTAAGCGAAAAAACTGGGTCTACTTCTTAGGATAACGGTTCTATCCTAAGGAGTTGGCAGAAAAAACAGGTCTACTTCTTAGGGTAACTGTTCTACCCTAAGGAGTGGGCGAAAAAATGGGTCTACTCTGGGAAATAGACGCATTACCTCCCGAAGTGAGCATAAAATACGACTCCACTCTGGAAGATAGCTTCTAAAACTAAAAGAAATTACTGTTAATAACGATTAATTATAGTAATTTTGTGGATCATTATGATTTATGGTCATTTTAACTATTAATATAATTTGAATTTTTTTATTTAAAGATAGATATGTTAAAATATTTTGTGAGTTATGAGTGAAAGAGATACACGAATAAAAATTAAATCCTCAGAATAAAATGAAATGAAATGGGAGAATTATTAATGGAACAAATTGAACTACAAGAATGTGTACAAGATATTTCAAAAAAATATTTTAATAAACCCTTTAAACATACCGCAACCTTCAACCGCCGCCTTCAAACAACCGGTGGACGCTATCATTTAAACACTCATAATTTGGATTTTAACCCTAAAATTTTGGAAACTTTTGGTACAGCAACCTTTGAAGGCATCGTCAAACATGAATTGTGCCACTATCATTTACATATCGAAAAGAAAGGGTACCGTCATAGTGATTCTGATTTTCGTATTCTTTTAAAACAAGTAGAAGGCTTACGTTACACACCTTCCATTGAAACCAAAGAAGGATCCACTCACCTGTGGGTCTATCAATGCAGGGATTGCGATACAACCATCTATCGAAAACGTCGCTTTAACATCAAAAAGTTTGTTTGTTCAAAATGTCGAGGCTCTTTTGAACTACAAGGAAGAGATGAAATAAAAATAGAAAAATATCAGTAATTTATTTTAAAAAAACAAAATTTTTTTCTCCTTCGGAAAACGCGACCTGAATGGGTTTCCTGATAAAAAGATTAGAAAAACAAAAGAATCTTTAATTATATATTGACAACGCTTACAGTATGCGATATCATTCTAAGTGAAGTAAGAGTTAGTGAATATAACTAATTTACTTTTCATATTTTTAATCATCTCCTTTCTACAGAGAAAAGCCCCTACGGAAAAAGGGGCTTTTCTGTTTTTTCTAATTTAAATAAAATTAAAAACGATTTTCACTCATCTTCATCTTTAATTGAACCTTCTATTTTCTTTTTAAAAATAGAAAATTAATCCAAGGTTAAAATTAGATTAAAATATTCCTTGACTTAAATTTTAGGCGTGGTAATATATTTTTACAACTTAATCGAGGAGAAGATAAGATGAATCAACAAAAGCAACAATTAAACAATAACTTCTTCTTTAGCTATTTTAGGTACAGTTTGTAGACATAAGTTCAGACATTATGGATGCAAACTCAGTCATCAAACTGAATTGTATCTCTAATGGCTAAAGCTTATTAAGCTGTGCTGGCCACCTAGAGAAATTAATCTAAGTGGTTGTTAACAACAAGCCAATAAATATAACCTTCACGCACCTATTTAGATTAATACTCTAAGTAGGTGCTTTTTTGTTTGGAAATTAAAGTTACATTGTAGGTTAGGAAAAATTGGAGGATGAGTACATATGAAAAGAAAGAGTATTTTATTTTTAGCCTTATTGAGTTTATTGCTGGGACTAAGTAGATTTCAGACAAGGCCAGTGGAAGCCAGTAATCAAGAAAAAGAGGTGGTTACGATTGGGATTTCAGCTCAATCAAAATCTTATAACTACTATGATGAAGAAAATGAATTGGCGGGTTTTGAAATTGATTTATTCAAAGCCATTGAGCAAGAACTTGATAACTATAAATTTGAATATGAAATTACAGAGTTTGCCTCGCTTTTTGCAGGAGTGGATTCAGGGAAATTTGACTTAATCGTAAATAATATTGGAGAAAATTCTGAGCGTCGCGAGAAATATTTATTCTCCAAAAATCCTTATGTGATTACTCATAATGTTTTAATTACTCGTCCAGATACTGGTGAAGATGTGACTCTTGAGGAGATGGCGGGCCAAACGATTGGATTAGTAGCTGGTTCACTTCAAGCAATCTTTATGGAAAAATACAATGAAGAAAATCTAGATCAGACGATTCAACTAGAGTATATTGATACGGATGGAGCAAATATTATTCGAGAAGTGGCGAGTGGAAGGTACGATATGACGATTTATTCAACCACTTATCTTCAAGATGTTATTGAGACTTTTGGGTTGGATTTAGTCGGGCATCCGATTGAAAATGAAGATGAGATTCAACCACCTGGCGCTTACTTTCTATATAACAAAAATCCCAAAAGCCTTGAGTTACGGAATGCTATTGACCAGGCGGTAGAAAGATTGAGAGAAGAGGGTACGCTGGCTGAGATTTCCGAACAACACTTTGGTCAAGATGACACGGAATTAACAGAAGAGATGATTGAAAAAAATGAGATGATTGATCAAGAAGTTTTAAGTCAAATGGGTGAAACAGAAGAAGTTCAAAAAGTCGTAGTGGGGACTTCTGGACAGACAAAACCTTTAAATTATTTTGATGATAATAATAATCTAGTGGGCCTTGAAATTGATATTCTGGAAGAAATGAATCGTCGTTTAGATACTATTGATATTACTTATGAGATTACCGAATTTGCCTCTCTTTTCGCGGGCTTAGATTCTGGAAAATTTGATTTAGTGGCCAATAATTTAGGGGAAAATGAAGAAAGGCGAGAAAAATTTCTTTTCTCACTTTATCCCTATGTGATTACGCATAATGTCATTATTACGAATATGGATCAAGAACCCGATTTACAAATAAAAGATTTAGCTGGTAAAAGCTTTGGAGTTGTTCCAGCATCCCCTCAGTCGATGTTTTTGGAAAGTTGGAATGAAGAAAACCCTGACTTGGCTGTTGATATTCAATATATCGATTCAGATCCATCCACGATTATTCGCGATGTTCACTCTGGCCGATTTGATGCGACGATTTACAATACGACTTATTTGCATGATGTTCAAGAAACTTTTGGCATCGAACTGCTCGCTCATCCCATAGAAGATGAAGATGCAATCCGGCCACCGGGTTCTTATTTTATCTACCGTCCGGAAGATGAAGCCTTACGTGATTTGATGGATAGTGCGTTAGCAGATATGAGAGAAGACGGTACTTTAGCTGAAATTAGTCATAAATATTTAGGCAGCGATGATACAGCACTTACGCAAGAAATGATAGATAAAAATGATGCCATTGAAGCAGAAAGATTGCAAGTAGCACAAGTAACAACAGAAGACACAAAAAAATCTTCAGACGGAAAAATTTTCGCTCCGAAAATGATTCTTAAAATGCTACCAACGATTTTAAAAAAGTTACCGATTACGGTATTAATGACAATTGTAGCTGCGATTATTGGAGTTACTCTAGGTTTTATTATTGCAGTTATTAAGATTAATGAGGTTCCTATACTCACACAAATATTTAATGTTTTTGTTTCTTTTATGCGTGGCACCCCACAATTAGTTCAACTTTTCTTGGCCTTTTATGGTTTTCCTTTAATTGTTCAGTGGTTAAATGAGCGCTTTGGTTGGACTGTTGACGTGAATGGTATCCCAGCTTTGTTATATGTGTTTGTAGCTTTTGGTCTCAATGAAGCAGCATACAATTCTGAAACTTTCCGCGCAGCAATTTTATCGGTCGATCCAAAGGAAATTGAAGCAGCGAAATCTATTGGATTGACCGATCGACAAACGATGCGTCGGATTATTTTACCTTCTGCTTTAATTGTAGCGATTCCGAATTTAGGAAATAGTTTAATCAGTCTATTGAAAGGGACCTCGCTTGCCTTTACCGTGACTGTTATCGACATTATGGGTCAAGCTCGTATTTTAGCAGGTGCAAATCTTCGGTTCTTTGAAGCCTATATTGCGGTAGCCTTATTCTATTGGGTTTTCTGTATTTTAATTGAGCAAGGTGTTCGTTATCTTGAGCGAAAGCTAAATATAGCAGATCGACCTTTACAGACGCAAGATTCATTAACTGACGTGGAACATTCATAACATTCATGGAAATAAATCAACAAAATACTCGAGCTCACACGTGAAGAGCATCCTCCGCACGCGAGCGAGGGCAGCTCACACGCGGAGGAGATTGTCGGCACGCGAGCGTATTAAAATATGAGACGAATTTTATTATACAAGGAGGAATACGATGTTAAAATTATCAAATTGGTTTAAATCATTTGGAGACCATGAAGTGCTTAAAGATATTCATTTAGAAGTGCCTACGGGGGATGTTTTGACAATCATTGGCTCATCAGGTTCAGGGAAATCAACCTTGCTTCGCAGCATTAATTTTTTGGAGCCGGCGGATAAGGGAAAAATTCAAATTGATGATGTGACGAAAGATGTTCAAACAATGAAACAAGAGGATATTTTAAAGCTACGTCGAAAAACAGCGATGGTTTTTCAAAATTATGCTCTTTTTTCAAAGAAAACAGCTTTAGAAAATGTGATGGAAAGCTTACTTATGGTACAAAATCTTCCGCGAGCTGAAGCAGAAGAGATTGCTCATCATTATTTGGAACAGGTAGGAATGGGTGACCGAGCGGATTATCATACTATTCATTTATCAGGAGGCCAACAACAACGAGTAGGAATTGCTCGTGCATTGGCGATTGAACCAAAAGTGATTTTGTTTGATGAGCCAACTTCTGCCTTAGACCCTGAATTGGTCAGTGGTATCTTAGAAATTATTCAATCCATTGCTCATAATAATACGACAATGTTGCTGGTCACGCATGAAATGAATTTTGCAAAAGAAGTTTCAGACCAAGTTTGCTTTTTAGAAAATGGCGTAATTGTAGAAAAGGGAGATCCCAATCAAATTTTTAATCAACCTGAAAGTGAACGAACAAAAGCTTTTATTCAAGGCATTATACGTTAGAAAGTAGGAAAAACATGAAAATTGCTTATCAAGGAATTGCAGGTTCTTATTCTGAAACAGCGATTCAAAACTATTTAAATCAAGAAGAAAATCAGTCATTAGAAGCTGAACTTATTAGTTATCCTAATTTTAAGGAAATGACTCAAGACTTGGTCACAGATGCTATTGATCTTGGTGTTTTTCCAGTTGAAAATTCGACTACTGGCTTGATCACGCGTACACTTGATTTATTTAAAGGGCTTCCTGTTTTTGTCGAAGAAGAGCGTTATCAGGAGGTTCGGCATACACTTTGGGGGCTTCCGGGTTCTTCTATAGGGGAATTACGAAAAGTTTATTCCCATCCTGAAGCACTTAGTCAGTCGCAAGCTTTTTTTGAAAAGCATCCCCATATTGAAGCGGCTCCTTATGTTGATACGGCTCAAGCCGCTTTGTATGTTCACGAAGAACAGGACCTAACAAAAGCGGCGCTTGCTGGTCCTCAAAATGGGGAACTCTATCACTTAGTCCCACTTTTGAATCAAATTCAGACTGAAAAAACGAATACAACTCGTTTTTTCATGACGAAGCATTGGCAAAAGAGCGAAGAAACAGTCGAAAAAGAATTAGAAGCCTATTATCAAAAATATCCAGAGCGCACACGATGGATGCTCTATGTTGAAACGAAGCATGAACCTGGCTCTTTAGTGACACTCTTGAATATTTTCAACCTCTTTGATTGTAACTTAGAAGGTTTAGATGCGAGACCTATTCGTGATCAACCTTTTAAATACGGCTTCTTTATTGAAGTGGATGTGAGTAATTTGACAGGTAACTATCAGCTCTTATGGGAAAACCTTGAATATGCAAGTGAATATCTACAGATCATTGGTTGTTTTAAGTCTTTAAATATTGAATAGGGAGATTAGTGTGATGCAAAAAACTTTAAACATTGCAATTGTTGGTCTAGGAGTGATTGGTGGCTCATTTGCTTGGGCCTTAAAAGAACAAAAAGAGTTTCCAGTGCATTTAATGGGAATGGACCACGATCCTAAAACGCTTGAACAGGCCCTTCAGGAAGGAGCCATTGACTATGGGGAAACAAATAATCAAACCATTCTACAACAAGCAGATTTAGTAATCATCACCCTTTATCCAAATGATATTGTTAATTTTGTTGAAACACATCGAAGTGATTTTAAAGAGGGGACAATTTTAACCGATACAACAGGTGTAAAGGGAAATTTAGTAAATCAAATACAATCTGTTTTACCTGAAGATGTCGATTTTATTTTTGGTCATCCGATGGCAGGGAAAGAAAGTCAAGGTTTTGCTTATGCGGATGGAGATACTTTTCAAGATGCTAACTATCTAATTACTCCTGTTGAATCGAATAAACAAGAAAATATTGAGCTTTTAACACGAATATTAGTAACCCTTGGCTTTAAACGGGTAAGCGAAGTAAATCCTCAAACGCATGATGAAATGATTGCCTTTGTCAGCCAACTTTGCCATATTCTAGCCGTCTCTTTGATTAATAGTGACGAACCAGAACGTCAGACTGCCGAATTTGTTGGAGATACGTATCGGGAACTTACCCGAATTGCAAAAATCAATGCTCCTCTGTGGACGGAACTTTTTCTCTATAATAAAGAAGAACTTTTAAAGGCCATGGAAAATTTTCAAAATCAATTTAATTATTTAAAGACTGCTATTGAACAAGAGAATCAGACTGCCTTAACAGATTTATTGGTAGAAGCTACATCACGAAGAAAAGAACTGGAGCAAGCAGATTTGAAATTACAATCCGCTACAAATAAAGAAGAAAAATAATAAATAGAATATCAAAAGGAAAAGTCCTCTCTAAATGGATTAGAGAGGTTTTTTATTTGTTAAAAGCAAAAAACAAGACAAGAATAATATTCATATTATTATATTTTTATATACGAATAAGAGTAGTGCATGTTTTGAATAAAAGAGTAGAACACAAACAACTATTGAATTGAAGCGGTTTGAACAAAGGGTAACTAGATTATAAATCATTAATTATGTGATAATAAAAACTTGCTAAGAAAATAAATAATATAAACATGAATATAAGTGTAGTATAATACAATTATTCATGATATACTATTAAAAATCAGGTTTGAAAGAGCTTACAATTTTATAACTCACTAAATACATAGAAGATATCTTTTCGATGAAGGTGTTGTATTGGCATCTTTTAAAAAGGAGCGAGATTATGAATGGAAATATGACATTAGAAAGTTTGTTGAAGTTGTTACGAAAGAACGTTCATATTCTTATTGGTTGGATGATAGGAAGTTTTGCAATTACGGTTCTTTTTACTTTTTATATTATAGAACCGCAGTATGAGTCGATATCAAGAATCGTGGTTAATCAAACAGAAAATAGAATGAGCAATATCACAAGCACAGATATTATGACCAATATCAGTCTAATGACAACCTATCAAAACATTATATTGGAGCCTATTATTCTAGAAGAAGTAATTGAAATCACTCACTCAAAAAACACACTAGATGAAATGCGAGATAAGATTAAGTTTCAAAATGATGAAGAGTCTTTAGTTTTTGGTATTGCAGTAACGGATAAAGATCCTTTAATGGCAGCGGAGCTAGCAAACGTAACCGCTGAAACTTTCCAAGAAAAAATTGGAGAGATTTTACCTGTTAATTCGGTAACGATTTTATCCGAAGCCATCCCTAAAAAAACACCTACCTCGCCTAAGGTTCTTCAAAATATATTGTTTAGCATTTTGTTAGGATTTTTAATTGGTTTTATGCAAATTTTCCTAAGAAATCTGTTAGATAAACGAGTAAAAAGTAGTGAAATTATTACGGATTTAGGCTGGATTAATTTAGGTTCTGTCAATGAAATTTTACCTAGGGAATTAAAAGAGACCATCTTACCTGCTCCAAAACAAACGAAAAAAACTAAAACACGTCCTCGAGTAGAACAAGATAGATTAGAGGAGGCTAGATATGTTCGACAAACGAAGGAAAAAATTGAAGCAAATGAGTCGTAGTCAAAAGAATCCCTCGAGTATGATTGCAGCGATAAGCCCCAATTCCAGAGTAGCTGAGCAATTTCGAACAATCAGGACAAATATACAATTCTCCATGGTCACTAAAAATTTACAGACGATTTTGTTTTCATCTTCTGGTCCTTATGAAGGAAAATCAACGATTTGTACTAATGTTGCTTCTGTATTTGCAGATCAAGGAAAGCGAGTACTTGTTGTTGATGCAGATATGCGGTTGCCTTCGATTGCTAAAATTTTCCATTTGAATAATAAAGTAGGACTTAGTACTTTGATGACTTCACAACATTTAAAAGTAGAGGAAGCGATTCAACATGTGGAAGCTGTTCATTTTGATGTTTTACCGAGTGGAATTGTTCCACCCAATCCCTCTGAATTGTTAGATACTGAGCGGATGGATGAAATTATTGATGAACTGAAGCAACAATATGATCTGATTTTATTTGATTTACCACCGATAGTTTCTGTTACTGATGCACAAATCATGGCGACCAAAGTAGATGGCGTTATTTTAGTCATTCGTAAAGACATTGCAGAAGTTGAAGAGGTTTATAAAGCGAAAGAATTATTAGATTTGGTGAATGCTAATGTGTTAGGTGCTGTTTTTAATGGTGAAACGAATAACTATGACTACTCAAACTCTTACTATCGATGAGTCAATAGCTTTTTTTGAATAGGAGGACATAAAATATGTACCCTTATGCAAAGAGGATTTTTGACTTTATGTCATCTGTTACAATCCTCATTCTTTTATCGCCGTTATTATTACTTGTCGCTCTGTGCATAAAACTAGATTCCAAAGGCCCAGTTTTTTTTAGACAAGAACGGATAGGAATCCATAAAAAACCTTTTATTATTTATAAGTTTCGAACGATGTATGTAGAAACCCCGAAAAATGTTCCCACTGCTATGCTGTTAAGCCCTGAAAAACATATTACAAGAGTAGGTAAATGGATTAGAAAAACGAGTATTGATGAATTACCACAACTATTTAATATTCTTAAAGGACAGATGTCTATTGTAGGTCCGCGACCCGTTATTGCGGCAGAAGCGAAACTTATTCAAGCAAGGACAAAATTGGGTGCTTATTCTATTCTTCCTGGAGTAACAGGCTTAGCACAAATTAATGGACGAGATCTAATAGGTGTTCAAAAAAAGGCTCAACTTGATGGTGAATATGCCAAGAAACGAAGTTTTCTATTTGATCTAAAGGTGTTAATGAGTACTATCGCTTATGTTCTTAAAATGAATGACATTGCAGAGGGAATTATGGAGCTTCCCGATCACACGGAAAAGTTACCAGAAATCCGCAAAAAGATTTTGATGCTTGGAAATTCCGAAATTGTTATCTACAATTTTCGCTTAGAATTAGTGGAAAGATTATTGGCAGATGGACATGAAGTTATTATTTCCTCACCACATGGGGAGAAAATTGAAAAGTTAGTAAAAATGGGGTGTGTTCATGATTCGGTGGAAATTGATCGTCGAGGGACAAATCCTGTTTCTGAAATAAGATTATTAGTTCATTATTATAAGCTGATAAAAAAAGTTCAACCCGATATTGTATTCAGTTATACGATTAAACCAAATATCTATGGTGCCTTAGCCGCGAGAAAAATGGGGGTTCCTTATGTTACCAATGTGACAGGATTAGGATCTGCCATCGAGAATAAAGGGCTCCTCCAACGTTTTATGATTCAGTTATATAGAATCTCTTTATCGAAAGTTCAAACCGTCTTTTTCCAAAACGAAAAAAATCGAGAGCTTTTTTCTAATCATAAGATTGCAGTAAATAAACATATTGTTTTACCTGGTTCAGGAGTTAATCTGAAAAAGTTTAACCTATTAAAATATCCCTCTACAAAAAAAACGGTTAATTTTGTTTTCATTTCAAGAATTATGAAAGAAAAAGGAATCGATGAGTTTTTAGAAGCTGCAAAAAAGATTAAAGAAAAATACCCACAAGCAAGGTTTCATATTGCAGGTTTCTTCGAAGAAGAATATGAAAAAGTAATTGAGGATTATGCGAAAAGAAAAATTATTCAATATCATGGCATGTTGTCTGATGTTCGAGAACTTTTATCGAAAACACATTGCACAATTCTTCCGTCTTATCATGAAGGAATGTCCAATGTGCTTTTAGAATCAGCAGCTTCTGGACGTCCAATTCTCGCTTCCAATGTTCATGGTTGTATAGAAACATTTGATGAAGAAAATAGTGGGTATGGTTTTGAACCTCAAAATACAAAGAGCTTAGTTGCAGCGATTGAACGATTTTTAGCTTTATCTCATAGGGAAAAAGAAAATATGGGTTTAGCGGGACGTAAAAAAATGGAAAAGGAATTTGATCGTCAAGTTGTAGTAAATAACTATCTACAAGAATTGAATAAAGTGATAGAGAAAGTTTTAGAGGTGCGATAATGAGCGATTTATATGAGAGATTAGTCAATAAAGAAGAGAAAGTTTCATTGATTGGTTTAGGCTATGTAGGATTACCCATCGCTATTGCTTTTGCTAAAAAAATAAATGTTATTGGATACGATATTGATGAAAAAAAGATTGAAGAATATAAAAAAGGATTAGATCCGACAAATGAAGCAGGCGATGATGCTGTTAAAGCAACAACGGTAAAGTTTACCGCGGATGCTAGACAATTAATTGATGCAAAGTTTCATATTGTAGGGGTTCCTACTCCTATTACAGAAAGTAATATTCCTAATTTAAATCCTCTTGAAGCTGCAACGAGAACAGTGGGTACTTATTTGACTAAAGGGTCAATTGTTGTATTTGAATCTACTGTATATCCAGGGGTAACAGAAGACATTTGTGTGCCCATCCTTGAAGAAGCTTCGGGTTTAAAGTATGGAGAAGACTTTAAAGTTGGTTTCTCCCCCGAACGCATTAACCCAGGAGATAAGGAAAATCGCTTGGAAACGATTGTTAAAGTAGTCTCAGGAACGGATGAAGAAGCACTAGATACCATTGCAAAAGTCTATGAACTTGTTGTAGATGCAGGAGTTTATCGTGCCGAGTCCATAAAAGTAGCGGAAGCGGCTAAGGTAATTGAAAATGCGCAAAGAGATATTAATATTGCTTTTATGAATGAGCTTTCGATGATTTTTAATCGGATGAATATTGATACGAAAGAAGTTTTGGAAGCTGCAGGTACAAAATGGAACTTTTTAGATTTTACGCCCGGATTGGTGGGGGGGCATTGTATCGGTGTTGATCCTTACTACTTAACTTACAAATCGGAAATGGTAGGCTATCATCCACGAATTGTTTTAGCTGGACGTCGAATTAACAATAAAATGGGGAAATTTGTTGTAGAAAATGTTATTAAGCAATTGATTCAAGCAAAAATTAATATTCCAGACGCAAAAGTTGGAATCTTAGGCTTTACATTTAAAGAAAATGTTCCTGATATTCGAAATACCCGAGTGATCGATATTGTTCACGGTCTTGAAGAATACCAAATTCCGGTAGTGGTCCATGACCCATATGCTGATTACGATGAAGTTTATGCAGAATATGGAATAAAATTAAATAAGTATAGTGAATTAAAGGATTTGGATGTCGTTATTTTAGCTGTAGCTCACGATGAATACAAAACACTAACGGAGTCATTTTTTGAAACATTATATAAATCAGGAAGTAATGGCAACAAAATTATGCTGGATGTAAAAGGTCAATTGGATCGAAATAAAGCATTGGCAGCTGGCTATAGATATTGGCGATTATAAACTCTCCTGATTTAAAAATGACAACAGACAATCGTTTGCATAATTTCTACGATAAATGACGAAGATTGAAAAAGTAAGATTTATAGAAAGGAGAAATTCCTTTGGGGTATGAAGAGATAACATTCAAACCAGACAGTGTTTTCCTAGTAACGGGTGGGGCAGGATTTATTGGGTCCAATTTAGTCGAAGCTTTATTAAATAAAGGCTATGTGGTTCGCGTTTTAGATAATTTATCACAAGGAAAGCAAGAAAATATTGACCTGTTTTCAGAAAATAAAAATTTTATGTGTATTCATGGAGACATTCGAGATTTTGAAACTTGTTTAACCGTGACAGAAGAAGTGGATTATGTTTTACATCAAGCAGCTTGGGGAAGTGTTCCTCGGAGTATCGAGCAACCCTTATTGTATGAAGAAATAAATATTCAGGGGACATTAAACATGCTGGAAGCTTCAAGAAGAAATGAAGTAAAGAAATTTGTCTATGCTTCCAGTTCTTCTGTCTATGGAGACGAACCGAATTTACCAAAAAAGGAAGGGAAAGAGGGTGAGTTATTGTCCCCTTATGCATTGACGAAAAAAGTAAACGAAGAATATGCAAAACTTTATACTAGGCTATATGGCCTTGATACTTATGGATTGAGATATTTTAATGTATTTGGTCGTAGACAAGATTTTAATGGAGCTTATGCGGCAGTTATTCCTAAATTTATTAAGCAATTATTAAACGATGAAACCCCTACAATTTATGGGGATGGTCAGCAGAGTAGAGATTTTACTTATATTGAAAACGTCATTGAAGCTAATTTGAAAGCTTGTAAAGCTTCAAGTGATGTAGCTGGCGAAGTATTTAATATTGCTTATGGTGGAAGAGAAACATTAGAAGCTGTCTATGTTTCGCTCTGTCAGTCACTCAGAAAGAAAATAAAGCCAATATATGCAGATGAAAGAACTGGAGACATTAAACATAGCCACGCGGATATCCAAAAAGCAAAAGAACAGTTGGATTATTTTCCTGATTGGGATTTTGAACGAGGTATAAAAGCAGCAATCGAATGGTACAAAGAAAACATTTAATGACAAAGAGAAGACACACTATTTTTAGGAGGTCTGTTATTCGATGTTTAAAGAAAAAATTCTAACGACCTTAAACGATCGATATTATTTTTTAAAAAATTATTTAAGTGACAACTTACCCAGAATATTTTATCGTACAGCCTTTAATAAAAAAATTAGCCGAGCTGAATATATCCAACATTATGAACTTTCATCTGAGTATATCGATGAAATTGTGGATTTTTGGGAACCGTATGAAACGATTAATTTGCTATGGCACAAAGCATTTTCTGCGATTAGTGGGATTCAAGATCCTCGGTATATTCCAGAGGATATATTCTATAAAAATATTGAGCCTACTTTAAATCGTTATGATTTAGCTCCAGCATATGTTGATAAAAATATGACTGATAAATTATTTTATGCCTTTAAACGGCCACAAACGCTCCTTCGCAATATGAATGGCTTATACTATAATGCCGATTATCAACCGATTCATTTAGAAGAAGCACTGGATTTTATTAAGTCTTACGTTCAGGAACATAAAGTCATTTTAAAACCCTCTATTGATTCGGGAGCTGGAAAAAATGTAAAAATATTAGATTTTAGAGGAAGAAATCCTTCTGTGATTCTTAAAAAAGTAACGAAACTTTTTAAAGATTATGACCAAGACTTCATTGTTCAAATTTTTTTATACCAGCACGATTCATTTAGTCAAATGCATGAAGAATCGCTAAATACGATTCGTTTGATTTCGTTACGCTTAAATGGAAAAATTCATATTTTATCACGAGTCGTTCGGATGGGGAATAATGGCAGTTATACAGATAATGCAAAATCCGGGTCAATTACTTGTGGATTTGATGAAAAAGGCTATTTGAATCCTTATGCAGTAAATCATTGGAATTACGAAATCTATAAAAAACTATATGATTGCTTCGCAATCTAAGCCATGACAGAAAAGAGAGAGTATCCTATAATTAACATAGGAAACATTAATCCGAAGGTTTAATGGGTTTTGCCGAACCTGTATAAAAAACTGGATGAACATTTTATCTTTTGCGATAAGCCGAATACATCTTAGAATGTGAAAATAAAATTACAATATTTTATAGAATGTTCTGTTTCCTAAATTATTTGATGGAGGTTTTCATCATGGAAGTTATGATTGAGACATGTTGTGGAATCGACGTTCATCAGAAGACA
>NZ_FQUF01000009.1 GCF_900129085.1 Atopostipes suicloacalis DSM 15692
AACCAGCGTTAATCACATTGTCTACTATTTTACACAAGATTATGGACTTGACACGAGTATTTACATACTAAACTATAATAAGAATATTAAAAGAAAATAGGAGGACTTATTATGCCAAATAAAGACAAGATAAAAGGGAAATTCAATGAAGTGGTTGGAAAAGTAACGGATGATAAATCTAAAGAATTAAAAGGTAAAGCCCAACAAAAAGCTGGAGAAGCAAAAGAAAAAGGAAAAGATATTGCCGATAATGTTGCTAAAGATGTTAACAATCGGTTTGAAGATAACAAAGAAGATAAAACAAAATAATGTTTTTGATTTAATTAAATACTTAAGAAAAAAGAGCGGCTTTTTAGCTGCTCTTTTTCCGTGTCCAAAATATTATCTTTTCATATATTTTTGTACAAATTCCCGTACAAATTCTCGTACAAAAATCGTCAATTTAAGTGACTATACCCCTTAGAAACACTATCATCAAGCTATTTATAGCTTTTTACCCTACAGACCCTTCCAGCAAAAGGTTAGCTTTTTTAAGAGCTTCTGACAAGCTCTAATCATTGGTATATCAGCATTCTACTTTTTCAATGAATACTGCGAAATTCCAGTAATTTTTGTCAATTGTAGTTAGTTTTGATTTAGTTTCAAACTGTTTTAACTAGAAAAAATATGGATATTTTGAATTATTTTTTGTAAGAAAATTGTGAGCTAGAACGAATACTAAAAAATGGATAGAACAGTTCTATTCATTTTTTTATTTCATTTTAAAATACAGAAATTAGCTGTTTAAACTTGCTAGCTTTTATTTTCTTTGCCATAACAATCGGCCTACTCTCATCTAAAAGATAGTCAATAGTTTCAGTGACTCTCTCACTTGCAAGAGGTGTCCTAATAATTTGAAGTATCTCTTTCAAATTATTTGTACGAACTTCGGAATATAAATTATTCACTATAATATCATCTTCTAATTCAGTTAACAGTATCTCTAATTGATCGTTGTTTAGCATAGATAGAAAATTATCGTAATAAGCTTTCGCTCCTGGTGAAACACCTGAGTTATAGGTCACTCCGTTACCAATTCGACATCTTAGTATAGTTTTGATTAGATGTTCTTGTCTATCAATAGGAATATCATTAGACGTATTAAAATAAGACATAATCTTTTTTATTACAGGTCTCTCATGATAAAAATTATCCCAACCATTATGTTTTGCAATCAACTCTTCACAAAGTAAAGTTAGTTCTAGGCTTTTTCTAGAATTGACTTTATAACTATTACCATTACATTCATCAAAAAATGATTCACCCAAACGTTGCTTTTCTTGTTCCAAGTTAACAATATAGCTCTCTATGTTATTCCCCAAGTCAAACTTAATGTTTTCTGGAGAGGCTTGCCAAACCAGAGAAGCAATTGAAAGAATATTCTGTTTTGTAATATTATCTATTTTTGGATCTGTATACATCCCAAAAATAGTTCTTAAAATATTCCCAGCCAATGTAGTTGATAAAAGCTTCAAAGATTCTCCAATTGATTGAATTTCACCACTGGAAAACAAATTGTCTTTTGTCCTTAAGTTTTTGATAAATTGTTGTACTTTTATCGCACCTTCAGAGGGATTATCAGATATTACTTCATTAACACAAATTTGAAGCCAACCTAAAAGTTCAAAACTATTAATTTGTCCAGCATTTGGATGAGAACCACCAATATTATTTCTCATATCTAAAATATATGTTAATTTTTGATGGACTATATTTGAAATTATTTCGAGTTTCAAACAAGTATCAAGTAGAACCCTATCTTTAATTGCTGGAAGATCATCTTCCGAAGTGTATAAATCTCTAATATTTTCTCCAACAGCCGCATCAAAAAAAATATCAAGTCCATAAAGACATACTTTATTTCTTAAATTAAGTACTACTTCATTCCAAAGATCATTAAGAGCAGAATCATACCTACCTATTGCTACACTCGAAACAAATTTTGATAAATAAGTTGCATTTTTCCTTAAAGATTCAGGTATTTGCATTATTACATTAGGAATATTTAACGCCATTTGTTGTTTCTCATGAACTGGAGCTAAAATATTCTGTGATGGAAGTCCCAATTCAATTAAATATGATTCAAAGTTACTATTTGAAACAATACTTAGTTGGTTATCAATCTGTTCAGTATTTAATACATCCCCATTCACAAAAAAACCTCCGTACTATTTATTTAATATACTAACTACCCGTGGTGCTAGTTAATTTTTTCCTAGAGGAAAATGTCTAAACATGTTGGTAAATCAACAAAAAAACGCTTATAGTAGTCTCAAAACTCCCAAGAAATGAGGACTACATATGCGTTCATCAAAATATACTGAACATTATACAGATACTTTTATAACATTCAAGGAAATTATGAGAACTGTTTCTAACATATACCACAATTGTGTACCAGATAAGATTAAAAACCGAAGAAATACTGATCAACTGAAGCAACGCGATACAGTGATTATTGCTTGTGTTATATGGGGTATAATTAATGGCTATACTAGCCAAAGAGCCACGTATAGAGCGGTTTGTTCCGTCTTATTTCCTAATGGTGACTTTCCTAGTAGGAGTCGATTCACTCGCTTAAGTTCAAACTTAGCTTACACTATCAAGATTATTCGATACTTTTTCATCAAGAAGCTCACCAAAGGTGAACTAGTCGGAATTATAGATAGTTTTCCTAGTCCATTATGTAAACCAGTTAGAAATAGACAAGCAAAACTATTGAATCAAATAGCCAAAGTTGGCTATAACTCAACAAAAAAATCTTATTTTTATGGTCTTAAAATTCATATGATCGTTACTAAGACTGGCTTTCCGATTACTTACTCAATCACGAATCCAGGTGTCCATGACGTGAAAGTGTTAGAGACTTTATCGGAAGAAGCGAATCTTCCCAATATCCTAGGGGACAAAGGATATATTAGCCATAAAATCCATGAAAAGCTTGCCCTTAAGGGCATTACTATATCCGTTCCTCCACGTAAAAACATGGATAAATCAGAAAAACTAGACCACAGCTTACTTGGAAAACAAAGAAAAACAGTTGAGACTGTTTTTTCTTCCTTAGAAAAATTAGGTTGTCAAAATTTCAACTCACGTTCTGTTAAAGGGCTAGAGAGTAGATTTGAAAGCATATTACTGGCTTACAGTGTTCTATTAAGTCGAGCACAACGACGTTTTGGAGGAACTTTGAGATATTCTTTAGGATATTAAAATTAACTAGCACCACGGGTACTAACTATATTATACAATAGAATATTTTATTGTAAATCTTTGGATTGATATTGCCTAAATTAAAAAGTTTAGAAAAAGGAGTTGAACCACCCCAGTTGTTCCCATCAATCAGAAGTCCCTCTCCTAACCTAAAAAAACAAAAATAACTCAAGGAGGAAAAGAAACAATGACAATTAAATATAAAAAGCACAAACTAGCCAGCTATCTTGCATTGATAGTAATGATGGCTAGTTTTTTTTTTACTCCTATCACTGCTCTTGCTGCTACCGTCAACTACACAAGAATTGCTGATTACGTTTCTACTTGGTATTTAGCGAATCCTGCTGGTCTTCACTGGACAGACGACGGTGTTCACATGATTAAAGCAGAGGGCGAACCTGCCTTCTGTATTGAACATGGTACCATTTTAAATGGCGGTTCTGGTTTTGATCCATCAGAACTTACAATTGCTGAAAAAGATCGATTGTCTCTGATTGCCTATTATGGCTATAAAACGAATCCTACAAGTGAAAACTATGGAATCACTCAAAATATGATTTGGGAGTCGTTTGGCGATCAGCTACTGTCTACCAACCTTCCCAACTATCAAAATCGGAAAAATGAAATCCTAGCAAAAGTGAATGCGCACAATACCAAACCTTCATTCAATAATCAGACGATCACATTAAATGTTGGCGATACAATCACACTTAATGATACAAACGGTGTTTTAAGTAAGTATGGCAATTTAGCAAGCAATTCTGCTAATTTACAACTAAATAAATCTGGAAACCAATTGAAGTTAACCGCAACCAGTTCATCGAAAGAAACAGGAAAATTACAGTACAATATCGCAAATGCGAATGATGTTGGTACAAGTTTTGTTTTCAACAAACCCAATGAACAAAAAGTAGCTACTTTCAAATTATCTAATGCCGGCTCCTTTCAGCTAAATATCAAAGTCAATTTAAACGGTAATGTCAAATTGAAAAAAGTAGATGAGGATACCGGACAGCCTGTCCCCAATACAAAAATGAAATTTGAGTTTAACGGACAATCCAAAGAAATTGTCACTGATACGAATGGTTTAGCTCAAATAAATGACTTAAAAGCTGGTACCAAAATAAAAATCACCGAAGTAACGGCCAACAATGGCTTTGTAAATAAAGGCGAATCTAAAGAAATTACGATTGAACCCAATAAAACAATTGAAGTGGTGTTTGGAAATAAAGCCCAACAAGGATTGCTTCACCTAAAGAAAACAGGGCAAAAAGCTTCTAGTGTTACAACCAAAGATTCAAAATATGGAAAGCTACATGAAATCACTTTCGATTATGTTCCTCTGGCGGATGTAACTTTCACCATCAAAGCTCGTGAAGATATTAAAGTAGGCAACTATGTTCATGCAAAAAAAGGAAGTGTAGTTGCCACTGTTCAAACAGATAACAATGGTGAACTAATGAATATGCCAAAACTTTATCTCGGAAAATACGAAGCCATTGAAACAGCTGCGCCTGCTGGCTATTTGATGAATACCACCCCGCTTCCTTTTGAATTCACCTATGAAGGACAAAATGTTGAACTTGTATCTCAATCTATTGAAGCAAAAAACGATTTTCAACAACTAAAGATCACTCTCCATAAAAATGAAGAACAGATTCAGGAGTGGAAAGAAAATAAACCAATTGTAGAAGAAATCAAAGCCAACGACAAAATATTCGGTCTGTTCACTAATCAAGAATTTACAATGACAGATAAAACAGTGTTGCCTGCTGATTCTCTACTAGGATTTGGCACAGTAAAAGATGGTGAGCTTACGTTCCCTACGCAACAATTAATGGAAGGAAACTATTATATTAAAGAATTAGATGCTGGTGAAAATCATGATATTGACACTAGCCATCATGAATTTGAGTTTACAGCTGCTGACCACGAATCCGAAAAAGTAATCGACATTTATGCTGCGAAAGAAAACTCGGAGGATAAATCTGTACCACTTCTAAATAAGCTTCACTTCAACCAATTCTTACTAAAAAAAGTGAATGAAGAAGCCACTTTAAAAGAAAGAAGTGGCTATGATTTTGCTTTCACAGGGAATGGAAAAGGTACTATTTTCACTTTAGAAAATGAGGAAAAAGAAGTGATTCAAACGGTCACTGTAGATGAACAATCTCTTGCTACCTTTACCAATATCCCTATGGGAACATTCTATTTGAAAGAAAAACAACCAGCTTCTGAACAGTATGCCCTATCTCCTGAGACCTATCAAATTATCTCTACTCTAAAAGGAATTCAAGCCTATGACAGTAAAGGAACTTTGCTTAGTGAAATCCTTAATGAAGAGAAGCAAGAAGAAAATACACACAAGCAACTAACGAATGAAACTACCCCAACTGAGGAACCACAAACCGATCAAGAGCCACTTCTATTGCTGGAGATTAAAAATCATTTAGTCAAAGGGATTGCTGAACTAACCAAAACGGACATGTCCAATGGAAAAGAGCTGCCAGATACAGGCGTTCGTATTCTTGATAAAGATAAAAAAATCATCATTGAAGGAAAGACGGATCATCAAGGTCGTTTTAGTTTTGAAAACTTACCACGAGGAGTTTACTATTTCCAAGAATATGAAGCCCCTACTGGCTATCAAATAGACGAAACGCCGATTAAGTTTGAAATTCAAGAGGATGGTGAGGTTGTCAAATGTAACATGACAAATAAAATGATTCCAAGTAAAAAAGAAACTTCTGTAACAGGAAGCTTACCACAAACGGGTGAAGTTGTTTCTTTTGCAGGAATTATTTTAGGGAGCTTATTGTTAACTGGAGTTGCTGGTTATTACCTCTACAACAAAAAGAAAAAGCATCACAACGATAATTAAAAAAAACGGAGGCAGTCCTATGTCTCTTTTTTTATTAAAAAAAGAAAGAAGGAAAAAAGATGTCCAATCGTGTCACAAGCATTGTCTTAAAGGACAATCAATTAGGAAATAAAATCAAAGCAACCGTTAAAGAAGAACGAGAAGTTTATGTAGAGGGAAAAAGAATCCCTTGTCGCATTTTTACAGCCTCCTCTGCTCTTCATCCTGACTTTGAAATCATCGTTCCAAATTTACGAAACTCCCTACGTTTTGAAGGTCGTAAAGAAGTCGAGCTGCGTGAAGTTACACTTGTTCCTAGTGCCAAACGAAATAATATTGGAACAGTTAGTCGATCACTTGAATTACAAATTTTTGCTAAACAACTGCTGACACTGAACTAGAAAAGGAGAAAAATGATGAGTTTAAAATTTGAAGACAACATTGTGAAAGATTTTGATACACGTAGAACATTTGGAAAATTATTCTATTTGAATAGCCAAAAAATTTATGAAACAGATACAGAAGGCAACCGAACAGATTTTGTTCGTGAACAACGCATTACTGTCTATTCCGAAGCTAAAAATGACCAAATTGATATTACTGTTCCAGAAACTGTTGACACTACAGCGTTCTCTTATGATGATGAAGTAGTGCTTACAGGAGAAGTCACTGCACTTGCTTGGCTTTCTTCTTATACTGGTTATAACGATTCGATTCAGTCAGAACAAGCCTTCAAAATCCGAGCAGAATCCCTAAAAAAAGTAGAATCAGTTAATGTAAAGCAAGCTAGAGGGGACCAAAATCTGAAAAACTAATTGAATGGAGGCAACTATGAACACTTTCTTTCATTATCGTGGACGTAGAATTCGTCCTCTACATCTATCTGTTTATCGTACCTACATTCTACTGGCTTGGTTTCCTTTTTTATTATTTGCTGGTTACTACAGCTACCTTTTTATCTATCCGTTAATACAGATAATGCAACAAAGACAAATAATTGATTTGGTTGCCCTCTTAGTTCCCATTGGAGGGCTTTTTTTAATACTCTTCTTGCCGTTGTTAGTTTTGCTCATGATTCGCAGAGTTTCTTTTTTAAAAGGTGGTTTCTTCTATCGAGTCTACCAACGACAAATGTTAGCTCGTCTCTTGAAAAGCAATGGATTGTATGAGAAGAAGGAACGAAAATCAAAAGAACAGGCTACTGAAAAAATGGTTTTTCCAAAAGTTTATTACCGTAATACCAAGGAAATTCTTTATTTAACCGTTCCCACAGATGGGATGAAATGGCATGATCGCTTTCAAAAAATTGCAAAAACTTTTGAAGAAATGTACATTGCTGACTTCATTGAGGAACAAAAGGAAATGGGCTTTACCACCTATTTATTAATGATTGATGTGATCAGTAAGCGGATTGGAATTGAAGATTGTATCGTAACAAATGGACAAGTCAAACTCATGGATGGCGTTGTATGGGACTATGCCGAAGTGCCTCACATGTTAGTAACTGGAGGCACAGGGGGTGGCAAGTCCTACTTTCTGCTCACCTTAATCCATGCGCTTATTCAGGTTGGAACAGTTGATGTATGTGATCCAAAAGAAGCAGATTTAAAAGATTTAGAAAGTCTACATTTATTCAAAAATCACGTATTTTACGGAACAAAATGGATCACGAAATGCTTAAAGAATGCTGTAGAAGAAATGAATCGACGTTATGTTTATATGAAGGCTCTCCCTAACTATACAACAGGGAAAAACTTTGCATACTATGGTATTCCTCCCTACTTTATTATTATTGATGAGTGGGCAGCCTTTTTTGGCACCTTAACCTATAAAGAACAGGACGAAATTCTGCGATACGTAAAGGAACTTGTTCTAAAAGCACGACAAGCAGGTGTTTTTCTAATATTAGCAACCCAACGTCCTGATGCAGATAACTTTGGTGGCGGTGTACGTGATAATCTTTTATTTCGAGTTAGCTTGGGAAAGCTATCAGAACAGGGCTATTACATGACTTTTGGATCGGATCAAAAAGGAAAAGCGTTCATCAATAAACGAATGAAAGGCAGAGGCTATTGTGATAGTGGTTCAGGAGTTCCACGTGAATTCTATGCCCCTCTTGTGCCTAGAAAATATGACTTTCTAGCAGCTCTTCAACAAATTGGTTCTATGCAAACGTTAAATATAAAAGAGCTTTTACAAGAAATGACTACTGAGGAAATTAATGAAGCACATTCAGCTTTTGGACTTTCACAGAAAAAGTTAAAGTGAGATCCCCCCACTATATCAATGAAAAAAGGGAAAGGAAAAGTTTTATCTTTCGTTGCCCTTTTTTCGTTGCCTCAGCGGATAGAAGAAGCTGATACTAACCGCTTCGTTTTATGAACAAGGTTTCCTTGTGAAAGCCGCACACTTTGGTGTGTGGCGGTAGAACGAAAAGGAATAGGCAGGTTTCCTGCCTATGACTGTGCGTGGTTAGGGCGAGCAACGCTCGCTCTAACCTGTTACCCCCGCTTAATAACATGGGGGTAACTTTTTGCAAGAAAGACAAAACGGTTATCAAAATCCCTTATTGATAAAGCTTTTCTTTAAGAATAAAGCTGTAAACAATTTTCATTTATTTTGTGAACAACAAGGCAGGTGACCCATGAATAATCAAGAAATAAAAATTTTACGAAAGCGACTACAATTAACACAACAGCAATTTGCCGAAAAGCTTGATTGGAGTAAATCATACCTCTCTATGATTGAAACTGGTAAACGAACGATCACAAAAAAATCCATAGAAAAAATACGCAAAACATTCCATTTGGACGGTGGCTTTCTACCCATGGAAGCAAAAATTGATTTTCTTCGTGTTCGATTCAAAATCCACTCCCCTTCTCAAGTAATTGAGAAAATATTACAAATGAATCCAGATGTATTCATTTACAAAAACTATGGATTTAATCATTATACAGAAAGCTATTGTTTTAGTGACATCTTTGTTTTCTCAAATCCAGAAAACCTAGATATGGGAGTGATGATTGAACTGCGTGGACAAGGCTGTCGAGAATATGAACTGGTACTAGAAGAACAAGAAGAAACTTGGACGACATTCTTTTGGCGGCTTTATCAATCGAATATTTTTGGTGAAGGTCTAATAATTGACACCAAAATTACGCGAATTGATTTGGCTCTGGATGAACATCTCTCTCTTCTTTATCCCAATTATGATTTATTTGAATTGAAAGAAAAAGTTGAACAAGGATTAGTCGATACCACTTTTCGCAATTTTGATTTTACAGGAGGAATTGTTGTTAAGAGTGGGCAGCGGCTCAACAAAGGACTCTCTCTTTATTTTGGTTCCAGACAATCGCCGTTTTATTTAAACTTTTACCAAAAAGATTACGAACTAGCAAAAAAAGAAGAAATATCTGTTGAAATGGCTCGTCAGAAATATGGTATTAAAAATCGTTATGAAATCCGTTTAGCTGACGAAAAAGCCTATCTCTTTGTTGAGTATTTACTTTCTACAGGAGAAACAATTGAATGGATCGTCAAAGAATTAATTGATACTGCCATCAAAGTATATGATTGCGACTCAAATGGACTGCGCACTCATTACAGCCAAAATTGGCGCATGGTCATTGAAAGCATGCAAGAATTGCGATTGACCATGAAGGGTGAAAAACCAAATTATGATAAAGCGTTACGCTGGCTCTCAAACTATCTTGCTCCTACGCTAAAGAAAATTTGGATTATGGATCAAACATTTGGCAGAAATGAGTTAATGTCTAGAATTCAACAAGCAGAGCTAAAAGAAAAAGATCAAGAAGAGCTGGCAAAACTTACAACAACAATAAAAGAATTATTGATACAAGAAGAAACTCAAACAACTACTTCCTCTTCTGTAACTGTTCCACAAGAAGAAGTTGAACAACTATTAGCACAATTTTTATTTAATTGAGAGGTGAAACACATGATTGAATTATATATCGAAAATCTTCATACCAATAAAGGGCGATGGTTTGAACTACCGATTGATTGGGAAGAAGTCAAAGATAAAATTGAATTAGATGATGGACAGGAACATTTAATAACAGACTACATGGCACCATTTACCCTTTCTCACTATGAGAATTTTAATGAAATGAATGAAGTTGCAGAACAACTGGATGAGCATACTGGACACCCAGCAATCCACTATTTAGGGGAACTTGTTGAATACGGATTTTTCAACGATATTTTAGATGCATTTGAACAAATTGATGAAATTCAAGTCTACTCTGACTGTTATTCTTATAAAGACTATGCAGAACAATTAGTGGATGATCTTGGCTATTTATCTGGTGTTCCTGATTTAATCAAGTGGAATGTTGACTATGAGGGAATTGGTGAAGATTTACGCCAAGATGGACGCCTCTATCAAGCAAACGACAATACTATTATTGAGGTATTATCATGAATCAGAAATATCTCAAAGAAGAACTCAAAAAATATGGCTTTTTCTATTTAGAAGGACAAATTCCCGAAAGACAAGCTCGGCAATTTCTCACTGTAAAAAAACTAACTCAACGAGAAAATCTGGTTTTTATTCCTAAAAAAGAAGTCTGTTTTGAACGAATTCTTTCTAAACACACCAGTCTTTATATTGAAGGACTAGAACGTTATAGCGATTCCGGCGTTTATCTTGGTTATTCGTATGATTTTTACAAAGCTACCTATCTATTCAATTCTCAGCCTAGTCGTTTAAAAATTTATGGTACGCAACTTTCTGCAAAGGAACTCCTTTATTTGGTAAAGGGGTTCCTTTTTTTAATAATCGCAAAGGAGTAATTCAATGAAATTTATCAAAGAGAAAAAGAATCATCCCCCAGCTTTACCAAAAGAAGAAAAAGCCGCTAGTATCCGAACGACTCGTACCTTCTTTCTAATCCTAACGCTTTTGTTAATCAGCAGTGGTCCCTTTGCCTTTGTTAAATCTACCCAAATGCAAAGTCTTATTCGCAAAGAACAAACCACATTAACTGAAACGATTCACAAAGAATTAGCAAAAAATACAGATACAGCTGTTACATCAGAATTGTATAAACAGTTTCTACAGCCTTTCATCACAGCTTACATTAATATTCCTACCGAGCAGCAAGCATTTGAAAAACGCTTTAATTCACTCCAAGAGACCTATTTCATGATCACTTTAGATGAAGAAAAGAATACAGGGACTGAACGAAAACTACTCTCTTCTGATTTTTATAATCTAGTCAATGAAAATGGACAGTTAGTGGCTCAATACCGTATTGCTTATGAAATCAATGCTCCAGTTACAAAAGAACGTGATGTAAAGAAAAAGGAAGGTGATAAAGAAGTCATTATCAAAGAAAAATATATTGATTACGAAAAAATTGAAAATCGTGTGTTGTTAAATATCCCTTTTGTGCAATTAAAAAATCAATCGTTTAAAGTGACTGCATATCCTTATTTTACTCTTGAACCTTCACTAACTTCAAAAACTGAGCAAGCAAAAATGCCTGATATTTCTCAGTACCAACAAGTCGATAACAAAGAAGAAAAAGCGGTTATCAGTTTCATCCAGTCATTCCTTGATAAATATGTATCTGCTTCATTGGAAGATATGGCATATATAATGAAAGAACCAGAAATTCTAACAGGTAATTATCAGATAGGCAATAGCCAAATTAACCCCTTCTTCAAGGACGAACAACTCTTTGCTTTTGTTACGTTTGATGTTATTGATGGCGAAACAAAAATAGGACACAAAGAAACCATGACTTTATTGTTGAAACAACGAGAAAACACTTATTTTATTGAAACCATTCATCATTATTTAGGAGGAATTTAAATGAAACAAAAGAAAATAGTCCGATCTCCTCAGCAAAGACAACTACTAACTGTCAAACTAACAACACTACTCAGCAGCCTTTTATTCTTTTTCTCTCTATCTCCTGTCGCTTATGCTGATGCAAATGCTAAAGAAGCCAGTAACTATATCTTAAATGACTGGATTGCACCGATTTTTGGAGTAGTCGTTGTTTATTTAGTCATCAAAGAATTTCTAAATTCAAAATGGATTCAAGGTTTTGCAATCCTCTTTTTTGGCGGTATCATTTACGCTGTTATCAAAGACCCTACAGGCGTTCTTAATTCACTTTCTAATCTAAAAAGCTACTTTGGGTTATAGTCATGAATATAGAAAAACAGATATTAGACTATAGAGAGCCCTTCAATGCTCCCTATATGATCAGAGAAATTGCCAAAAATGTCCACTTACCTTTTGTCGTTTATGCACAAGACTTCACTGTTGCGACAGTCAGTTTTGCGATTGTGTTTAGTGCCCTCTTGATACTTTTTGGAATGAACCAATTAGTTGTCATTGTTTCTCTGGCTATACCTTATGGATTAGTACAACTATTTAACCGAGTTGAGCCAGATGGAAAGAGAGCGGATATTTTTTTGAAAGATTATTTTCTCTATCTTCTGACCTTTGTATTTAGGAATAAATCACTGTATCATGAGCAACTTCACTCATTTCAACAAGAAAAAGTAATTTATCATCGTTGTTCTGTTGAACAGCTTTCCATAAAAAAAGAAGGAGAAGCAAAAATGAATACATTAGATGTTGACCAATTGAAGCAAGAAATAAAAGATAGTGTTGTTCCAGAACTAATTCATGAATTTGAATCCTTAAAGGCAAGAGAAGAAGGTTTCTATGAATTGTTTGAAACAGATGATGAAGTAATACTAATGAAGAAAACACTCTTTCGGCAATTTGCAGACGGAGTTATACCGATGTCAGAAATTCCTAAATTAAAGGAACAATATCAGTCATTAATCAAGCAATCCATTCGTAAACGAATCACTAGATTATTATAGAAAGGTGGAAAAAAATGAAGTTTAAACAGCCATTTCATAAGGTTTATCATAATTTATTGCTTACTACAGAAAATGAAGTTTGGGCATATTTTACTTGCCCTAGCGACTATGTTATTGGTCAAAATAAAGAAATTCAAGAAAAGCACAAACAAAAATGGAATCAATTTTTACAAAGCTTACGCCGTTTTGAAGACTTTGAATTATTTCTAAATCCTCATTCTTACAATCTTGGTGAGCGACTAGCAGCTTTCTCCGAAAATTTTGATAAACAAGCAAAATTAATGGGTGATAGTTTAGTTGATCGAACACTTTCCGAATTAGAAAATCAACTTCGAGTTCTCACAACGGAAAAATTTTATATTGGGGTTAAACTTTCTAGTTTATCTTCTGCAACAACCGTAAAAGGAAAAGCGATGGAAGTCGTTGACTATTACGCTGGAAAACTATTATCCCTGAACCACTATCACCTAGCTGTTGATGAAGATTTTTTAAAACGATACCGTTCAATAGAATCAGAAATTTTTCAACTTGTTGGAACGGTTAATGGGCGTAGACTTACTGAACAAGAAGTGCTACAAGCCTGTCGTTATCCCTATGTACGTGGAATGAAGACTTCCTTTGATCTTGATTTTGTTGAAAATAGCAGCTATTCATTAACAGATACTATTCTTGATCCTACAGAAGAACAAGGCTTATTAAAGCTAAGAAGCTCGGAAGGAACTAGCTACATTGCTCTGCTTCCTATTCATAAATTCGCCCCCAACTTGTCATTTAATCATATAGCAGAAGTGGTGCAAAGTCTCCCCTTTCCAGTAGAATTCCGACTCAAAGGGCATTTTGAACCATTAAAAGGTGGTAGAGGATTAAAAGGAAAGTCCTCTCGTGCTGCCAAACGATTAAAAAATAGTGCAAAAGAGACAGTTTCTATGGGCGATTCCGAAATGAAATCCAGTCGCTTTAATCGTTATGCTTTGACCGACCTAAACAATAAAATAGACTTAAGAGTCCCTGTCATTAAATGGCTGGGACTTTTTGGTGTCTTTGGACAAACACCAGAGGAATGTCGTAGTCGGATTCGTACCGTCATTTCTTTATGCCAATCTCGAAATGTTGAAATAGTCAAAGGCTTAGCCGATCAAGTGTTTCTCTTCCATCAATTTTTAGCTGGTAACAAACTAGGTCCTGAAAAAAATTGGCTTCACTACACCACAGTTGAGGGAATTAGTGAAATGTTGTTGAGTGTTGAAAATCGGATTGGTGATAACGTAGGAATTCCTATTGGTATGGTCTCGGAATTGAAAAACACTCGAAACTTAACACCAAAAGAAGTGGCAAAAACGAGCCGAAAACCCATTTTCTTTAACCCATCTATTGGGAACCAAAACGATATCGCCGATAAAAAAGCCAATAGTCCGCACATTGCCATCACTGGTCCCACTGGAAATGGAAAATCCTACTTGGCAAAGTTTATTTTCTTCCTTTCAGTTTTAATGAATGGAAAAGGATTGTACGTTGACCCTAAATCTGAGTTCTTCGATTGGATTATGGAGGTTATCAATCATCCACTTTATCAAGAAAAGTATCCCGACACTTGTGCTTTCATTCAACAGCACTTCCACCAAGTGAGACTTGATCCAAATAAAACCAGTAACAAAGGCGTTCTTGATCCCTTCTGCTTTATTCCTAATCGAGTAGCTGCAAAAGATATGGCACAAGACTTATTTGAAGAGCTTTATGATTTCACTAGTGCTAGAGAGAAAAAATCAAGATTGGCAATGCTAGAAGGAATCGAAACTGTATTAAAAAGAAGAGATCAAGGCGAACGAATAGGCTTACTTCATGTAGTTGACTTCATGCTGGAAAGTCCACATGAGGAGGTACGAGATACAGCCAGCTTAATCAAGAAATCAGTACAAGGTTCTATTTTAGAATTAGCTTTTAGTTATGGCGAAAATGAAGGACTAAATCTTACGAATAAGGTGACTATCTTAGAAGTTTTGGGGTTAGAAATGCCTCGTGCAGAAACGCTTAGCAGTGATTACAGTGCTACACAAAGAAAATCTGTCATGTTGATGATGTCTATTGGAAAATTCTGTGAACTTTTCGGCTTACGTGACCGAGAAGAAAGCACCGTTGTTCTATTTGATGAAAGTTGGATCTTTAATTCTTCTAAAAACGGTCGTGCGATTATCAAATCCATGCGCAGAGTTGGTCGAAGTTTTAACAATACCCTAATTATTGTCACTCAATCGGTTAAAGATACAGCCGAAGAAGATGACACAGGCAACTTTGGACGAATTTTTGCTTACGATGACAAAGATGAACGAGAAGATATTCTTCGTCATTTAGGATTAGAGATCACTAATGAGAATATTGAGTGGTTAAAAAACCTACCAAAATATCATTGCCTTTATTTAGATTTACGAGGACGTGTTGGCAAAATGCTTGTCTACTGTCCTTATGAAGAAATCCATCAAATGCTGCAAACGGTCAAAAAAAATACAAGTGCAGATGCGGAAACGACCTTTAGCGCTTAGAAAGGAGCTGCTATGTTACTAAAAGATTTATTTGATATTGACAGTTTCCAATCCTTTTTTGAAAAAGGCGGCTGGTTTAGCATCAATGAAAATTTACAAAGTGTGCTAAATGCGTTGCTCAATATTGCCTTTGGCTTAATCAAATACCTTGTTCTGGCATTAGATTATGTGATAGACAAACTCTTTAGTTTAAATTTATTAGAAGGCGTATTACCAGATTTATTCTCCACTACTGGTGCTATTTACAACAAATTATTCAGTGTTGTAGGGATTCTCCTTTTTACATTTGTGATTGTCATTTCAGTGAAGGATTTTTTTGAAAAAGGAATCAGCAAGGCATTAATCCGTTTTGGTATTTTCACCTTAATCTATGTGGGCAGTATGACATTTTTCGCTGATGGTGCCAACAAAGTTCAAGAAGTGAATACCCTCTCTCAAAATGTACAAGGACAGTTAGTTGATTTAACAAGTGGTAGTCTAACCAAAAACACTGGCAATATCTCAGAAAATTTACTTGGATCAAATCAACAACTAGACGGAACAAGTAATATCCGAAATCTCATTTTTGATGAATTTGTTATTAAACCTTATGCTCTACTCAACTTTGGAAAAACAGACGTATCAAAAGAGCAATTTGAATCCTATCTAGTTAAAAGTGGTGAAACATTTGACCAAAAAAAGACTGATGAGATTGCTGATAAAATAAAAAAAGACTCCGAAAAAAATTCTTATCTCACCTCAGATCGTATGACCGAAAAAGTTGCTGTTTTATTAAATACCTTCATCATGCTAATCGTGATTGGAACGGCTGTACTAATTATCGGAGTTGCAAACATTTTAATCCAGTTATTAATTTACGGCATCCTCTTTCTCTTTCCTTCACTACTATTTTTAGCTTTGACTCCAAATATGCACCATCTGTTAAAAAATGGCTTCATGTTACTAGGGACATTGTTTGCTTCAAAAATAGGGATTGGATTCGGTTTTGGTCTCTTGTTTTCTATTTTAAATTTGTTAGATACTTTTTTTGTTGTCACAAACATTGTCACTATGATTGTGGGACTGTTTGTCAAAGTTTTGTTGGGGCTATTCATCTGGAAGAATAAAGGTCAGATTGTTCGTTCATTGACGAAAGGCAAAGCAGAATTAAAAGACTTTTCTTTCAATCCCAAGCAAGCTATTCAAGAAAGGCAACAACAACGAGCACAAAAAGAAGATCAGCAAAATCGCTATGCTGAACAAGACTATAAAACACAAACCGCAGAAAATGATTACCTTCGTTCTGGAGTAGAATTGGATCATGCTTATCGTCAAAATGAACTACAGGATAATTTATTAGTTCAAGCTGGTGAGGAAGAAACTTCTCTTGATGAAACAGTAATACCTTTTGATGAACAACCAATGGAGTCCAAAGAAGAACCACTCCCTACCGATACTTTTGATGTAAACGACTCAGAAGAATCATTTAACTATCCTATTGAGAACACTTCTGATTCTGTCTCAAATACAGAGCCATTACTCGCTGAAACCGCATTACCTACAGAAGAGGTTGATGATCATTTGCTGAGTCGAAATGCTTTGACAGAAGAAACAGAAATACCTGTTGAATCAGTCATTGAAACAAGCAATGTAAAGGACGACTCATCAGAAACAGAGCCACACCTCCCTTCTCCAGTTACAGAACAAGAAGCTCAGCAACTGGAAAAAGAAATCAGTCATCTAAGGCAAGAAACCTATACTACGCCAGAATTTAGTGAGGAACAAGCCTATGAAAATGCGTAAGTTATTTCCCTTGCTTTTTTTGGGCTTCTTTTTCGTTTTTTTTATGCTCATTGCTGGCAGTAGTTCTTCTACTACACACACAGCCTCCGAAGAAGGACAAAACCTGCCAGAAGCAGTGCTTCGTTGGAAAGATAAAGTCACAAAAGAAGCTACTAAAAATGAAATTCCAGAAGCGGTTCCTTACTTATTAGGAATCATTATGGCAGAATCAGGTGGAAATTCAGAAAAATATCCCGATATCATGCAATGTTCCGAAAGCCAAGGAAAACCACCAAATTCAATTCAAGATCCAAACGAATCTATTGAGGTTGGCGTAAAATATTTTGCAGATATGTGGAAAGGACATCGTGATTACGATGTTTTAAATATTGTACAAGCCTATAATTTTGGTGGTGGCTTTCTAAGTCATTCAGGTAAGAGCTACTCTCTGGATAATGCGATTCAATTCTCAAAAACTCAAGCAGGTGGAAAAACAGTCACTTACACTAATCCTGTAGCTGTCAGCTTAGGCTATGATTATCGTTATGCGTACGGCAATATGTTTTATGCTCAAATTGTTAAGCAATACATCACGTCTACTTCCAACAACAATAGTCAAGGGAATTCAACTATTGTAAAAGCAGCTCTTAAAGAATTAGATGAAGGAACTCATGATGGTGGGGAAAAATATTGGCGTTGGTATGGCTTCAATGGACGTGTTGAATGGTGTGCTATTTTTGTTTCATATAATGCTGAAAAAGCTGGGGTTAAAATGGAACGGTTCGCTTATTGCCCAACAGGTATTGAAAATTTTAAAGCTAAAAATCAGTGGTTGGGAAAAGGTAATTTGCCTAAAAGTGGTAATATCATCTTTTTTGACTGGGATGGTGATTCTGTTAGCGACCATGTAGGAATTATTGAGAAAGTAGAAAATAACATTGTTTACACAATTGAAGGTAATTCAGGAGACAAAATTGCTAAACTAAGTTATGAAAAAAACAGTCCTTATATCATGGGATATGGGACACCATAATCAAATTCTTTGATACATTAAAATACAATCTTCATGAAATAAAATAAAAAAGCTCTTATCTCCACAAATATGTTAGAGGTAAGAGCTAATTCTAATAACTGTCTTTTAATTATTAACTTCTTAATCCCTTTCCTTTATCTACTAAATAATAACAAATTGCATAAAGAACGATGATAAAAAGGATTAATATTGTAATTGAAACCATAATTGGTACATCTGTCGTTCCAAGAAATCCATAACGAAATCCTGAAATCATATAAACAATTGGATTAATTTTCGATACTGCCTGCCAGAATGGCGGCAACATTGAAATGGCGTAAAATACACCACCTAAATAAGTTAATGGCTGTAAAACAAATGTTGGTACAATTGAAACATCATCATAAGATTGTGCAAAAACACCATTAATTAAGCCTGCTAATGAAAATAAAATTGCAGTCATCAATAATGTAATCACCACAATAAACCATGAATAAACATGAAGTGGAACAAAAAATAGAGAAATGACTGTAACCAATGTCCCAACTAAGATACTCCTACCCAGTCCACCAATAACAAATCCCCAAATAATAACATGTGTGGGTACAGGTGCAACTAATAGCTCTTCAATATTCTTTTGGAATTTTTGAGAAAAGAAAGATGAAGAAACATTTGCGTAAGAACTTGTGATTGCAGACATCATAATTAAACCTGGTACAATAAATTCCATATAGGAGAAGCCGCCCATATCACCAATACGACCACCAATCATTTTTCCAAAAATAACAAAATATAATGAGGTCGTAATAACAGGAGGCACTAAAGTTTGTACCCATATCCGTAGGTAACGGTTGGTTTCCTTAACTGCTAAGCTTTTAAGTGCTGTAAAGTAGATACTAAACATTTTTCTCCTCCTTTTGATGTTTGTCTTCGGTAATTTTTAAGAACAACTCTTCCAATCTATTTGATTTATTGCGCATAGAAAGAACCTTGATATTTTGCTGATTGAGCTGCTCAAAAATATTATTAACTCCCTGATTTCGTTCAACTTCTATAGCAAGTGTTAGATCATCTTCAAAAAAGTGCTTATAACCTTTTATCACAGGCTTTTTGTCGTAGCTATCTAAATCAAAAATGAAAGTCTCATATTGTAGTTTTGATAGAAGTGCTTTCATACTTGTATTCTCAATTAGCTCACCTGATTGAATAATTCCAATGTTACGACAAAGCATCTCTGCTTCTTCTAAATAATGAGTTGTAAGAATGATTGTTGTGCCACTTTCATTTAACTCTTTTAAAAATGCCCACATTTCTCTTCTAAGCTCAATGTCCACTCCAGCAGTTGGTTCATCAAGAATTAGCAGACGTGGCTCGTGCATTAATGCTCGAGCTATCATAAGTCTTCGTTTCATCCCTCCAGATAACATACGGGCACGAACGTTTCTTTTCTCCCATAAATTGGACTGCTTCAAATACTTTTCACTACGTTTCAGTGCCTCTTTTCTTGAGACACCATAATATCCTGCTTGATTTACTACAATTTGTTGAACCGTTTCAAACGGATTAAAATTAAATTCCTGCGGCACAAGACCAATCTGTTGCTTTGCTCGCTCTAAATCATTATCAATATCATAATCAAAAACCTTTACTTGACCAGCAGTCTTATTAACAAGTGAGGTAATAATTCCAATTGTTGTTGATTTTCCAGCACCGTTTGGACCTAGCAGTGCATAAAAATCTCCTTCTTCTACAGTTAAATCAATACCACGCAGCGCCTCAACACCGGTCGCATATACTTTTTTTAAGCCTTTTAAATCTAGTGCATAGCTCATTTACTCATTACCTCCTTACTCATATTTCTTTTGTCAAAAAACAAATGCAGTCAAGGTGCAACTGCATTTGCGACAAACTATTTTCTGTCTTCTTTAGCTTTAGATTCTCTTTTTTTAGCTAAAACATATAGAACCACAACAATTATAACAAAATTTACAAATATACTAACATTTATTTGATAGTTTAATAGTTTGGCAGCGAGGAAAGCTCCCAAGATACCAGCAAGTCTTGCCAGCGCTCTTTTTTCTTCTGTCATCTATTTAATCCCTTCATCATTAAATCAGTTAGAGGCGAGCATTTGGGCAATTATCTGGTAATTTTTATTTCCTCCAGATAAATTATAGACTTCTTTAAATCCTTCGTTTAACAGGATATTTTGAGCAGCATTTCCAGTTACGCCCTTATTACAATACGTGATTGTTGTTACATTTTTATCTAGCTCCGCCACTCTATCACGTATTTCTGCTAATGGAATATGGATAGCCCCTTTAACACAAGAAATTTCATATTGTTTTTTGGAACGAGTATCAATAATTTGCAGTTGTTCTCCACTTGCTTGTCGCTCAATCAATTCAGTTGGGGTCATTAAAGGTGTTCCATTGCTTATTGCATTATCTAACGCCATTCCAGTATAAAGAACGGGGTCTTTCGTTGTCGCAAATGGTGGTGCATAAGCAAGGTCTAAATGGAACAAATCTTCTGCTACTGCACCAAATGAAATTGCAGTGGCAATTACGTCAATTCGTTTATCTACACCTTGCTCTCCAATAATCTGAGCTCCAAGAATTCTCCCGCTACTTTTATCTGCTAAAGCTTTGATTGTCAGCTCTTTTCCACCTAAGTAGTCCGCATGATCTGGCTTAATATTATAAAGAATAGCTGTCTCTAATCCTTCTAATTTAGCTTCTTTTTCTGTTAAACCAGTATATGCAACCGCTAAATCAAAAACTCGAACAATACCAGTTCCTAAAATACCACGATGTTCCAGTGTTCCTCCTGTGATGATATCACCAGCAATTCTACCCATCTTATTAGCAGTTGATCCAAGTGGACGATATATTGGTTTATCTGTAATGACAGAATAGCTCTCAGCAACATCTCCTACCGCATAAATATGTGGTACCGTTGTCTGCATTTTCTTATTCACTTTAATCGCACCAGATTTTCCCAATTGAATAGTTGTCGATTGAATAAGTGAAGTATTCGGAGTAACACCAGCTGCAAGAATGACTAAATCCGATTTGATTGTTTGCTCTTGATTGGTTGCTAATTCAGTAATATAGCCATCCTTCTCTATTACTTTTGTGATTGTTGTATTCAGTTGGAGCTTAACATGATTCTTTTCAAGCTCCTTTTGGACACGATAAGCCATATCAGCATCCATTTGTTTCATGACTTGATTGCCACGTTGAATAATAGTTACCTCTATTCCTTTATGAACCAATTGCTCTGCCATTTCTAATCCAATAAAGCCTGCACCAATAATAGTAGCTTGTTGTGGCTTTTCTTTTTCAATAAATGAGTGAATGGCAGCAGCATCTTGAATAGTACGAACATGAAAAAGATTTCTATTAGCTTGCTTTGCTTTAAAAATCTCTGGCACAATCGGTTTGGCTCCTGTTGCTAAAACCAATTCATCATAGGATTCGGTTTTCTTCTCCTTTGTTTGAAGATTCTCAACCTCAAGCGTTTGAGTTTCAGGATGAATCGCTGTCACTCGATGCTCTGTAAAAATATCTACATTATAACGCTTTTTAAACCATGCAGCATTTCTAGGGGTCAACTTATCTAACTCTTCAACTTCATCTCCTATATAATAAGGAATCCCGCAAATTGAATAGGAAATATCCTTGTCTTGGTCGTAGACAACAATCTCTGCTTCCTCTGTATTTCGTCTAGCCTTTGCAGCCACACTTGTCCCAGCTGCTACTGAACCAATAATCACAATTTTCATAAAGATGCCTCATTCCTTTTTTAAGTTTGCTTAAAATATTTTTGCTTAAATTTCAATGCTACATTTACTAAACCAATCAAAACCGGAACTTCCACTAGTGGACCAATTACTGCTGCAAAGGCTTCCCCTGAATTAATACCAAATACGCCAACTGCTCATAGGCTTTAGTTTCTTCGTTTTAGCAACATCCAGATGATGGAGAGCAGCAACTATTTGATTGTTCTTCTTTCTTATCCTCTGAGAAATTAACACCAGTATAGACACTAAACTCCTCATTTGACGGATAACCAGCCATTTTCACAATTTCACCATCTAATAAAACAACTGGTAGTATGTCGGCTCCTTTAGACTGTAACAACTCCCCAATTTTTTCATTTTCTACGAATGCCGCAGGATTACCTGTTAAATTAAAACGCTCTACTTCTACACCATCGGCTTTTTCCAATGTTTGAATAATAGAGGAAACTCGAAGCAATTCTGTATCTACTCCGGGACCACAAACTCCTGTGTCACAACACATTGCTGGTTCATACAACGATACTTTACTCATTTTACATAACTCCTTCTTTTTGTTTTATATTCAATATCTGATGTATTAATTCTTGAAATTCTTCAATGTTCTCTGTTACCAGAGAATAATATTGCCATTTGCCTTCCTTACGTGCGGTTACTACTCCCGCCTCAATTAAAACCTTCATATGATGTGATAGTGTCGGCTGAGTAAAATCAAAATTATCCAAAATATCACATGCACACTTTTCACCAGTTGAAATCATATCTAATATTTGAAGTCTATTAGGCTCTGCAATTGCCTTCATAATTTTTGATAATCCTAAATAATCCATATTCTCACCTCCATATAGATGTTCATCTATATTTAATATAGAACTTTATCTATGTTTTGTCAATGAGTAAAATATGAGTTATCTCGTAAATTATAAAATATCTCTTAAAGCATCTCCTGAAATATCCTCAGCTTTCCATTCAATCACTGCGTAATGATTGTTAGACAGCTCTGCTACCTTATCAATCCAAACTTCTTCATTTTGTGCTCTTGCTAAAAGCATTGGGTTCGTTGTTCCGCTAGAAAGCATGCTATTGTTCACTACCCACCAAGTACGAGCGATTCCCGCTCTCTCCAAGTCATCTTTTAATCGAATTGATTCATAAACAGGTGTTGCTTCGGGTAATGTGACCATTACTACTTCTGTTTCATCCCCATTTTGTAACTTAGGCAGTAGCTTTTGAACAGACTCGGGTATATCTCCAGAAGAACGTTCAATCTCTTTGTGGTAGCTTTGTGTTGAATCTAATAGCAATAGTGTATGACCTGTTGGTGCGGTATCAATCACAACAACATCACTATCTGCTCCTTCAACTATTTCCGCAAACTTTCTAAAAACAGCAATCTCTTGTGTGCAAGGGGAACGTAAGTCTTCTTCAACATATGCCACATCTTCTTCTGACATTGTTTCACGAGCTTTTGTTAATATCTCAGACTGATAATCTGCTAGTTCTTTTTCTTCATCAATATGACTCACGCTAATTTTGTCAGTTTCTGAAATAACAAATTGAAGATGTGCTGCTGGATCAGTCGTTGCTAAATGAACTTTTTTCCCTTTATCCGCTAATGCCATTGCAATTGCTGCGGCTATCGTCGTCTTCCCTACGCCACCTTTACCCATTGTAAAAATAACTTTTTTATCCGTTTTATATAAATTATCCACAATGGCTTGTAAGTGGGGAAATTCTTTTGGTTTAATTGATCCCGTCAATAGTTCTTCTTGATGTTCATTCAATAATTTTCTAATATTTTCAATTCCAGTTAAATTATATGGACGTAATGGTACAAAATATTCTGGATACTTAGCTAAACTTGCTGGCATCTGTTTTAATGCTTCCTGTTGAATAGCATAAAATTCCTCAGAGACTTTATCTGTTGCTTCTTCCAGTACCCCATTAATAATTAATGCTTGATTTTTAATCCCCATTTCTTCCAATTCTTTTGACGCTCTATCTGCTTCTAATAAAGACGTTTTTTGCGGTCTCGTTACCAACATCAACGTCGTTTTCTGACCGTCAATTAAGGTTTTAACAGCTAGATCATACATTTCTTTTTTGTCTACAGCACCTGATAATTGTCCTAAAGGAGCAGTTGCGGTCTCATTCTCATCTAAATAATTATTCCAAGCAGAAGGTAATTGAAGCATTCTCAGAGTATGACCTGTTGGGGCAGTATCAAAAATAATATGATCAAATTTTGTAGAGGCTTCTTTATCCGTTAAAAAATTGGCAAATTCATTAAATGAGGCTATCTCTACAGTACAAGAGCCTGACAATTGTTCTTCCATATTTTCCAAAACTGAATCTGGCAATTTACCACGATAAGGTCCTACAATACTTTCTTTATAGTCATTAGCCGCCTCCACAGGGTCAAAGTTGGCGACAACTAAACCTTCTACATTAGGAATTTTAGTCCCTTTATTTGAGAGTTCTAATTCAAAGACATCCTGCAAATTGCTTGCTGGGTCGGTACTAACCAACATGACTTGTTTCCCTTTGTCAGCTAGATAAGTTGCTGTAGCACTAGCTGTAGAAGTTTTCCCAACGCCTCCTTTACCTGTGAAAAATAGATATTTCGTTAAATGAATTGCCTCTGGTTGATACATTTCCATGATATTTCCTCCTAAATTTTTATTCATTTACACCTGTAAAATTTTCAAATTCTTTTAATGAGGGATAGGCACCAAACTTTTTTACCTCTCCATCCACAATGGTTATCGGTAAGACACTAATGCCATTTTTATCTATTAATGATTTGACTTCCTCATTTTCCAAAAATACATTTGGTTCAATTGTTAAGCTATGACGCTCCACTTCGTAATTTGTTTCTCGTTGAATTTTCTGTAATGTTGGGCTCAAATATAATAGATTTTTATTTACTTCTGCTCCTGTCATCTTGATACCACAACACATCTCTGACTCAAATAAAACTAATGATTTCATTTTATCCCTTCCTCAACCACATAGATGCACATCTATGTGATGCTCAAAAAAATAAGGAGATTGTCTCCCTTAAGACTACTGTTTATTTTTATACTTTTTTGATATCAACTAAGTCTTTTCATTTCAATACGCCTCACCCTTTCATATAGACGGACATCTATGTATAATATAGATGAGAATCTATGTGTTGTCAATATATAATATTTGTTGCTTTTTCCATTAGGTATTTCAATTTATTGTTGAATACCTAATTTGAAAGGAGAAAACATGAATATTTCAGAAGAAAAAAAAGTCATTTACCATCTTATGCAAGCAGTTATGACTGAAAGACGACAACTAACTGAACAATATTTTGACTTAAAAGAGCGATTAAATGAGCTTAGTCAAACTAACACGAATGTTCACGAAAATAATGAATATTCGACAATGAGACAAAATCATATTAAAAAAGAAGATATTGAGAACGCTAAGTACTTATTAGCAAAAAAAGAAGGAAAATCCTACCTTCCTTACTCAAAAATAGCATTACAAATTTCTCATCTTCTTAAAAGTCATGGTGTGCCACTAAGTAATAAACAAATATATGAAAAATTGATTAATGATTTTCAACTATCTATCAACTACTCAAATTTGACGAACAATATTTTACCAAGAATGAATTCAGATTCTTCTATAAACGTCGAGAAAGTGACTCGAGGTTACTGGCAGTATAAATTAAATAATTAGTAAAGGATGATTCAATCATGAAATCAGAAGTTGAAGTTAACTATTTATTTGTTAGTTATGTACAGCAATCTATTAAAAATTCTGCCAGTGCTTGCCTAAAAAAGAAACAAAAATATTCTCATACCTACTTTCCAACTGATTCATTAGAAGATATTATGAGAAGCAGTATATCCGAATCTTATTTATCTCTTGATTTTATCTCAGAATCTGAAATTATGAATCTAGAAAATTTCGCTGAGAACGAAGCGCTATCTAGGGCTATTGAACAACTAAACTTCAAAGAAAAAAAACTACTTTATGAAAAATATATTCAATGTAAAACAGATAGTGAAATTGCCCGAATTTTTGATATCAGCCGTCAAGGAGTCTCTATATTCAGAAAAAGATTATTAAAAAAACTTGAGGTATTTTTAAAAAGATAATCAATGGTGTAACAATCGTGCTCCCCCTTCCTTCTTTCACCTAACATTAAGGAAGGGGGGATATAATGAAAAATTTCTTACCACTAATTGAACAAGCCAAAAAAGGGGATGAACAAGCTATGGAATTGTTACTTAAAGATTTCAAGCCCTTGCTAATTAAAGAAGCATCCAGACAAGGCTATTTGGATGAAGATTGCTTTCAAAACTTAACTGAAACTTTTATAAAAATAGTCCGCAATTTTGATCCAGAAAAATACCTTGGTTAAATTAGAGAGACAGGCTACTTTGCCTGTCTCTTTTCTATCTTTTTTGAAAAAAATCAGAATTATGTTGCTTTTATTTCTTCTTTTTCCAATTTACTTATAGAAACATTGTTCTTTGATAATTGAATAATCTTCTATCAAATACGTTTTCTTTGTATTGAGCAACGCTTGAAAAGCGCCATGACCGTGTATTTTATTGCGAGCGATTTTTTTCAAGCAAAGTAGACTTGTCACCTACTGCCACGACATGCAAAGAATATAATGATACTTCTGTAAAGCTCGCCATAAACTGGGGAGAGGTGAAACTCCTATGATATCTTTTGACAAAAGATAATTTGATAGAAGAAAAGAGACAAATTTACAGATAACTATTTAAGATATTGAAGCTTAAACACATATTTATATTTATCCAATTTATAAAATCAAAACGATATTTGTAAGAAGTAAGATTTTAACTCATCAATATTTTTCTAGGAAATGGGAGCTGGAAGTCTTATAATCAATATACAGTATTTGCTTCTAGCTCGCATCCCTTGAAACATATACTATATCTGAAAGAAAGGTTGAATAAAATTTTATTGATTAATTTTGAATATTCTATTAGTCTCAGAAAGGAAATTGCCTATGAATACTCCTGATAAAGTACCTTTGATTCTTGGTAGATATGTGAACCAACAAACCTTAATGAAAGAGCTGCATATTGGTTTCGACACGTTAAAAATGCTTCATCTAAACGGTTTAGAAGCGGTTATTATCGGGAGACAACATTTATATGACCTAGAAGACTTAAAGAACGTTTTAAATCAATTAAAAAGCGCTGAACATCAATAGGGAATAAAAACGAATATTAAAATCTTACAAACAACAAAATATCCTAATCCAAATAATGAATTAGGAAGGAAGATTTTATATGTCAGTATCTTTTAAACAATACACTAAGTATAATCAAAAGCTTTGGAAATTCCAATGTTACCTTGGAAAAACGGAATTTGGTGAAGAAGTACGCACTACTAGAAGTGGTTTCCAAACAAAAAAAGAAGCCCAGCAAACTTATCGACAGTTACAACTTGATTTTGATAAAAATAAGTTAAAGATGAATGGTAATATTACGTTTAAAGAGCTTTATGAAGAATTTATTGAACAATATCGTTTAAAAGTAAAACCATCTACTATCATGATAACAAGAAGAGCAATTGAAGATCATGCACTTGAATACTTCGGAAATAAAATGCTTAAAGACATTTCAGTCCGATTTTGTACTCAAGTCAATCGTCGCTGGATAAGAGATGGTTATAAGCAAGCTTATTATTTCCGTAGGGCTGTTGCTCAAATTTTACAATATGGTGTTCAACAGGAATTGATTCTTGAAAATCCCATGCGTAAAACTGAACCAATCAAACGTCAAGAAATTGATGAACATTTAGTCGCTACAGAAACAATGACTGTTTATACACCAAAAGAATTAGCTATTTTCTTGGAGTCTTGTAAAAAGCATGGCAACATGAAAATCGAAACTTATTTTCGTGTTTTAGCCTATACTGGTGCAAGAAAATCTGAAATACTTGCCTTAGAATGGAACGATATTAATTTTGATAGTAACAAATTAACGATCAGTAAAACATTGGCAGAAGTTGAGTACGATCCAAAATCTAAAAAAACTAAAGTAGCCAGTCAAAGCGCCAAAACAAATGCCGGTAAAAGGACTATTTCAATTGATTTAGAAACGATGGCTATGTTACAGGAATGGCGAACTAGACAGCAGTTTGAGTTTAAGGTTTTGGGAATTAGAGCAACGAATAAGCATCAGCTAGTCTTCCCTAATAAAGATAATCATTTTTGTCGCCCCGGTCAGCCAAATGACTGGTATGATGTCATAGCGACTAAGTACAACTTAAAACGAATTACACTTCATGAATTTAGAAAAACACATGTCTCTCTTTGTGCAATGGCTGATATGAACTTAGAGGATATTATGTACCGAGTTGGTCATAAAGATTCTAAAATGACTCGTCAGGTCTATAACTACTTCTATCCTGAACGTGAAGAACGCAGTGCAGATCAATTCGCACAATTCATTGAAAAAGAGAAATATTTATTTTAATCGCTGTTGTAGTTAGTTTTGTAGTTAGTTTGCTTTTACGAAAAAAAGAAGCACCAGAAGCATTGATAAATCAACGTTTCTAGTGCTAAAATTGGCTTTAGCCAACACTGCCTTCCATTTGAAAACTGATGAGGCGATTTAATTCGACAGCATATTCCATTGGAAGTTCTTTTGAGATAGGTTCAACAAACCCCATAACAATCATTTCTGTAGCTTCTTGTTCAGTTAGTCCTCGACTCATTAGATAATACAATTGCTCTTCTGATATTTTTGAAACTTTTGCTTCGTGTTCTAAATTTACGTGCGAGTTATGAATTTCATTATAAGGAATAGTATCGGATGTTGATTTACCATCTAAAATAATAGTGTCACATTCAATATGAGAATCGGAATATTTCGCATTTTCAGCCACGTATACTTGCCCTCGATAATCTACAGCTCCTCCTTCGCGTGCAATTGATTTTGAAACAATGGTACTAGAGGTATTGGGAGCTAAATGATATATTTTTGTTCCTGTATCTTGTATTTGTCCAGATCCTGCCATGGCCATAGTCGTTACAGTACCTTTTGAGCCTTCTCCTTTTAAAAAGATGCTTGGGTATTTCATCGTCGTTTTTGCACCAATATTTCCATCTACCCATTCAACTGTAGCACCTTCTTCAGCCACTGCTCGTTTCGTTACTAAGTTGTAGACATTGTCCGACCAATTTTGAATCGTTGTGTATCTACAATAGGCATCCTTTTTCACAATAATTTCTACTGTTGCAGCGTGCAATGAGCTTGCAGAAAACGTTGGTGCTGTACAACCTTCAACGTAATGAACACTTGCTCCTTCATCCACTACAATTAATGTCCGTTCGAATTGTCCCATCGCTTCTTCATTAATACGGAAATACATTTGAATAGGGACTTCAACTTTTACATTCTTAGGTACATAAATAAAAGTCCCGCCAGACCAAACAGCAGCATTTAAAGCTGCTAATTTATTATCCTCGTAAGGCACAACCGTTCCAAAATATTCTTTGAAAATCTCTGGATATTCTTGTAATGCGGTATCGGTATCCATAAAAATAATCCCAAGTTTTTCAAATTCCTTTTTCATATTATGGTATACAACTTCTGACTCGTACTGAGCTCCGGTCCCAGCAAGATAAGCACGTTCAGCTTCTGGGACTCCTAAACGATCAAAGGTTTCTTTTATTTGGTCAGGGACATCCTCCCAGGTACGAGCTGGCCCGTCTGATGTTGTTCGATAAAATGTATAATTGTCAAAATCAAGTTCTGATAAGTCTGCTCCCCAAGTAGGCATTGGGCGTTTTAAAAAATGTTCATAAGCTTTTAGGCGATATTCTAGCATCCATGTTGGTTCATTTTTTCTAGATGAAATATCTCGTACAATTTCTTCCGTTAATCCCTTACCTGTATCGTACAAAGATTTTACATCATCATGAAACCCGTATTGATATTCACCTCTGGTTGGTACATTTTCATGCATATTCTTTTGCCTCTCCTTCTATTAAAAACTAGGTTTTATTCCTTAATTAAAAAAGTTCATTCATATTCTTCCAACCCTTGCTCTAGCGCGTGCCAAGAAAGGGTCGCACAACGAATTCTTGTTGGAAATTTTGAGACGCCTTCTAAATAGACTGCATCTTTCAAGGATTCTGTATCAATGTCTTCATTTCCTTGAACTAATTGATAAAATGTTTCTATTAAATTATTTACTTCGTTCAATGTTTTCCCCTGCATGAGTTCCGACATCATGCTAGCGCTGGCCATTGAGATTGCACAGCCTTGGCCTTCAAAACAGACTTCTGTAAGGATATCACCATCTAGTTTAAATTGAACAACAATCAAATCACCACAGGAAGGATTAAAAAGTTCAATTTCTCCTGTCGCATCCGCTAAGCTTTTTTTGTTACTTGGGTTATTGGAATGTTCCTTAATCAATGTTTTATAAAGCATCTCTAATCGTTTACTTCTCATGAGATAAAAAACTCCTTTGCTTTTTCTAAAGCTTGGATTAATTGATCTACTTCTTCTTTTGTATTATAAAAATATAAACTGATTCGAGAAGTGGCTACGACATCTAACTGACGCATTAATAACTGTCCACAATGGTGTCCTGCTCGGATAGCAATGCCTTCTAAATCAAGTGCTGTCGCTAAATCATGCGGATGGATTCCCTGTAAATTAAAGGAAACAACACCGGAATGATCTTGTAAATTTCTTGGCCCATAAATTTCCAATCCATCAATTTTTATTAACTTTTTATAGAGATAAACCAATAAATCTTCTTCATGCTTTTTAATGTTTTCCATCCCAATGGCTTCCAAATAATCAATTGCTGCACCCAATCCAATAGCTCCTGATATATCTGGCGTACCTGCTTCAAATTTATTCGGTAAACTAGCCCAAGTGCTTTCTTCTTCTTTGACCAGTTCAATCATTTCACCACCAAATTCTGCAGGTTCTAATTTTTCTAGCCACTCTTTTTTTCCATACAGTACTCCTATCCCTGTCGGACCTAACATTTTATGGCCTGAGAATGCATAATAATCGACATTTAATTCTTGCATGTTTACTGGAAAGTGAGGGACAGCTTGTGCTCCATCAACGATTACAATAGCCTTCTTTTCATGTGCTAATTTTGTCATCTCTTGGACGGGATTTATCGTACCTAAAATATTTGAAACATGGGTAAAAGATACAATTTTTGTCTTTTTGTTTAATTTATTTTTGTAATCCTCTAAATTTATTTTTCCATCATCTGTTATATCTACATAAACTAATTTTGCTTTCACTTTCTGAGCTAATTGTTGCCAGGGAATGATATTTGAATGATGTTCCATGTAAGTTAGCAAAATCTCATCGCCTGCTGCTACTTCAGAAGCTAGCATTTGTGCTAAGTGATTTATACTAGCTGTAGTCCCTTTAGTGAAAATAATTTCTTCTTTTTGCCTTGCATGAATGAAATTTGCAACTTTTTGACGAGAGTCTTCATAAACTTGCGTAGCTTCTCCTGAAAGAGTGTGTACACCCCGGTAAACATTCGAGTTGTAATTTTCATAAAAATGACTAATGGCTTGAATGACTTGCTTAGGTTTTTGTGTAGTTGCTGCATTATCCATATAAATTAAGGGCTGATCGTTAACTGTACGATTTAAAATGGGAAAGTCTATGCGTATTTTTTCCCAGTTAGTTGTCATATTGCGCTAACTTCCTTTCAATTGTATCGATTAATTCTTGACGGACTTCTGAAAGAGAGATTTCTTTTAAGACATTTCCTAAAAAGCCTCGGATAATTAATTTCTCCGCTTGTTTCCTTTCAAGTCCTCTACTCATTAAATAATAAAGTTGTTCTTGATTGACTCGACTGATAGAAGCTGCATGACCGGCTTGAACTTCATATTCATCAATCAATAATATCGGATTGGCATCTGCTCGTGCATTATCCGATAGCATGAGAATTCGTGATTCTTGTTGAGCGTCACTATTTTTTGAATTTTTTAATATATGTCCGATTCCATTGAAGGTCAATGTGGATTCATCCAAAGTAACTCCATGTTGAAAAATATTTCCAAGACTATAGCTACCTATATTAGTGACGTTAACATTCACCCCTTGTACTTGATCACCATGGGTTATTGCTACAGTCTTAACATCGGAAGTAGAACCTTGTCCCTCTAAATTAACATGAATATCTTCTATAACATCCCCATTATTCATTACTCCTAAAGCCCAATGAATCTCTGCGTCTCTCCCCGTTCTGCCTGTTCTTTGGATAAACGCTTGTGTGTTCTCTCCAAACTGATCTAGAGAAGAATATTGAACTTTTGCTCCATCTTCAGCAATTACTTGTATCTGTATATTGGCAATCGCTTCTTTATCATTTTCTATACTGGAATACTTGTCCATAATTTCTACAGAAGAGTTCGCTCCTGCATAAATCAATACTTGTCGATTGATTGTCTTTTCTAATTGGTTATTTTGTAAAAAAGATAGTTCCAAAGGTTCTTTCACTTGAATGTTGTCTGGAATATATACAAAGAGACCATCCGTTAAAAAAGCCATTGTAAAAGCATCAAATAAATGCTCAAAATGAATAAAATTAGTTTTTTGATAAATTGTTTTAAATAATTCTGGTTGTTCTAAAAAAGCTTGTTTAAAATCTAAGACTAAAACATCTTTCTCATTAACCGAATGACTAGGACTGTTTGATACCGTTTGTGACTGAATAGTTGGGACTTGCCATAAATTCCAGGCTGCATAGTTTAAACGTTCTATTTTCGGAGGTTCTAGTTTATCTGTTGATTGAAGAGCTTCAAATCGATAATTAAGAAACCATTCTGGTTCATTTAAATTTTGAGAGAGGTGTTTGACTGTATTTCGGTATGGACTAAAAGAATCAGTTTTTCTCATTTTCTCTCTCCTATTCATTAATCTCAATATCCAATTCTAGTTCTTGAATTAGACCTTTGTACCCTTCTTTTTCAAGTTGCTTTGCCAAAGAGGCATCTCCACTCTTTACAATATGACCATCCATGACAATATGCACAAAATCTGGGGTAACGAAATTTAATAATCTTTGATAATGTGTAATGATAATGGAACCAAAGTCCTCTCCACGCATCGCGTTAATGCCATTTGAAACAACTTGCAAAGCATCAATATCTAATCCTGAATCAATTTCATCTAAGATAGCCATTTTTGGCTCAATCATTAACAGCTGAAGAATTTCATTCCGTTTTTTCTCTCCACCAGAAAAGCCTTCATTTAAATATCGTTCAGCCATTTCTTCTGGCATATCTAAAAGAGCCATTTTTTCATCAAGCTTTTCAATAAAATCTCGAATTCCTATCTTATCATGTTCTTCGCGTTGGGCATTGATAGCTGCTCTTAAAAACTCTACGTTGGTTATACCAGGAATTTCACTTGGATATTGAACAGCTAGAAATAAGCCAGCACGCGCTCTTTCATCCACATCTAAATCTAAAATATTTAAATCATCAAGCCAAATTTCTCCTTCTGTGATTTCGTATGAAGGATGGCCCATTACTGCTGCTGCTAAAGTAGATTTCCCTGTTCCGTTTGGCCCCATAATGGCATGGATTTCGCCTGTATTTACTGTTAAGTTAAATCCTTTTAATATTTCTTTATCCTCAATCGATACATGTAAATTACTTATTTTTAATGTTGTCACTATTCATCCCTCTTATTCTATTTAAATAAATGATTTTCCAATTATAGGTTATTCAAATGCGGTTCCAACGTCTGTAATCATTTGTCGATAAGCCTGTACACCACCATTGCTTAAATACCAAGCATCAGGCGTTAAGTAAATGATTTGGTGATTTTTATAAGCTTTTGTTTCTTCGATTAATGGATTTTCTTCAAAGCTTGAAGAAGGAATCGAAGTGTCTGTATTATCTGAGATAGCTGCTGTGCGATCTAAAACAAAAATAACGTCTGGATTTTTTTGTATTAAATATTCATAAGAAATTTCCATCCCATGTTTTGAAGCTTCAATGGAATCATCCGCAGGTTCAAATCCAAAGTCCTCATAAACATGATTAAATCTCGAATCCTTGCCAAACACAGATAAAGATCCTTCGTTATACATCAGCATTAAAGCTGTCAGTTCAGATTTTTCAGCCGTTTGTGCTAATTTATTTTTCTCGTTTTCTATTTCATCTAAAATAATCTGTGCTTCTTTTTCTTTCTCAAATATTTTCGATAATTCTAAAAAGTTATAAGTTATAGATTCAAAAGTAGAAGTTTTTGTTAGTGAAAAATCTAAAGTAGGAATAAATTTTACTAATTCTTCGAAGCTCGAAGCAGATCGTGTAGCTACTATTGCTAACTCTGGTTCAGTGGCCATCGCAACTTCTAAATCTATTTCGTGTAAGGTGCCTGCAACGTCAATCTCACTATATTTATTTAAATATTGAGGTAGATGAGAAGATGCGGTCGCAATGACTCTATCCCCTAATTCTAAGGCATCCATATTATCAATTTGTGCAGGATCAAAAACAGCGACTTTTTGAGGATTGTGTGGAACCTTTACAGTATGCGCTGCTGCATCCATTATTTCAATTGTCTTTTTATTTTCATCCCCTGCTTTGCTCCCCGCAGTATTTGTACAACCTGCTGTTATTGTAAAAATAAGGATTAAACTTATGATTCCTTTTATTTTTCTCAATTTTTCACTCCTATAACCTTATTGATTGACCGCTTTTTTGACTTCATTTAGTTCATGAACCTTGTGGTTAAAGAACTGTTTTCGATCTTGATAATAAAGACAATAATTTTGTTGATTATGTTTGATAATCTCTACATCCATATCAAACAACTCATCAATAACTGGTTTTTGGATAACTTGAGTACTTACGTCATCTATAAATTTTTCTCCATCCTTAAAACCAACAATTCGATCGGCATAGGCTGCTGCAAAATTAATATCATGTAAAACGATAATAACGGTACGTCCCATTTCATCGACTAAATCTCTTAAAATATTCATAATCTGAACTCCATACTTCATATCCAGATTATTTAATGGCTCATCTAATAAAATATAATCTGTATCTTGACATAATACCATCCCAATAAAATCTCGCTGTAGCTGACCACCTGACAAATCGTTTAAATAGGTGTATTCATATTCTTCCATTCCTAAATACTTTAAAGAATGTTTGATTAATTGCTTACACTTTGGACCAATTTTTCCTTTCATATGAGGAAAGCGACCGAAAGCTAAGAGCTCACGAACAGTAATTTGAGCGGTCATTGTATTTTTTTGCTTTAAAATAGCCAATCTTTTAGCTAAATCATTTCGGTTCCAATGAGATAAATCTTTGCCATCAATTAAAATTTTACCTCCATCAACAGGAGTTAAACGACCAATCATGTTCAAAAAAGTCGTTTTCCCTGCACCATTGGGACCGATGAGTGCCGTTAACTTCCCCTTCTCTATAGTTAATGAGAGATCTTTGATTATGGGAGTATTCCCATAATTTTTATGTACATGCTCAACTTGAATCATCTTCTCAAGCCCTTTCTTTCATTAGTAAAAAGACAAAATATAAACCGCCTATAAAATCAATAACCACCCCTAATGTCGTCTGTGTTTGAAAAATATGTTCTACAATCGTTTGCCCACTGACGATAAATAAAAAAGTTATCAAACTTGAACCCACGAATAAAACACGATGCTTATAAGTAGAAAATAAACGATAGGAGACATTTGCACCTAAAAAGCCTAAAAAAACTAACAGGACCTACTAAAGAAGTTGAAATAGCTGTTAAAATACTAATCATCACAAAAAATTTAAGATACTCTTGATCCACTTCAATTCCTAGACTTCTTGCATAATCACGTCCTAAATGAATGACATCTAACACTTTACTCTTTGCAAACAAGTAAAGAATACAAGGAGTAGCCACGAAAAATGTTAAGCCAATTAAATGAACATTAATTTGATTGAAGCTCGTTAAGGTTCTAGATAAGACAACCGTATATTCATTTGGATCAATCACAACTTGTAAAAATTGATTCAAACTATTAACCAAAGTTCCTAACGTCACCCCAAATAACAACATAAGATAAATTTGGTTGGGGAATTTTTTAAAAAACAGGTAAAAGAGTCCTATACTTGCTCCAAGTACTAAAACGGTACTTACAATAAAATTGACTATTGAGTTCGTGTTTATGATGGAGTGGCTGCTAAAATAAAAGACTGAAGCTGTTTGAAAAAAAGTGTATAAAGAATCAATACCAATAATATTCGGTGACAACAAGTGGTTTTCTGTCATCGTTTGAAAAGGAATTGTCGCAAAACTAATACAAATGGCAACGATAAAAAAGGCCATTAATTTTGGGAGACGAAGGTAAAGGGCAAATTCCCAATTTCCTCGAATATTAATGAATAAGTAAAGTGCTCCGCTAATAATACTTAAAAAGATTAGGAGTCCTAAATATAGACTATTTTTCTTTTTATTTGTCATGCCATTCACCCTTCAATAAGAGGTAAATGAACAACGCACTACCAATAATTCCTACGATAACACTTACTGGAATTTCATAAGGGTAAATAATTACTCTGGCTAGAATATCGCTTATTAGTAAAAAAACTGCACCATATACGGTAACGTCCATGATATTCCTTCTGAAATAATCGCCTTTATGTAAGGAAATTAAATTGGGTACCACCAGCCCTATAAAAGGAATATTCCCAACAGTTAATAAGACAACAGCTGTTCCTAAAGAAATGAATAGTATTCCAATCAAAAGAATTCTTTCATAAGCCGCACCTAATTGAATGGCTATATTTTCACCCAAACCAACAATTGAAAAATAATGAGCCCCAATAATCATTCCTAGCATGGAGAGTAAGGATACAAAGATTAATTGATAATTCGCTGAATGAATTAATGAAAAGCTTCCTTGCAACCAGGCATTAACGCTTTGAACAATATCCCACTGCAAGGAAAAATATGTCCCTAAGGAAGATATAATATTTCCAAGCATAATCCCTACTATGGGAACGAGAATTGAATGATTCGCTCGAATGACACGCAATAAACCCAAAAAGATGAAAGTCCCTATTATCGCAAATCCAAAAGAAAATAACGCCGATTAAATATTGATGCTTTGGGAAAAAATAATAAAGAAAGAATAAGACCCAAGCGAGCACTCTGCATAGTTCCTACCGTTGAGGGAGACGTAAATTTATTTTGAGTGAGCTGCTGCATCAATAATCCTGACAGCGATAATGTCGCTCCTGCGATGACTATACTAATCGTTCTAGGTACACGTGTTGTGACCAAGACCTTCCATTCTATAGATTCAGTTTGAAAAAGATGCGAAGGAGATAATTCACTCACTCCCACAAAGATAGAAAATAGACTACCTATTAAAAGAACGATAATTAATATGGCCCATTTTATAAAATATCTTTTCTCTATTTGCTCTTTTCTCTGCACTTTAAAAGTCACCTTTTCATTCTCAATCGATTCTCAATAAGATTATACATCAATTCACAAGGTTTTTGAACTTATTTCTCAATCTTTCTATTAATCTCTAAAGAATTAAGTTTTAATGTTCTTATTAACGTTGCTATAGTCGCGTTGTTATATAAATGTTTTTCATTATTTTATTATTATTTTGTGTAAAACATAACAAATATGTGGACGCTGTTATGATTTACATAGTAAAATTGCTTTTTATTTTTTAACAAAACTGAAAACAACTTAATTAATTAATGAAAAGTTTTTTTCTTTGCTCTTTTTCGATATAATAGATTTTATAAAGTTTTATATGTGGGAGAAATGGAGATGAGAAAATGAATCAAATACAAAAAGTTTTAGTCGCTAATCGTGGAGAAATTGCTATTCGTATTATGCGAGCTTGTCACGAATTAGGAATCAAAACCGTTGGGATTTATTCTAAGGAAGATATAGGAACCTTGCATCGACAGAAAGCAGATGAATCTTACATAATTGGGGAAGGAAAAAGCCCAACCCAAGCTTATCTAGATATTGAAGGAATTATTGAACTAGCTAAAGAAAAAAATGTGGATGCTATTCACCCTGGCTATGGTTTTTTGAGTGAAAATGAACAATTTGCAAGACGTTGTAAAGAAGAAGGCATTCTTTTTATTGGTCCAGAATTAAAACATTTAGACATGTTTGGCAATAAAACTAGAGCTCGTGAAACTGCTATAGATGCCGGCCTAAATGTTATTCCTGGGACAGACGGAGAAATTTCATCCGTAGAAGATGTCCTTCAATTTGGTCATGAATATGGCTATCCTATCATCATCAAAGCCGTAAGTGGTGGTGGTGGAAAAGGAATGCGTATAGTTCATAACAAAGGTGAAGTGGAAGAGGCCTATGACCGAACGAAGTCTGAGGCCGTCAATTCTTTTGGAAATGATGCCCTCTATGTTGAAAAATATATTGATCAACCTAAACATATTGAAGTTCAAATTTTAGGGGATCAACATGGAAATGTGGTTCATCTTTATGAACGTGACTGCTCTGTTCAAAGACGACATCAAAAAGTCATTGAGGTTGCTCCAGCATATGCCTTATCGAATGCAATGCGCAAAAAATTATGCGATGCAGCTTTACAGTTGATGAAACATGTGGACTATGTGAATGCAGGAACTGTCGAGTTTTTAGTTTCTGGAGATACTTTTTATTTTATTGAAGTGAATCCTCGCGTCCAGGTGGAACATACGATTACTGAAAAAGTAACTGATATAGATATTGTTAAAACACAAATCCTAATTGCAGATGGTGAAAATCTATTTGGAGATACTATCCGCATGCCTGCTCAAGAAGACATTCGTGTAAATGGCTATGCTATTCAGTCTCGGATTACGACGGAGGATCCTTTAAATGATTTTGCTCCAGATACTGGAAAGGTGATTGGTTATCAATCCCCTGGTGGACCTGGTTTGCGTTTAGATGCAGGAAATGCTTTTAGAGGAGCCGTTATTTCCCCCTATTACGATTCTTTATTAGTAAAAATTACGGCAAGTGGTTCGACTATTGATGAAACGATTTCAAAAATGGAGCGAGCCCTTGATGAATTGAAGGTTGCCGGTGTCACTACAAATATTAGTTTCTTGAAAAATATTATACAACACCCTAAATTTTATACAGGGGATTATAATACGACTTTTATTCAAGATTACCCAGAATTATTTGATTTTGTACCACCACGTGATCGTGGGCTTAAGATATTAAAATATATTGCGGATGTTACGGTCAATGGTTTTCCAAGTATAGAATCAAAACAAAAGCCGAAGTTTGAAACCAGAGAGGTTCCAAGTGTAAAAGTCACCAATAAAAAGATAGAGGTTGCACGCAAGCAAACGTTTAAACATCTTTTAGATCAAGAAGGCCCTGATGCTGTATCTAAAGCTGTATTAGAAACTTCAAATGCTCTACTAACCGATACAACTTTGAGAGATGCCCATCAATCTTTATTAACAACGAGATTACGGACTCAAGATATGGTCAAACTTGCGCCTTATATGAACGAAACAATGAAAGACTATTTTTCATTAGAACTTTGGGGCGGTGCGACCTTTGATGTGGCTTATAATTTTTTAAGAGAAAGCCCATGGCACCGATTGGAGGAATTACGTAAACTCATTCCTAATATTCCTTTTCAAATGTTATTGCGTGCTTCCAATGCAGTAGGATATAAAAATTATCCAGATAATGTCATTAAAAAATTCATTCAGACAAGTGCTGAAACAGGAATTGATGTATTTAGAATTTTTGACTCCTTAAACTGGTTAGAAACAATGAAATTACCTATTGAAGAAGCTTTAAAAACTGGAAAAATAGTTGAAGGAACTTTTTGTTATACAGGAGATATTCTAAATCCAGAGCGTTCAGAGATTTATACGCTAGATTATTATGTGAATTTAGCAAAGGAAATTCAAGCACAAGGTGTCCATTTCTTAGGAATTAAAGATATGTCCGGTATATTAAAACCTGAAGCGGCCTACCTTTTGATTAAAGCTTTAAAAGAAGAAATTGATATTCCTATTCATTTGCATTCACATGACACTAGTGGAAATGCTCTTTCTATGTATTCAAGAGCGATTGATGCAGGAGTGGACATTGTAGATACCGCAAATGCTGCGTTAGCCGGTCAAAATGCGCAACCTGATGCGAATGCCTTATATTATACTCGTCAAGGAACTGAGCGTACAGTTGAAGTTGATCTCAAGGCGAATGATAACATGGCTGAGTACTGGAAGCCTACTCGTCAATATTATGCTCCATTTGAAACAGATTTAAAGACCTCTTTTACAGAAGTCTATAATTATGAAATCCCCGGAGGTCAATATAGTAACTTACGTGCGCAAGCAAAATCATTAGGATTAGGCAATCGTTTTGATGAAGTGTTGGATATGTACCGTCGCGTTAATTTATTGTTCGGTGATATTGTTAAAGTTACACCCTCTTCTAAAATTGTTGGAGATATGGCACTCTTCATGGTTCAAAATGACTTAGATGAAAAAGACATTCTTGAAGATGGTATGAAGTTAGATTTCCCAAAATCCGTTCTTTCATTTTTCCAAGGACAAATTGGTCAGCCTGTGGGTGGAATGGATAAAAACCTACAAAAGATCGTCTTAAAAGGACGTGATTTTATTACGGACCGTCCAGGTAATCATATTGAGCCTTATGATTTTGAGCAGGCAGAAGAAGAATTAGAACAATTCGTGCCTAAAAGAGATATTGATGATCAAGTCCTTCTCAGTTATGCATTGTATCCTAAAGTTTATAAAGACTATCTCCGATTTTATGAAGAATACAATAAAATACAGGTGATTGATACTCCTAGCTTTTTCTATGGTTTAGAGCCAAATGAAAAAATTATGATAGAAATCGAGCCCGGAAAATCACTGTTAGTCGAATTAACGAGTGTTGGTCCACTAAGAGAAGGTGGCTTTCGAACGGTTTACTTTGACTTAAATGGTTTACCACAAGAAATTGAAGTAGAAGATCGTAATGTTGAAGGTACCGTTATGGTTCGACAAAAAGCAGACAAAGCAAACCCTAAGCAAGTGGGCGCACAGATGCCTGGTACAGTCGTCAGTATTTCTGTTAAACCAGGTGATCAAGTCAAGCAAAATGATACACTAATCATCACTGAAGCAATGAAAATGGAATCAGCGATCCAAGCGCCTATTGAAGGTATCGTAAAAGCTGTCCATGTCACTGAACAAGAACAAGTTAAAGGAAATGACTTACTGATCGAATTTGAATAGTTTTTTAAAAAATTAGTTTAACGATATACTTGTGTTATAAAAATAAGCTCATATCCAAAAAGGATAGAGCTTATTTTTATTCTATATTTTTTTCAACTATTGCAATACACTCTTCATGATCATGTTTTCTTGCAGGACATTGATAGCGTCCAAAGAAAATTAATCGGTGATGAGCAATTGACCACAATTCTTTTGGCAATTTTTCCATTAATGTGTTTTCCACTTGTATTACAGAAGCTGTTTCATCTACCATTTTAAACTTTTTAGCAATTCGTTCAACGTGTGTATCTACCGCGATCGCCGGTTCATTAAATGCTACACTTCTAACGACATTGGCTGTTTTTCGTCCGACACCCGGTAAGCTTTCTAATTCTTTTCGACTCATAGGCACTTCCCCGTTAAATTCTTCAACGAGCTTAGTTGCCGTATTTTTTATAAATTTTGCTTTATTTCGATATAAACCAATTGTTTTAATCTTATCTTCAATATCTAAAAGATCTGCTTGCATCATAAGTTCTGGAGTGGGATATGCTTCGAAAAGTTTTGGTGTTGCTTTATTCACACCAACATCCGTAGTCTGAGCACTTAAAATAACTGCAATCAATAATTCAAACGTATTTTTATGATTTAACTCTGCTTTAGCTTCTGGAAATATTCTTCCCATTGCTTCGATGACTTTTGTCGTTTCAACAGTATCTAATAATTCTTTCGTTTCTTTAACCAAATGATTACCTCAAATTCTAATTATTATCATTATTATCTTTTAGCCAATTAATCATAGGGACCGGGCCAGAATCCTGTTGATCTTCATCTTTAATGTCATTTGTTTTAGGGGCATCACGATATTTTTTAATCTCTTTATCAACTTGTTCTTTGGTACGAATATTTTTCTTCTCCCAATTAAGTAAAATACGATCAATATATTTAAAGTTATAAACTTGGCTGAGTACAGCTTCTCTTAAAGCTAACTGAATGAGTTCTGGTGAATAGCGATCATTTTCTATCCAAGCCACTAATGTCTCTATTTCTATTGGAGACAAAGGACGACCAAACTCAGATTCAAACATTGAATAAAGATTTTTTTCCTCTATTTCCTCTTTTTCAATAGCTTGATCTGATTTTTCTTGTTTCATTAATATAATGATTCTTTCCCATAACATATTTAATGAGTAAGCATCTTGACTCATACCCTGTTCATCATTAGTTGTTTCAATCGTTAATACTTTCTTTTGAATTAGTTGATGAACTGCTTTGAAAACATTCTGTTCCGTCATATTCATATGTTCTGCTATGTCTTCCATTTTAGGAAAATAATTTCCTTGATCCATATACGATTTTAATTGTAAGATCAAAACGAGTTCATCATTGGATAAATTTAATCTTCGATAATACCTTAATAAGAGTGTCGGCAATACTGTCTGACCTGCATTAATCCAATCTATCGTAAGTTCATTTTCCATAAATGACACTCTACTTTCTTCTATATTTTACCTAGTGTATCCGGCTCTTAATTTACAAAGACACCCTAGTAGATATAAGGTGTCTTTTAATTTTAAATTTATTTGGTTTTGTTATGGCGTTAATCGATTTAATAATCTTGGGAATGGAATAGATTCACGAATGTGTTTGGTTCCAGTAATCCAAGTGACCGCACGTTCTAAACCTAAACCAAATCCTGAAGTTGAAACCGAACCATAACGTCGTAAGTCTAAGTACCACTCATAATCTTTAACATCTAATCCAAAATCGATGATATTTTGTCGTAACGTTTCATAGTCTGACTCACGTTCAGATCCTCCAATAATTTCACCGTATCCTTCAGGTGCAATTAAATCAGCACATAATACAATGTCTTCTCGTTCTGGATGAGTTGGCATATAAAATGGTTTGATTTCTTTTGGATAATTTACGATAAAGACAGGTTGTTCGTATTGATTGGCGATAAATGTTTCTTCTGGAGAACCAAAGTCCACGCCCCATTCCACATCAAAATCATTCTTCTGTAACAATTCAACCGCTTCGTCATAAGAAATTCGTGGATAAGGTAATTTTGTGTATTTTTCTAATGTTTCGCGATCTCGATCTAAAACATCTAAAGCATAATCACAATGATCTAGGACACTTTGAACGAGATAAGAGACATATTCTTCTTGAATCTTTAAAGATTCCTCTTGATGCACAAAAGCCATTTCTGGTTCAACCATCCAAAACTCGGTTAAATGACGACGTGTTTTGGACTTTTCAGCTCGAAAAGTTGGCCCAAAAGTAAAGACATTTCCAAAAGCCATTGCTCCAGCTTCTGCGTGTAATTGTCCGGTTTGTGCTAAATAAGCATCTTCATCAAAATAATCAATATGGAATAAATCTGTAGTGTTTTCTCCAGCAACAGCTGTTAAAATAGGCGAATCAATATTGACAAATCCTTTATCATTAAAGAACTCATATGTTGCACGAATTAATTCATTTCTAACTAACATAATTGCATGTTGTTTAGAAGATCGTAGCCATAAATGACGGTGATCCATTAAAAAATCGGTTCCATGTTCTTTTGGTGTTATCGGATAATCCTCAGATGTTCCAAGGACTTCTATTCCGGTTACATGAATTTCATAACCAAATTTTGATCGTGTATCTTCTTGAATGGTCCCTGTAATTACAACAGAAGTTTCTTGGTTTAAATGAATCGCTTGATCAAATAATTCATCGCCCACTTCATTTTTTAAAACAACACCCTGAAAAAATGCTGAGCCATCTCTAAGTTCTAAGAAAGCAATTTTTCCACTTGAACGTTTATTTGCTACCCAACCTTTAATTTGCACTTCTTGATCAACGTAATGCTTTGAATCAATAATTGAAATTTGTTCCATTATTTGGTAACCCCTATCTTTTCATTTATTTAATGATACTTAAATATTTTTGATGGTTTGAATCCATTCCCCTGAAGTTAAGGAGAAAAAAGAATACCCTGTTTGGTCATTTTCGAGTTGAAAACTTACTTCCCATACCGGTTGGTCTTTATGCATACCAATTCTTGCTTCAAGGATTTTTTTAGGATTCTCTCGATTATCTGTTGCTACAATCACTTCATGTTTAGTTACAACCTCATCTTGGTTGAATACTTCAATGGCACCACCATCTTGCTGAACAACTACAATAATCGATGAACCTTCCCTATTTTTACCGGTAACCGTAAAGAAAGTTTCGTCTCCATTATACCAATAAAAATCTTCAGCTTCGGTTAAGTCTGCTCTTCTTTTAGCTAACTCAATCGTTTCAGCCCTCGCTTGTTTATAAGGTGACAAGGAATGAGTAATCAAACTACTAACACCTATAATAAAGAGTAGCATAGAGACTAAAGCTATCCCTAATTTTTTATTCATTTGGCCCATTCCTTTCATTTAAATTCAACTCATTCATTATAGCAAACTATTAAGCTAATTTAAATAACGGATCTTATGATTTTATCAATTGAACACGTTATTTAAGAGCTAATTTCCGAGAAATTTCTGAATCTCTTTTCCTAATTGTTCATTTGGATAGATCTCCATAGAAACACCTTTTGGTAGAGCATCAATAAACGATTTTGCATAACTAGCAGATATAATTCGGTCATCTAAAACCACCATAACCCCGTGATCTGTTTCATTCCGAATTAAGCGACCAAAAGCTTGTTTATATTTTAAAATTGCTTGTGGCAAAAGTTCTCCAATAAACGGATGAATTCCTTGCTGTTTTAAATAGCCAATTTTAGAACGATTTAAAGGCGTGTTAGGTGAAGGAAAAGGCAATCTAGTTAAAATAACAAGTTCTAATTCTTCATCCGGCAAATCAATTCCCTCAAAGAAACTATCCGCCCCCAAAATAACGGCCGGTTTATTGCGTTTAAAATTTTTCAAAATACGATTCCGCGTACCTGATATCGACTGAGCAAGAAATAAATAATCAAACAACTGCTTATCTTCAATAAGGATTGCATATACATCTTGCAAAACCTCTAAAGAACGAAAAAGGATAATCGTATTAACTTTTGTATCCATTAAAATTTCACGAATACTTTTAGCTAATTGTTTTGCATACTCAGTTTTTTGGGTTTCTTTTGGATGGATTCGCTGTTCGGGCACCATTAACTTCACTTGTTTACCATAATCAAAAGGACTTTCAAGCGGGTGAAATTGCATCGGCAAATTCTTTAATTGACCTGAAAAATATTGTTCCGAATCTTGAAAAGATAACGTGCTACTTGTAAACACTACTTTTGAATGAGTCGCTAGATAATCTACCAATGAATTACTCTCACCCCATTTTAAAACATGCAATTCAAAAGTGCGTGTTAAATCATCAGGTAAAAAACTTACCCAACGTAAAGCTTTGGGAGAATTTTTATCAAAGGTCAGCGTATGTTTTAAGCGATCATACCAGTCTTTAATATAGGTAGTTAAATTCCCTAACTCAATTAATAACAATTGATATTCAACCGATAATTTATCAAAAGACTCATAGGCTTTTTTTATAATTTTTTGGCTCGTTAGAATAAATTCTTCAGCATTATATAAAATATTTTTACGCCATTTTTTTTGTTTGAGTGTCAGGAAATCTAATTCATATTCATCTTCAATAAAATTAGAATCTTTCCTCTGCATTAAATCTTGCTGACTAAAATACAAAATAAGTTCTTCATACAAATTATTCCATGTTTCATGAAAGGCACTTGTTGTTCGTGCAAGAATTTGCATATCATATTTCTTAATAATATTTTGTTCACTCAAATAATAAATCAGCTTAAAAATTCCTGTTTCATTTGTTAAAGATCCCATTTTTTCTAAATGGGTCGTTATTTCCGTTCCTTTTAAAGAAATCGTATTACTTTGAGTAGCTACATCCGCAAAATGATGAGCCTCATCAATTATTAAATTTTCTATGTTCGAAAGAACAGGTTCTTTATTTTTCCAATCATAGGCTAAGAAGTGATGATTCGTAATAATAATTTCACTGTCTTTGCTGGTTGCTTTAATCCGCTCATAGAAATCGTAATCCTTCCAATAATCGTCTGTATATTGATTCTTCGTGGCACGTATATCATGCCAAAAAGATAGATCTAAATGACTTCCAGCATTTATTTCAGACAAATCGCCAGTCGTTGTTTCCGTTAACCACACTAAAATACGCATGGACAGATACGCTTCAGAGTCCTCTGCTGTAATTTGTTTTAGCCAACGTTCAAAAACACTTAAGGATAAATAATGTTCACTACTTTTAACTAGAGTTGTTTTTATTTTCCGATGGAGCATCTTTTCTAAAACAGGAAGCGTCTCATCGATTAACTGATTTTGTAATACTGTAGTATATGTACTAATAACTATTGGTTTTTTTGGAGTCGCTATGAAAGCTGCTGGAAATAAATAACCCAAAGACTTTCCAACTCCTGGTGGGACCTCAATCGCTAATTTTTCAAGAGATAAATCAGCATTTAAATAATTATAAATTAGGTCCATCATCTCCGCTTGGACTTCACGAAAAGAATAATCAGAAGGCAGATACTTTTCCTTTTCTTCTTTTGAAAATGGATAGCTAGTTTTTTCTGATTGGGTCTCATGAACAGTCAAATGTTCAGGATTTTTCATCGCAAGTTGATTCACTACAACTAAATCCTCTGCCAATGGAGCTTTAAAATTTCTGGCATAGCTTAAAGCTTCCCTAAAGAATAAAAAAGTCTCATGGGTCGTACTGGAAGAAAGTTTTTCTAGTTTTTCCAAGGTCACTAGAGGAAGCTTCGTTACTTTTTTAAAGAGTTCTTTAAAAACATAAACTGTCGCTTTTGCGTCAGCTAAAGCATTATGAGCATTCAGTAGATCGTACCCTAATGACGAAGCAATATCTTCCAATTGAAAACTATCCAAAGTTGGATAAATGATTTGCGTTAACTCAACGGTATCAATGGCAGGGATATCAAGCATTAGAAAATCATGAAGTCGTAATTGTTCATTTAAAAAACGAAAATCAAACCCTACATTATGGGCGACAAAAACGGTATCCTCCAGTAAACGGATGATGATAGGCGCAACTTCTTCAAAATAAGGCGCTCTTCTAACCTCTTTATTTGAAATACCTGTTAGTTGTTTAATATTATAGGGAATATTTCTCCCTGGATTTACATAAGTTTCAAAGGTATGAATTACTTCGCCATTTTGTAGCAAAACACAAGCAAACTGAATAATTCGCTCATCAGCCCCTACACTTCCGCCAGTCGCTTCTATATCTACAATTGCGTATATTTGTTCAGGTCGCAAAACATTTACACCTCATTTCCATTCCGATTACTCTGTATCTTTTATATAAGGAATTTTATTTTCTGTATCTAACCATTGTAAGATGGCTTCTTTTTCATTTTGTACGTCTCCGTTTACAACTGCTTTTAGTGCTGTATCTAAAGCTTCACTCATCCATTTTCCAGGCTTTTTTGTCGTTTTTTTCATTAGATCATAACCAGTAAGTGCTAATTCTTCTTTCTTATGAATAGGTAAATTCTCATAAATATGATTAACTTGGTCGTGTTTTGGAACCTGGTCTAAATGAGCCAATAGTGATTCAACATCTAAAGCCGCCTCAATTCCTAAATTGAAAATTTCCCAAGTGTTTAATTCTTGATTCTCAGCTCGCTTTTTCAGACCTTGATAGAGAGTTAATGTATTTTGGATCATCTTGTTCGATAACTTCCATTTTTTCAAAAAATGGATAGGACTGAATACTTGATTCGATGAATAACGATCTATGTTATACAGTAAAAAGGCCCAGGCTGATTCCGCATTTTCAAAGGAAATTTGATCAGAAATTAATGAATAAAGAGCTTCTTTTTTATCCTCTAATTCAGGGCAGTACTTAAAAAGTTGAGAATCAATCATAGCCTGTAAACCTTTTGAGCGCCATGAACTAATTAATAATTTCTCAAATTCTATTTGAATACGTTCAACTGCAATATTTTGCAGTAAGGAAGCATTCTCTGCTATTGAAATTTGGGTTTCTTCTTCGATTTCAAAATTTAGTTGTGCCGCAAAACGCACTGCGCGCATCATACGTAAAGCATCCTCTTGAAATCTTTCATGAGGATTTCCAACAGCTCGTATAATCCCTGCCTTTAAATCTTTCATTCCTTGATACGGGTCAAAAATATGCCCTTTTGTGTCAACCGCAATGGCGTTCATTGTAAAGTCTCTTCTTCGAAGATCTTCTCTTAATGATCGCACAAAAGTAACCGAATCTGGACGTCTAAAATCTTTATACGTAGATTCGGTTCGAAAGGTTGTAATTTCATAACTCTCATTATTGTATAAGACAAGCACTGTTCCGTGCTCTATGCCCACATCTACTGTTCTATTAAAAATTTTCTTTACTTCATAAGGAAGTGCACTAGTAGCAATGTCTACATCATTTACTTCATGATTCAATAAATGATCTCGAACACTTCCTCCTACAAAATAAGCTTCAAAACCTGCATCTATTATTTTTTCAAGAATAGGTACAGTTTCTTCAAATATTCCATCAATCACTAATTTATTTTTCATTTAAATACAACCTTTTATTCAGAAGTTTCTTCGTCAACTCGTTCAAAACGATATTTATCTCGTGTTTCAAATTTACGCATGGTTTGTTCAAATGCTTCGGTTAAATCAATATCTAAAGAATTAGCCATTGTAATTATAATAAATAAAACGTCTGCTAGTTCTTCTTCTATTTCTTTTTCGTCTTCCGAACTTTTCTTTTGTTTTTCTCCATAATAGTGATTAATTTCTCGAGCAAGTTCTCCAACTTCTTCCGTCACTCGAGCCATCATAGCCAATGGTGAGAAATAACCGACTTTAAACTGACGAATATAATCATCAACGACTTGTTGCATTTCTTCCATTTCCACAAGCATAACCCTTTCATTTGTTTTTCTGTTAAGTGTAAAATGAATCAAAATTATACAATTGATTGGTCAATTTTACGCTCTATATCTTTTAAGACTTTCGTAAGATCTGCAAAACTATCTTTTTGCCCTTCAATTAAACTTTCATCAATTTTATTTAGCAGTTCATGACGAGCAATCAATAATGTTTCATAGGTTAATGCCTCATCCATTTGTTCCATAGTTTCTTTTGGAATGTTATCATTCCAACGAGCATATGGATTATCTTCTAGAACGGCTAGGTATTCGGGTGTTTGCCATGCATTTTCAAAGTCAATTTCAAGATATAATTTGGAGCTCCAATTTAATCGTATTTCATGAAAGGCCTGCATAGCATCTTTAAATGTGTGACCATTTTTATAGAACCGAAAAGTTGGATGGTGGTTATCTTTGGCTGACATGTAAATTCCTCGCGGAGATTGATCGACAGATTCTACAAAGTATGTTTTTTCTAACATAATATCATGGTTATATAAATAATCTAAGATCCAAAGTGATTCTCGACGGTTCAATGTATGTCTTTTCGTAAACCATTTCAAAAAATGTTTCTTTTTTTCATTAGTAATGGATGTATTCATGTTCTCACCTCTCACCCATCAAGGCATTATTAATATAGATAATCTTCCTTCAAAGATGCGATCTCTTCGTCATATTCAGGATTTATACTGGTATATCTCTCTAATACTTCATGCATTTTCTCTCTTTGACCATCTTCGCGTAGGAAAAAGGCATAGTCCTTTAAAAAGTCTAAATGATCATTTAATTCATTGTAGGCTTGATCGAAGTAATCTCGAGCCTGATCATATTCATCGAGTTCATTGTTTGTAGTCGCTAATAACCATAATGCTTCTGGTAATGATCGAACAGATTCAGGAGCTTTTTCAAATAATTCAATTATTTCTTCATACTGATCGAGATGATTTAAAAATTCAGCATATCTTAATAAAATTCGCTCATTTTCAGGTTCAATATCTAAAGCTTCATGATAAAAGTTACTTGCTTTTTCATTAATATTGAGTTTTCCAGCGTATTCTGCTGCTTTTAAATACAACTCAATATTCATCTCATTCACTGTAAGTCCTTCTTCAATCGTTTGTAGGGATTGTTCTAAGTCGTTGAGTTGTTGATAAGCTTCAGCTAAAAGGATATAGACCGAAATTAAACTAGGATCCATTTCTTTTGCCTGCTTTAGTGTATCAATTGCTTGATAGAATTCTTCTTTTTGAATATACGCAAATCCTAATTGATAATAGACTTCGGGATCATCTTTGAACGATAAAGCTTCGTTTAAATTCTCAATGGCTTTTTCATAATTACCTAACATGAGATAAGCATTTCCTAAACGAGCATTAATTAACGTTCCTGCTATTTCCTCAAGACCTTCTTCTATTAAGAACTCATAATAATTTACGGCCAATTGATATTCTGCTATTGTGAAATAAACCTCAGCAAGCGCAAATTTAATTACGGGCTCTTGCGGGATTAATTCTTCAGCTTCTTCTAATTTTTGAATACTTACTTCAGGTAGGCCATTTAGATGATAGTAATCAGCTTGTACGAGTAGAGATTGTGTATAAGATGAGCTGGTATTCTCAATGGAATGTAATAACTCAAGAGCTTCTAACTCATTTCCCTCTTCAATTTCTATTTCAGCTAAGTAAATTTTCAACTCATCATCTTGCGGATTAATATCAATTAAGTGATTGTAAACTTTCTTTGTCTCTTCTAAAAAGCCAAGTTGGTATAAAGAATTTCCAAGTAGATATAACGTTTCTTCATCATCTTCATCCAATGCTAGTTGAATCCATTCATCGACTTCTTCTAAATTTCCAGATTGAATCGCTTGAATTACTTTTTCTGAATTTGTCATATACTTACCTTCCATTTTTCCATTTGTATTAATCATATTTTAACACATGTTTTATCTTTTTTCATTGGTTTAAAACAACTGCCAATATAGCCTTAGAAAGTCTTCCCAAAATTAAAACACCTCTAATTTTGAAAACAGAGGTGTTTTAACTCATTTTTCAGCTTTATTCCGCTGAAAATTCATCTAACCATTCTTGTTCTTTTGTTGTTAATTCCATTTCGTCAATTAAATCAGGACGACGTTGTAAAGTTCTTCGAAGGGATTCTTTATGGCGCCATTCTTTAATGTTTCCATGATGGCCGCTTGTCAGTACAGCAGGTACTTCCATTCCTTTATAAACAGCTGGGCGAGTATAGTGCGGATGTTCAAGTAATCCTGTTGAATGTGAATCTTCAACGACAGAAGCTTCATTTCCTACAACCCCTGGTAGCAAACGTACGGTAGCATCTATCATAACCATTGCAGCTAATTCACCACCGGTTAAAACATAATCGCCCAAGGATACTTCATCTGTTACCAGTGTTCGAATACGTTCATCATACCCTTCATAATGCCCACATATAAAAACGAGATGCTCTTCTTTTGAAAAATCTTCTGCCATCGCTTGATTGAAAGGTTTACCGGCTGGATCCATCAAGATAATTCTTTTTTTACTAGCAGAAGTTTGTTTATCAATCTCATCAATCGCTTCAAAGATAGGCTCCGGTTTTAATAACATCCCTGCTCCCCCACCATAAGGAGTGTCATCCACCATTTGATGCTTTCCTACTCCATACTGCCGAAAATTTATGGGTTGAATCTCCACTTGTCCGCCATCAATGGCACGTTTAACCATTGAATAATTAAACGGACTTTCAAACATTTCAGGAAAGAGCGTTAAAATATCAATCTTCATCACTATCTAACCCCTCTAAAACACGAACCATAATCTCTTTGTTTTGGGTATCTACCTTTAAGATAACCGATTCAATAAAAGGCAATAAAAGATCCTTTTTACCCGGACGTTTAACAACCCAAACATCATTAGCAGGCATAAATAAGATTTCTTTCAGACGTCCAATTTCATTTTTTTGTTCATCAAATACCTTTGAGTCAATAATGTCATTTTCATAATAAACGCCTTCTTCTAATTCAGGAAGTAGTTCTTCATCGATTTGGAGCATTTTATTTTTAAATTTTTCAACATCATTGATTGAAGTAAATTCTTCAAACATTAAAAGATCAAAATTTTTATGCACGCGATGTGATCTCACGGTTACTGGGAATTGCTCATTTTTATTCATTTCAATGACCAATTTTGAGCCTGCTTGATAGCGTTCTTCTGGATGTTCTGTAATGGATTGAACACGAACCTCACCTTTAATGCCATGTGTATTGACAATTTTACCTACATTTAAATAAGTCGTCATATTTTTCTCCTATTTTGTAAAATATATTTATGAAACATTTCTTCTTGTGTAATCTATTATACAAAAAAGATCTACACAATTCAGTGAATTCTGTAGATCTTTTATAAAAGTCCTTTTTAACGTTACTTCGTTAGACCATTAAAGATAACATCTAAATTGTATTCCAAAAAATCAGTATATGAATCGCCTTCTTCACCAGGCTTACCAATCTCATCAGAGAAAATTGGACGTTCATAAATTTCAACGCCTGTTTCTGTCGATACGGTTTGCATTGGTCTTCTATCTACATTCGATTCAACAAATAAGACGTTCGGTTGGTTTTCATTGACAAATTCAACAGCATTTCTTATTTGCTCCGGTGTTCCATTTTCATCTGTATCTATTGCCCAAATGTATCCTTCTTTTAATCCATATTCAGCAGTCATGTACTGAAAGGCTTGCTCACTTGCAATAAAGGCACGATCTTCTTCAGGAATACTATCTATTTTTTCAGTGTAGTCTGCATCAATCTTTTCTAGATGTTCTAAATATTCTTTGGCTTGCTGTTCAAAGTATTCTTCATTTTCTGGCATCGCTTGAATAAGAGCCTTACGGATATTTTCAGTCATTTGTATTCCAACTTTAGGAGATATATAAGCATGAGGGTTAACTTCTTGCTTTCCTTCTTCATCCGCTAGATACATTGGTTCAACACCTTCAGAAGCTTCGAATATATTTTCTTCGGCTTGTCCAACAGAATTTATTAATCTAAAGAACCAACCTTTTTCTCCACCTTCAAGATTTAATCCATTGTAAAATAATAAATCTGCATCTGTTGCAGCTTTAATATCTTCAGGGAGTGGTTCATAATCATGAGGATCAGTACCAATTGGAACGAGGTTATGCACTTGAACATAATCTCCCCCAATTTTCTCAACCATATCGCTCAAAATAGAAAAACTACTGATAACATGCAGGGTATCTTCGCCATCATTGTTACTTTCCTCAGGTGTATCTGTTCCATTTCCGCAAGCGACAAGAAATATTGCCATTAAAGCAAATGTGAGGTTTTTTAAAATACTTTTCATTTTTATATTTTTCATTAATAAAATCTCCTTTTTCCAATTAATTATTATTATTATAATTTAACTTTTGCCACACTAGCCCCTGTTTGGGAGAAAATAATAAAGCCATCACAAACATCACAGCGGCTACGATTACAATAACAGCACCAGATGGAAGGTTATATGAAAAGCTAAAGTATAAACCTACAGTTGCTGAAATTGCTCCTAATAAAGCACTAATTCCAATCATTTTAGTTAAGCTACTTGTTAGTAAATAAGCTGTAGAAGCTGGGGTAATTAACAAAGCCACAACCAATATAACACCGACTGTTTGTAAAGAGGCAACAGAAACTAAGGTTAATAAAATCATAATCCCATAATTAATTTTATCTACGGGTAGTCCATATGCTCTTGCCATGGTAGGATCAAAGGTTGTAATGAATAATTCTTTGTAAAATAGAAAAACTACTAAAATAACAAGGAGACCAACAGCCATCGTAATATATCGGTCCGAGTTACTTACCGTTAAAATATTTCCGAATAAAATTGATGTTAAATCAATAGCACTCTGAGCTTTCCCCATTAAAATAACACCCAATGCAAAGAAAGCAGAAAAGACTATACCAATCGCCGAATCAGATTTTATACGGCTTTTTTGATCGACATAATTAATACCTAGAGCAGTTAATAAACCAGAAACAACAGCTCCATAAAAGAAATTAATACCTAGCATATAAGAAATTGCTACTCCAGGGAGTACCGCGTGAGAGATTGCATCTCCCATTAAAGACATTCCTTTTAATGTGATAAAACTACCGATGACTCCACAGGTCACCCCTACAATAATTGCAGTAATTAATGCGTTTTGTAAGAAACCATAATTCATTAAATCACTTATAAATTGTCCAAACATCTTTAATTACCTCCTATATCTGTGAAGGCACCTTCGCCAAATACCTTAGCAAGGTTATCATGCGTCATAACTTCATCGACTTCGCCGCTTGCAACTAAACGTTTGTTTAGTAAAATTAGTCCGTCAAAATACTTACCAACTTTTGTTAAGTCATGGTGAACAATTAAAATTGTTTTTCCTTGATCACGCAACTTAAACAGTTGGTCCATAATAATTCCTTCACTCTTAATATCAATTCCCACAAAGGGTTCGTCTAGGAATATTAAAACAGCATCCTGAGCAAGCGTTCTTGCGAGTAATACGCGTTGAAACTGACCACCAGATAGTTCACTAATTTGGCGATTCGCAAATTCTTCCATACCAACTCGCTTTAAAGCATCCATAGAAATTTCTTTCTCTTGTTTCCCTGGTCGTTTAAACCATCCTAATTTAGGAAAAGTCCCTAATAGCACACATTGTAAAACAGTAATCGGGAAGTCCATATCTAAGTTTCCTTTTTGTTCCACATAAGCAATTCGTTGTTGAATTTTTTCGATTGGTTCTCCCTCAAAGGCTACACTTCCTGAGCGATTAACCATCCCTAACGCACCTTTTAATAAGGTCGATTTTCCTGCTCCATTTGGTCCAATAACGCCCACTAGTTTTCCAGATGGAATAGAAACCGTGACATCCTCTAATGCTTTTACGTTATTTGGATAAGTTACGGAGAGATTTTTAATTTCTAGCATGTATTCTTTCATCTCCTATTTCTAAAAACAATTTTTATTTGAATCAATTTAAATTGTAAGATTTATTGTTTTTAGTATAGGCTAAACTTTTAATGAAGTCAAACTAAAAATACTATTATATTAGCTTTTAGATATTTGAAATTTTATACAGATCTTACTTAGTTTTTTAAAGGTAAATAAAAAAATAGCTTTCTAAGATATCTAATAAAAGATATTTCAGAAAGCTATTATTACGGACGAGCTTTAGTCGACAATTGTTAAACGAACACGTTTTGGTCCATCATATTGAACACTATAAACAATTGAACGAATTGCTTTTGCAATACGTCCGCGTTTACCGATCACACGTCCTACATCATCTGGATTCACAGATAATAAATATTCATGGAAATCATCTGTTTCTTGAAGTTCTAATTTTAGATCTTCAGGATGACTAAGAAGTGCTGTGACAATAGTCGTAATTAAATTTCTCATTTCTTGGTCTGTCATGTTCTCATCCTTATACTTTGAAAAAGAATGATTATATTGTCATCCTTTTTCAATTATTCATAAATAAAATTACTTATTTTTTCTATTTTCTAATTTTTCGTTGTGGTATTGTTCCATTAATCCACGATCAGAGAATAATTTACGAACGGTATCAGATGGTTTTGCACCTTCATGCATCCATTTTAAAGCAAGTTCATTATCAATTTCAACTTCTTTTGGTTCTGCGATTGGATTGTAAGTTCCAATTGATTCAATAATACGTCCTGAAATAGGTGCACGAGAATCTGCTACAACTACACGGTAAAATGGACGTTTTTTAGATCCCATTCTTTTTAAACGAATTTTTACTGCCATTTATATTTCCTCCTAATATTTATTCAATAGTTAAAAATTTTAACTATTATAGGGAGTTCAGAATTTTCTGTTAAGTATATTTACTTGACTTGTTCTAACTCACGAAAACTATAATAACATGGATCAATAAACATGTAAAGCTTTTTTTCTTTACACTAAAGAAAAATGCAATAAAAAAGAGTATCTGCAAATTGAGATACTCTTTTAGACTCTTATTTTCTGCGCTTAATCTTTTTACGTTTTTTACGGTTTCTATTTGATTTTGGAGCTCCTCCACCAAGTCCTTGGAGTGGATTTCCGCCACCACCAAAGCCTTTCTTACCGCCAAACATTTGTCCCAATCCTTTAGGCATTTTACCACCGGACATACCCGCCATCATTTCACGAGATTGCTTAAATTGTTTAATTAAACGGTTCACTTCATTTAAAGAGCGTGCTGAACCTTCTGCCACCCGACGACGACGACTCTGATTCAATAAGTCTGGGTCTTCTCGTTCAGCAGGAGTCATGGACATAACAATTGCTTTCATATAGTCTAACTCTTTTTCATCCATTTCAAACTCATCCATGCCTGGAATATTTCCGACCCCTGGAATCATCTTTAATAAATCCTCTAAAGGACCCATATTGCGCATCTGATCCATTTGCTCAATGAAGTCATTAAAATCATAACGATTTTCTGCCATTTTTTGAGCAAGCTCTTCAGCTCTTTTTTCATCCACTTCTTCTTGAGCACGCTCAATTAAAGTAAGCAAGTCCCCCATACCCAAAATACGGTTGGCCATTCGATCAGGATAAAACGGTTCTAAAGCATCTAGTTTTTCCCCTGTACCCGTAAATTTAATTGGTTTACCTGTAACTTTTCGAATAGATAAAGCTGCACCACCACGTGTGTCACCATCTAGCTTCGTTAAAATTACACTTGAAATATCTAATTGGTCGTTGAATGAATCTGCTACGTTTACTGCGTCCTGTCCAGTCATAGCATCTACGACTAAGAAAATTTCTTCAGGATCTACTGCGGTTTTGATTTCTTTTAATTCGGTCATTAAGACTTCATCAATATGCAAACGTCCAGCCGTATCAATAATTACTAAATCACGATTTTGCGCTTTAGCTTCTTCTAAACCTTTTTTCGCAATTTCTACCGGACTGACTTGGTCTCCCATAGAAAAGACAGGAATATTTAACTGTTCACCAATCGTTTGTAGCTGGTCAATTGCTGCAGGACGATAAATATCTGCTGCAATCAACATAGGTTTCATATTCTTACTTTTTCTTAAAAAGTTTGCAAGCTTACCAGCAGTTGTCGTTTTACCGGCACCTTGTAAACCTGTCATCATATAAACAGTCGGTGGAATATAAGAAGTAACTACTTCCGCTTGTTCTCCACCCATCAATTCAGATAGCTCATCGTAAACAATTTTTACAACTTGCTGTCCTCCATTAAGACTTTCAAGTACCTCTTCTCCGATTGCTTTCTCTCGAACACTATTAACAAATTCTCTTACTACTTTATAGTTTACGTCCGCTTCTAATAGTGCTAAACGGACTTGACGCATGGCGTCTTGGACATCTTGCTCTGAAACTTTTCCTTTTTTACGTAAAGATGAAAAAGCATCTTGCAACCGCCCAGTCAAACCTTCAAAGGCCATTCGAGTTAGTTCTCCTCTCTGATTGAATCTTGAATTACATCATTAATGAGCTTATTTAATTGCTCATCTTCTTTATAATTTTCTTCAAGATATTCTTTTATATTCTTTAATATTTCACTTCGATGTTCGAACTCTTTCACTAAGTGAAGTTTCTTTTCATAGTCCAATAATGTATCTTCTGTTCGTTTAAGGCTATCATAAATTGCTTGTCTACTTACTCCATAATTATCAGCAATTTCAGCCAATGTATAATCTTCTTCATAATAATCTGACATGTAATCTTTTTGCTTAGAAGTTAATAATTCACCATAAAAAGAAAACAATTGGTTCATTTTTAACGTTTTTTCTAATTCCATTTTTAACCCTATTTCTCTTTTTAGTATGATTTAAATGAAACTTTATTTTTAACTCACTAAATCTTTAAATAAACCATAGGCAAATTTTTCTGAACTAAATTCATGAAGATCATTCATTGACTCTCCAAGTCCTACAAATTTAACCGGAATATTTAGCTCTTTACCAATTGCAAAAACAATCCCACCTTTTGCGGTTCCATCCATCTTTGTCAAGGCTATCCCAGTAATATTCGTAACTTCCTGGAATTGTTTGGCTTGATTTAAAGCGTTTTGTCCTGTTGTTGCGTCTAAGACGAGTAACGTTTCGTGTGGTGCATCTGGAATTTCTCGTTCAATCACACGATTCATCTTTGCCAGTTCATCCATTAAGTTTTTCTTGTTTTGTAAACGTCCAGCTGTATCTACAAGAAGGTAGTCTATCTTTTTTTCCTCTGCTTGTTTCAAAGCATCAAAAACGACTGCAGAAGGATCTCCTCCTTGCTCCGTTGAAACAACTTCAGCTCCCACTCTGTCTCCCCAAACTTCAAGCTGTTGGATGGCTCCTGCTCGGAAGGTATCCCCTGCTGCAAGCATAACGGAGTTGCCTTCTTCAATCAGTTGATGAGCTAATTTTGCTATGGTTGTTGTTTTTCCCACACCATTTACCCCAACAAACAAAAGTACGGTTAAGCCTTTTGGATTTTTGTTAAATTCAATATAGTTAGGATTTGTTTCTTCATACATCTCAATCATTGTTCTAACCAAAACGCGTTCAGCATCTTCTACCGTTCGAATATTTTCAACTTTAGCTTCATACCGCATTTTATCAGAAATTTCCATAGTAGCTTCAAAACCAACATCCGATTCAATGAGAAGATCTTCTAATTCTTCAAAAAACTCTTCATCTTCATAACGGAAATTTGCCATCATTTCTTTGAAACGACGGGTAAATGATTTACGGGATTTTTCCAATCCTTCTTCATAAGTCGATAATTCTTGTTGTTCTACTTTATTTTCTTCTTGTTGTTCTTCTTCACCAGTGAAGACTGATTTAATTCGGTCAAATAAACTCAATCTGGTCAGCCTCTTTTCTATACTTTTATACTAAACTCTACTAAATTGTACCATAGATCTGTTTCATTTTAAATTAAGGGTTGTGCTATTTAATGAGAGAATCGATTAATCTTTTAGTACAAATTTATCAAGAGCGCGCGCTACCCCATGCTCATCATTTGATTGGGTGATAAAATCAGCAGCTTCTTTTACTCGATTGATTGCATTATCCATGGCCACTCCTAAACCAGCATTTTCAACCAAGGACAAATCATTTTCTTGATCACCGATTCCCATAATTTGTTCTTTTTCTAGACCTAATATTTCTCCTAATATCCACATCGCAAAGCCTTTATCTACATGTTTAGGCAAGACTTCTAAAATAAAGGGTTGTGATTTATAAATATTATATTTCTCATGATAGTGAGCTGGAATTTTTGGAATAATAGCATCTAATTCATCAGACGGTCTAGAAATGACAATTTTGTTAATGGTAAACGGATCAGGTAAATGATCTATATCTATTTCTTTAAGCTGAAGAGCGTTTTGTTTAGGCACATAACGGTTTGTTGATGTGTAATGCGATTCTACTCCAACCGGATAAGGTGGTTCATAAATGTAGTCTAAATCAATAAAATTCACAGGCATATTTAACTGTTGCGCCATCTCAAAAATATCTAAACATTGTGCCCGATTAAAAGTTATTTCATTAATGACTTCACCACTTTTGGTTCTTTGTATAAGTCCTCCATTGTAAGTAATCGCAATATCTTCATCATCTAATAAATCTGCTTCCTCTAGTAAATGTTGCATAGAACGTAAGGGACGTCCTGTACACAAGACGATATGAACGCCTTGTTCTTTTGCTTTTTTAATCGCTAAGCGATTTTCTTCGGACAAAGTTCGATCCGAATTTAGTAAAGTCCCATCTAAGTCTATTGCCACTAACTTTATACCCATTCATTTATCTCCTCATATCATCATTTGTTAGGTGACTCCATCCATCTGTTGTGCTTCATTTAAGCTAACTGAAACAATTTTTGAAATTCCTCGCTCTTGCATGGTTACTCCATACAGTTGGTTTGAATGTTCCATTGTTCCTTTACGATGTGTAATAACAATAAATTGTGTATCATCTTCAAAGTTTTCCAAATATTGACCAAAACGGACAACATTCGCATCATCAAGAGCTGCTTCTGCCTCATCCAAAATACAAAATGGAATAGGATTTACATGAATAATTGCAAACAATAAGGAAATAGCCGTTAAAGCTCTCTCACCTCCCGAGAGTAAACTCAAACGAGTTAATCTCTTACCAGGGGGTTGAGCGATAATTTCTATTCCTGTTTCCAACAAATTATCTGGATTATTTAGGACAAGCTCAGCATACCCACCCCCAAACATTTTTGGAAAAACAAGTGAAAATTCCTCTTGGATTTGATCAAACGTTTCTTTAAATTGCTTCTCAACAATTGCATCCATCTCATCCATTGTGTTATATAGATTGGTTTTGGCTTCAATCAAATCATTCTGTTGCTGTGTTAAGAAGCGAAAACGATCATCCACACTTTTATGCTCATCAATCGAATTTAAGTTAACTGGACCTAATTCTTCAATGCCTTTTTTAAGTAATTTAACTTGTTTTTTTGCTTCTTCCAATTCAATCTCTGGAAAATCTAAAAGACGTGCTTCTTCATAACCAATTTTATATTCATCAACTAAATAATCTAAATAATGATCCATTCGTACGTCATTTTGAGATAAGCGAATATCAACTTTGGATTTTTCCTCCGATAAATATTGCTTGCGACCGCTTTGTTGGTTTAATTGTTCTGCTAAATTCTCTTGAATTTGATTTTCATCTTCATAATTACTACGGATTTCTTGCTGTTGATCTTGCAGATTTTTTTGATCTTTAATATAACGATTCAATAGATCTTCAAGTTCTTCTTTAGAATCCACTTCAAGTTCTTCATCAAAAGATTGAATATCTAATTTTAAATCAGAGAGTTGATCCTTTATTTGGGAGATTTGCTCCTCGATATATTGACGATTGGCTTGAACCGAAGCTAAGGATTCTCGGATGTCTCCATGTTTATCACTTTTTAGAGAAATTTCCTGATCTAATCTATCTTTTTCTTTATCAATATTTTCTTGTTCACTTGATAGCAACTGCATGTTTTCATTCGATTCTTTAACTTTTTTTGTGATTATTTGTAATGAATCTTCTGCTTCCTTTAATCGTTCAATATAAGAATCATAAACATGATTTGTTTCGTTCAACTCAAAAGTAGTCGCTTTTAATTCACGTTCTAAATTAGTTACTTGTTCAGAAAGATTGTCTAATTTGCTTTTTAAATGTTGCTCTTCAAACCGTTTCTCTTCTCCTGAAACACGAATTTTTTCTACTTTTTGTTCTAGTTTATCTTTCTTTTCTTCTAATTCATTTTTGTTAACTAGTAAGTGTTCAAGTACTTTTTCATTTTCAGAAATAAATTTGTTTAGAATTTCTAATTCGGCCTTATGAGAAAATACAGGACTTGTATTATTTTGTCGTCCCCCACCAGTCATAGAACCACCAGCGTTTATTACGTCACCTTCTAAAGAAACAACACGATTTCTAAACTGAATCAAACGTGCAATTTCATTGGCTGATTCCAAGGTAGCTGCAATAATTGTTTGACCCAATAAGTTATCGATAATGTTTTGTATATTGGCATCATTTGTAACAAGTTCGCTTGCTATTCCTATAAAGCCATCCATTTGATCAATTTGGGCTTTCACCTGATGAGAAAGATTTCTAGCCTTAATTGTAGGTAAAGGAAGAAAAGTAGCTCGGCCTTTTTTATTTTGTTTTAAATAATTAATTGCGTCACGAGCAGATTTCTCATTTTCGACAACGATAAATTGACCGCTGCTTCCAAGTACAGTATCAATCGCTTGAACGTATTGACTAGGGACTTCTATTAACTCTGCAACCGTTCCTACAATTCCTTCCAAATGATCTTTTTGTTTCATAACTGCACGGACACCAGCATAATAACCCGCATAATTATCTTGCATTTCTTTTAAGCTAAATTGTTTCGCTTTTGCTCGCTCAAGTTCATTTCTTGTTTTATCCAAACGTTCATTTCTAATGTGTAAATTTTGTTTATATTCATTAAGTGTTTGCTCAAATGTTTTATAGTCATTTAGTAAAGATAAAAGTTCTTCATTAATCTTTTCATAACTTCCTTGATTGTTGTGTAATACATCTTTCTTCTTTTTAATCTCTTCTTCAAGATGAGCAACCCTATCGGAAGCTTTTTGTTTATCCTTATCACTACGTTTGAGCACTTGCTCCATATAATTTTTTTCGTTTTTTAAAGAAGTTTGTTGCTGCAACAATTCAATATAATGATTGCGCAGCTCTTCCATTTGGGATTCTTTATCTCCTTCAAGATAGGCTTTTTTATCTTTTAAAGCTTTAATTTCTCTATTGATTTCTTTTAATTCTTTATTTTTAGTTGTGTGTACCAATTGAATTTCTTTAAGTTCTTTACTTAATTGACTCCTACGTTTTGTCAATTGTTCAATTGAAGCTTCTTTTTCACCAATAAAAGCTTCTCGGTGGCGTGCTTTTTCATCAAATAAATTAAGAGCAGCTTCTGTTCGTTCTTTTTCTCGAACGACATGAATGAGCTTATTATTAATTTCTTCTCTCAATCCTTCAATAGTTTTCAATTTATCAGTTTGGCTGATTTGTTGGTGTTCTAAATCTTCAATCTGCTTGGCAACATTTTTTAAATCATCCTCTAATTGTCCATTTTTATGAGAATCTTCTTTGATTTTTTCGGTTAGTTGCTGGATTTGCCAAACCGTCACACCTATATCTAGATCTGTTAGTTTTTCTTTTTGATCTAAAAATGAATGAGCAATATCTGCCTGTTTTTTAAGTGGAGTTAATTGAGATTCAAGTTCATATAGAATATCTTGAACACGGTCTAAATTATCTTGTGTTTGTTCTAATTTTTTCTCCGCATCTTGTTTACGAACCTTATATTTATAGACACCTGCAGCTTCTTCAAAAATTCCTCGTCGATCTTCTGGTTTTGAATTGAAAATAGCTTCTACTTTTCCCTGAGAGATTACTGAAAAAGACTCTTTTCCTAAACCAGAGTCCATGAATAGATCCACAATATCTCGTAACCGACATTCTTGTTGATTAATCATGTAGGTTGAATCGCCTGTTCTAGATATCCTGCGCAAAATACTGACTTCTTCATATTCAATTCCTAAATAATGATCAGAATTGTCTAATATCAACTCAACTTCTGCAATATTTAGAGGTTTCCGTTCGTTCGTTCCAGAGAAGATGACATCATTCATTCGATCCCCACGTAAAGTTTTAGCGGATTGCTCCCCCATCACCCAACGGATCGCTTCAATAATATTTGATTTACCACTTCCATTTGGACCAACGATAGCCGTAACACCTTGGTTAAATTCCAATGTTGTTTTTTCTGGGAATGATTTAAATCCCTTTAATATTATTTTCTTTAACTGCACTCAATACTTCTCCTTTATCCAACCAATCTTTTATTTCACTGAATCATAAGCTTCTTTTGCGGCAGCTTGTTCAGCTCTTTTTTTAGAACTGCCAACGCCAATTCCCATAATATCTCCTTCAATTAATACAGCCACTTTAAATTGGCGAGCGTGATCCGGTCCAGAAGTTTCAATGACTTGATATTCTATTTGAACAACACCGTCACGCTGCATCCATTCTTGCAAGGCTGTTTTAAAATCCATCCCATGCGAGAAATCACCAGCAGATATCTTTGGAAAGAGTACTTGTTCAAGAATGTTTCGGGCTTGTTTAGTCCCTTGGTCTAAATAAACTGCTCCAATAAAGGCTTCAAAGACATCACATAGCAAGGAAATTCTAGAGCGTCCATTTGATTGTTCTTCACCTTTACCTAATAAAACAAAACTTTGTAAATTATAGTCTAATGTTAATTGTGCTAAAGATTCTGCTCGTACAGCGGCAGCTCGCATTTTAGTTAGATGGCCTTCCGGCAATTCCTTATATTCTTTATATAAATAATCTGAAACAATCAATTCAATCACTGCATCGCCCAAAAATTCAAGTCTTTCCAAATGTTCCAAATGTTCTTCACGATGATCATTCGCATAGGATGAATGTGTAAATGCGATATATAATAACTCTTCATTATGAAAAGTAATATTAAATTTTTCTTCTATATATTTTGAAAGATTTTTATTCATTTTTTCACCTTCTTACTTGTCAATATCTTGTCTATTATACGCTAATCTATGCAAAAAAGAAACACTCTCGTTCATCCTTCTTCGATCTGAATGCGAGAATGATTCTACATTATAAATCTGACGACAAACAAATATTCTTCCTATTAAATATTTTATTAAAAATCTTTAAATTCATCTTCTTCTTCGTCTTCATCCACCTCTTCAAAATCTCGATCGATATTGTGATAAGAAGTATTTTTTCTTTTTTCAAAATCTCGATTCCAATCTTTTTTTGAATTATTATTTTTATAGCTTGATTGATTACCATTATCATTTTTCATGATAAATTTTCTAAAAACCCACACAACGATGGCTAATAATACAATCATCCAAAAATATTTAAAGAAAAGATAAAAACTTCCTCGAATAATAAGAGATAGAACCATTAAGCCAATGAAAAAGCCTAAAAATGAACACCCAAAACCAACTGTTCCTGGGCGATTATTATTAGAATACATAGTGTCACTTCCTTTTTTTTACAGTCTAAATCTATAAAGTATAATTCATCTACTATTTTACCATATATTTAGTCTTTGATAAACAAAGGGATTATGACCTTGTGTTAGGATTTTACATTTGGTACTTTATTCTCTGAAACGATGGATTTTATATTTTAAAATAAGGTACACATATAATTTGATTCAGCTTTATGATAAAGTATGATTACACATAAGGAGTGAGGCAATGATTACAATAGGATTAACAGGTTGGAGTGACCATCCCTTAATCGCACCAAATCGACAAAGAAAATTAGAAGATTATGCGAGTCACTTTCCTTTTGTTGAAATGGATACAAGTTTTTATGGGATTCCTTCAGAAAAAAGCATCCACTCTTGGATAGACAAAACACTAGACGCTTTTCAATTTATACCTAAAGCTTATAATGCGATGACGATGCATAAGCCTTGGGAGCAAGAATATTCCACCCTGACTGAACTTTTTGATACATTTAAAGTACGTTTTTATCCTTTATTGAAAGAAAATAGAATCAAAGCTTTTCTTTTTCAATTCCCACCTTTTTTCCATTATAATCCATCAAATATTGAATACTTGTACATTGTCGGTCGCCAGATGGGTTCTTTACCAGTTACTGTAGAATTTCGACATTTTAGTTGGTTTCAAGATGACAATAAAGAACACACCTTAAATATTTTAAAAGAAAACTTTTTTAGTTATACAGTAGTTGATCAACCACAAACGCCAGGAAATAGCACACCCACTATATTAGAAGTCACAAATTCCAAACTTGCGGTCTATCGCTTACATGGTCAAAATTATTCGGGGTGGTTGAATGCGAATGAAGATCCAGATTGGCGAAAGACAAGAACTTTATACGATTATAGCCAGGAAGAATTAGAAAAAATACAACAAAATACTAAAGAACTTGCTAAGCATGCAGATGAAGTTGCCGTTATTTTTAATAACAATTCTGGAGGACATGCTGCAAAAAATGCCAAAGAATTACAAAAAATGATGGGACTAGATTTTGAGGGACTGAATCCTCAACAATTAGATCTCTTTTAAATTATTTTAGAAAGGATTTTTCACTTGAATTTGAATGTTTTATATGAAGATAATCACTTATTAGTTGTCGAGAAACCTAGAAATATGCCAATACAAGAAGATGCCTCTAAAGATTTAGATTTATTAAACGAAGCAAAAAAATATCTAATTGAAAAATATAATAAACCAGGAGATGCTTTCTTAGGACTGGTGCATCGTTTAGATCGTCCAGTGGGTGGAGTTGCTCTTTTTGCTAAAACCTCCAAAGCAGCCTCGCGTGTCTCTAATGAGATTCGTTTACATCGTTTTGATCGAAGATATCTTGCAATTGTTAGAGGAATTCCAAAGAAAAAGAATGCCCAATTAACGAATTATTTATTAAAAGACCATAATAAAAATATCTCAAGCGTTGTTCAACCTTCAACTGCGGATGCCAAAAAAGCAGTCCTCGACTATAAAGTTCTCGCTTCTGATCCAAAAGAAGATTTAAGCTTATTGAGCATTCAACTTCATACAGGAAGAAGTCACCAAATTCGAGTACAACTCTCCCATTTAGGTTATGCGATTTATGGAGATCAAAAATATGGTCAAGCAGTAAATAAGGTTGGCGAACAAATTGCTTTATGGGCGACTGAATTAAGCGTCAATCATCCAACTAAAAAAGAGCCCATAAATATCACTTGTTTACCACCACAAGAGTATCCATGGAATCTTTTTGAATATTAATTTGAAAGACCCAAGAATTTTTTTCTCGGGTCTTTTCTTTTTGTGTATTTTTAAATAACTTCTGCCCCAAGAGTATTTTCAAAATGATCAAGAGCCCAATCATGACCTAGTTGGTTGAAGCTAGCGACGCCTTTTTCATGAATAACTATCTTAAACCCTTTATTGTAGGCATCTACAGCTGTATGCAATACGCAAATATCTGTACATACTCCTACAATATGAAGTTCATTAATTTCGCGCTCTCTTAACTTTAATTCTAAATTTGTTCCTGTAAAGGCAGAATAACGAGTTTTATCAAAATATTCTACATTTTCACTTTCTTTAATCTCTTGGTATAACTTTTCTAAGTCTCCATATAGTTTACGACCATCTGTCCCTTCAATATTATGTGAAGGAAACAATTTACTTTCGGGGTGAAGAGTATCATTTTCAAAATGTTGATCAATCAAAAAAGCAATATAGTCTCCTTGATCATGAAACTTCTTTGTTACTTGTACAATATAATCATGTAATATCTGGCCTGGAGTTCCACATGTTAAAGCCCCATCGACTGCTACAAAGTCATTCGTATAATCGACATTTAACAAACCCTTTTTCATAATTACCACCTCAAAGTATTCTTATCCTTATTCTATCATACAATCGACAAAGTAGCTTTTATCTTCTATTGAATATTTGTTTGCAGTATTCTAAAAACAGCTCGTTATTCTAGGAAAAAAGTCAAATTAAATTCCAGCACGTTCTTATCGATTCTTCGTGTACGGTGCAACACTCCAACGCACAATTATTTACAATTTTTATGTGATAAAACATTACAGCGCGCACTTATCTGCATTTTGTGCGTGATGGCTCAGTATGCGCGCACTTTTCTGTAGTTTGTGCGTGATAAAACAGTATACGCACAATTATTTGTAGTTTGTGCGTGATAAAACAGTATACGCACACTTATTTGTAATTTGTGCGTGATAAAACAGTATACGCACACTTTTCTGCAATTTGTGTGTGATAGAACAGTATACGCACACTTTTCTGCAATTTGTGTGTGATAGAACAGTATACGCACAATTATCTACATTTTGTGCGTGATGGAACATTGAGGTACTCCAGCGCGTTTCTATTCGCTCATTGTGCGCAATGATTACATATCTTAATAAACTATAGCTTTCCTTTAAGATAAGAAAGCATGTTAATCCTTTACTTTTTTCTTTCGAATCGTTCAGAAATCAGGTAAAATAGTAGAAATATAAAGGAGTGACTCATTTGAAAGATACAAAAACAAAAAATAATTTTATTCATTGGATGATTCGCTTTTTAAAAGGAATATTTATTGGGTCCGGTGCTATTCTTCCTGGGGTAAGCGGTGGGGCTCTGGCTGTTGTTTTTGGTTTATATGAACCGATTATCCGTTTTTTAGCTAATATTCGAAAAGATTTTTTAAAGAATATTTTTTATTTTCTTCCAGTAGGTTTAGGAGCCCTTTCTGGTATTTTTATCCTGGCAACACCTATCCATTATGGTTTAAAGCATTACCCAGTTTATATCCTTTGGGCTTTTATTGGAGCTATTATTGGGACGCTTCCTTCTCTTTATCGTGAGGCGGGGAAAAAAGGAAGAACAAGCAAACATAATATTTTATTAATTTTAACTGCAATCATTAGCTTTACGCTACTTTCTTACTTTAATCATCAATTAAATATGGAGATTCCAAGGAATTTTTTCTCTTGGTTACTAGCAGGAGGAATTTTCGCGAGTGGATTAATTATTCCAGGTCTCAGCCCTTCAAATTTTCTTATTTACTTTAGTCTTTATCAGCCTTTAATGGCTGGAATACGTGGACTTGACTTTTCTATTATTCTCCCAGTTGTTTTAGGAGCTATTGTAATCATTTTAAGTCTCGCAAAGGTTATGCGTAGTATTATGGAAAAATTTTATACCACTGTCTTTCATTTTATTTTGGGTATTGTTATTGCATCCACAGCGATTATTGCTCCGGAACATTCCTTATATACTGCCTTTAATGGTTTTAACTATTTCATACTTCTCTTGATATTTTTAATTGGAATTAGCTTAGGGTACTGGATGGGAAATTTAGAAGAATCTTTCGAATAAAAAAGCGAGCCTCTATATTCATCTTAATTTTGAATATAAAAGCTCGTTTATTTTCTTAGTCCATCAGGCTAAATTTGAATGTTGTAGTAGACTCAAATGGATGACCTGGTTCTAACCAAACGGAACCAAAGTTTTCTAAATTTACCGCATCTGGTAATTGTTGAGTTTCCAATGTTACTCCAGTATGTTCTCCTAAAGAACGATCTTTCCCTGTTTCTGATTCTTGTGCTTTATTGTGTGTATAGACAACAATCGCCTCAGAATCCGTTTCCACTTCAACAACACGTCCAGATCCATTATGTGTTAATTTCACACTTGGCTCACTTGTAGAATGATCGAGAAGGAATGGATGGTCTAACCCATTTCTCGAAGAAATTTCTTCATTCTTATTTAAAATCACTGTTTCTAAACGTTTTCCTTCACGTAAATCAAATGGCGTATCCTTAACTGCTTTTAATTCTCCAGTTGGCATATTATCTTCTTTCAAAGGGGCATATTGATTACTATTAATTTGAAGTTCATGGTCATAAACAGTTTCATGATAATCTCCAGTTAAATTAAAGTACACATGATTTGTGGGGTTAAATAATGTCTTCTTATTTGTATTCGCTTCATAGTGAATGCTAACTTCATCCGCTTCATTCAACGTATAAGTTACTTTTACCTTTACATTTCCCGGGAAACCATTTTCACCATCTGGCAATTCTGTGGTTAATTGTAATTGAATTTCATTATCCAATTCCATTGTATCAGCATCCCAAATTTTTGTATCTAAACCAGTTGGTCCCCCATGAAGAGTATTACTACTCTCATTTTTTACTAATTCGATGACCTCTTCATCCTCTTTATAACGAGCGTTTGAGATTCTCCCAGCTACAGGACCAACAATTGAGCCATGGAAAGGTCGCGCTTTTACAATTTCATCCAAGGTCGTCATATTTGTTGTGATTTCTTCTAATTTTCCTGTTTTATCAGGCATTATAATTTTTGTAATAATTCCACCATATGTAATAACGGATAAGGATAATCCATTTGAATTAGATAAAATATATTCATAGACAATTTGTTGATCTATAATACCAAATTCTGTTTTCTTTATTTTCACTTAAATTCCTCCAATATTTTTGATATCGCTTTCTATACTATTAAGAATCAATTTATTCTAAAAATGCCAGCCCTATTAAAATAGAAACTGGCAAAATAGACTTTCTTCAATTAATTTTCTTGGTATAAATCTCTTGTATAAATTTTGTCTTTCACATCTTTTAAATCATCATTTTGACGATTGGCAATAATGACATCACTTATTTGTTTGAATTCTTCTAAATCTGAAATTACTTGAGAATTATAGAAAGTATCCTCTTCTAATACTGGTTCATAAACAACTACTTCTATTCCCTTGGCCTTAATTCGTTTCATAATTCCTTGAATAGAAGATTGACGGAAGTTATCAGAACCTTCCTTCATGACTAAACGATAAATTCCTACAACTTTAGGATCTTTATTAACCACTTGTTCTGCCACAAAATCTTTACGTGTACTATTGGAATCAACAATCGCACGAATTAAATTATTTGGCACATCTTCATAATTTGCTAATAATTGTTTTGTATCTTTAGGTAAGCAATAGCCCCCATAACCAAAGGAAGGGTTATTGTAGTGATCTCCAATTCGTGGATCTAAACTGACGCCTTCAATAATAGATTGTGTGTTTAATCCTCTAGATTCTGCATATGTATCTAATTCGTTAAAGAATGAAACTCGCATTGCTAAATACGTATTAGCAAATAATTTAACCGCTTCTGCTTCAGTAGATTCGATAAACAATACTGAAATGTCTTCTTTTTTAGCTCCTTCAACAAGTAAGTCAGCAAATTTATGGGCACGCTCAGAATCTTCTCCTAGGATAATACGACTTGGATATAGATTATCATATAAAGCTTTACCTTCTCGCAAAAATTCAGGTGAAAAAATAATATTGCTTGTATTATATTTTTCTTTAATACTTTCTGTATAGCCTACTGGAACAGTTGATTTTATAATAATCGTTGTATTCGGTGCATATTCTAAAACATCTTCAATAACACTTTCTAATATTTCCGTATCAAAATAGTTTGTCTCTTCATCGTAATTTGTAGGCGCAGCAATGACCACATACTCTGGATCATTTCCATACGCTTCCGCTTTATCTGTTGTTGCTGTTAGATTTAAATCTTTCGTTGCAAAAAAGTTCTCTACTTCATCATCTTGAATGGGAGCCACGCGATCATTGATTAATTTTACTCTTTCTTCAATAACTTCGAGAGCTCGCACTTGATTGTATTGTGATAACAAGATGGCATTCGCTAGCCCAACATATCCCATACCTACAACTGTTATATTTGTCATTCTTTCTTTCCTTTCCTAATTAAATCTTTCTTATATTGTATACTTCTATTTTTATTCATTTATATTTAGTTCTGATTTTAACTGCTGGCTCACTTCTGCGATATCTTCTTCCGCAATAATTTCGTAGTAAACTCCATCCATTCGAGTTCCATAACCGCTCAATTGAAGTTCTTCAATATTTGTCAAAGAAGAACGATAATTTAAAAACATGCTAACCATTTCATTAAAAGTTAGGTTTGTCATTACATTATCTTCCATCGTGTTCAAGACAGACTGATAATTCAAAATCGAATTAAAAGAAGCTACCTTTGATAAAGTTGTCAATACGACTTCGCGTTGGCGGGATTGACGGCCGTAATCTCCTTGAGGATCTTCGTAACGCATTCGAGAATACGCTAAAGCTTGTGCTCCATCCATAAGCATTGGTTGCCCTTCTATAAAGCTATATCCACTTTGATCAAAGGTCATTGAAGGTGTAATATCTACTCCTCCAACAGCATCTACAATTTGCTGGATACCTTCCATATTAACTGAAACATAATAATCAATCGGAATATCTAATAGATTTTGGACAGTATTCATAGACATGGCTGCTCGACCATAGGCAAAAGCATGATTTATTTTATCTTGGAAACCTTTCCCTACAATCTCTGTATAAGTATCTCGAGGAATACTTACTAAAGTTGTTTTTTCAGTCTCTGGATTTACTGTCATTACCATGATGGTGTCCGAACGCCCTTGCATTTTATCTGTGGAACCTTCACCTGCTCTGTCATCGTCTGTATCAATTCCTAAAAGTAAGATAGAGAAAGCATCTCCATCTAAATCTAATTGATCGTTTTCTCGACTTGTATGAGTTATGCGATCATCATCTATGTTAGAATGAATCGTATCGGTTGTTTGTCTCAACTCATAATAAACATAAAATAAAATACCAACAATTATCAGTAAAAACACGAGCAAAACACGCCAACAACCTCGTTTTCGTTTTTTACCCTTCTTTCCTTGCGCACGATTACTTCTAGACATATCATTTGTTTTTTCTTCCATATATATATACCAACTTTTATATGTGATTTTTTTAACTAATCTATAGTATATAACATATTCTGCTATTTTACTATAATAAAATTGCATCAAATATACAATTATTTATTCTTTAATTTATATAAACCTATTAAGATTTTCGTTTAAAAAGATTTCTAATGACGGTTAAGAAATTGGATGTTTTTTCTTTGGTTTCATTCGTTCGGCTAACAATTTGAATAGCTGCTTTGCCATTGCGATTTTGAAGAATGGAGAGTAAGGCTAGTTTATAGGGGCTTTTTTCTTTAATCTTTTTAAACTCTTTTAAATAAGGGGCTAATCTTTTATCTTGTAGTGTTTCTTCAAGATGTCTGATTTGTTCTTCTTGGGTTAGAGGTGAATCTTCTTTACAAATGTTTTGTATTTCTGAATAGATTGCATGAAAATAAGAAGACAGGATTAAATCTTCATACTCTTCTTCTAATCCCCATTCGATTAACATTGCTTCTAAATATTTCGCAAGTTCGATATTGATTTCAAAGTTTTCTCTCCTATATAGCTCATCTTCAGAAAGATACTCAATCGGTCGTATAAAATAGGAAATTCGATTAAAGACAACAGAATTCAGATTTTTATAAACACTTAAATTGAAAAAGGCTTCTTCGCAATGAGTAACACTCACAAATTTTAAGTGGTTTTTTATTAAATAGGAGCGTCGATATAATTTATTAAATAGCGCATAGGGATAAAAATGATGAAAATTTCGGTAATGATTTCTAAAGCGTTCTTGATTAGGCAAGTAAGGTAGATTTGGATGATGTTGTTCAAATTCTATCGGGTTTCCCTCATCATGAATAGTAAAGCCAAATACAGTTAAATCCGTATTTTTTTCTTCTGCATCTTCAACAATTGCTTGTAGCATTCGTTTATCAAAAATATCATATGCACTAGCAAAATAAACATATTTTCCTCTGGCGATAGACAACCCTTTATTTCTAGCTGCCGCAAAGCCCTTTCTTTCCTGATGAACGACTTCTACAAAAAGAGGCTCTAACTTTTCGTATTTATTACAAATTTGAGCGGAGGTATCAGTAGATCCATCATTAATCAAAATTAACTCAAAATCAAAAATTGTTTGTTTTAATATAGATTCAATTGATTTTTTTAATGTTTTTTCATTATTAAATACAGGCATAATTATTGATACAGTATACATCACTACCCCTCCTTTAAAGCCGCTACTTTTTCTTTCATTATAGCACAAAGTTTTAACTTTACTTTAAATAAATCATTAATTATTGATGACAATTCTTCTCGTTTACCTCTTTTTCCTGAAATAAAAAAGAGATATTTGTAATTTTCTTAGATAGTTTGTTTATTTTATAGTTAGGTTTTAGCATAAAATGTGTTAAAATTAAATTAATTTAAATAAAGGAGTGTTTGTATGTCAATACTTGTTACAGGCGGTGCAGGATATATTGGATCTCATACGGTTGTTGAGTTATTAAATAATGACTATGACGTTGTAATTGTTGATGATTTTTCCAATTCGCATCCTACAGTATTAGAACGTATTAAAGAACTAACTGGAAAAACGTTTACTTTTTATGAATTAAATCTTTTAGATAAAGAAGGTTTACACAAGGTTTTCCAAGAGAATGATATCGAAGCCGTTATTCATTTTGCTGGTTTTAAAGCGGTAGGAGAATCTGTTTCAATTCCATTGGAGTATTACCATAATAACGTAACTGGAACAATTATCTTATTAGAAGTAATGAAAGAATTTAATGTGAAGAATATTGTCTTTAGTTCAAGTGCAACAGTTTATGGAATGGATAATAAAGCGCCTTTTACAGAAGATATGCCAACATCTGCAACAAATCCATATGGGTATACAAAAGTATTTATCGAACATATTTTAGAAGATTTAGCAGTTGCTGATAATGAATGGAGTCCTATTTTACTTCGATATTTCAATCCAATTGGCGCGCATGAATCAGGTCGAATTGGCGAAGATCCAAACGACACCCCTAATAACCTCATGCCTTATATCACACAAGTGGCTGTGGAGAAATTAGAGAAACTGTCTGTTTATGGAGATGACTACGATACCCCAGATGGTACGGGAGTGCGAGATTATATTCATGTCGTCGACTTAGCTAAGGGACATTTAAAGGCATTGGATTATTCTCTAAACCATACGGGCGCACAAGCGATTAACTTAGGGACTGGCGAAGGCTATTCAGTATTAGATGTGGTTCATGCTTTTGAAAAAGCAAACGATATTAAAATCCCTTATGAAATCGTAGAAAGACGTCCTGGGGATATCGCTGTTGGGTATGCTGATCCAAATAAAGCCAAAGAATTACTCGGTTGGGAAGCAGAACATTCTTTAGAAGATATGTGTCGCACTTCTTGGAAATGGCAAAAAAATAACCCTCAAGGATATAATAACTAGATTTTAAACTATAAAATAAAAACACCTTATTTCAAAACCTCTATTAGGTTAACTGAAATAAGGTGCTTTTTTATTCGCCTTTTTGTTGAGTTAAAATTTCTGGACCTTCTTTAGTAATCGCAATCGTATGTTCATATTGGCAGCTTAAACCACCATCTTGAGTACGAGCTGTCCAGCCATTATCATCCATTTTAGATTTCCATACGCCTGTATTAATCATAGGTTCAATCGTTATAGTCATACCTTCTTTTAGTCGTTTTCCTTTGCCTGCTTCTCCATAATGTGGAACACTTGGTTCTTCATGCATCGTTGGGCCAATTCCGTGACCAATAAATTCACGTACAACAGAATAGCCTTTGGGTTCAACATAATTTTGTATTGCTGCTCCAATGTCTCCAATTCGGTTGCCAACTTGTGCAGCTTCTATACCTTTATATAGAGCTTCTCTTGTGACTTCCATTAAGTCTCGAACTTCTTTCGTAGCTTCTCCAACTACATAAGCCCAAGCTGAATCTGAAAAAGCACCATCTAATTCGATCACTGTATCAACTTTTACTAAATCATTTTCCTTTAATGGCGTATCCGTTGGGAAACCATGACAAATTTCATCATTTACACTTATACAAGTGGCATATTCGTACCCTTCATAACCGATTTGGGCAGGGATCCCCCCATTTTCTACAATTTTCTTTTCAACAAACTGGTCAATATCATGTCCTGTAACACCTGGTTTGATAAAGTCTCTTAATTGTTCGTGAATAGAAGCTAATAATTTTCCTGATTTTTTCATCTCATCTATTTCTCTTCTTGATTTTCTTGTAATCAATGTATATTCGTCTCCTTTGCGTTCTCAATCTTTATAATTATAACGCAAAAATTTAATTTTTCCAAAATAAAACAAGCCTTATTGATAGTAGGCTTGTTTTGTAAGTTATAAATCTTACTCCACTTCGTATTTACGAAGTTCTTGTCCGTTGGTTTCGATGACTTTTTTATACCAGAAATAACTATCTTTTTTATAACGCTTGAGTTCTTTTTCATTTGATTCGTCACGGTCCACATAAACAAAACCATAACGTTTTTGATAACCATTTAACCAACTTAATAAATCGGTATAGCTCCAAGTACAATAACCGATGACTTCAACACCATCTGTAATCGCTTCTTGAATAGCAACAATATGGTCTCGAATATAGTTGATACGATATTCATCATGAATACGTCCATCCGCTTCTAGTCGGTCATATTCACCAAGTCCATTTTCTGTAATTAGAATTGGCAAATCATAGCGGCTGGTCATTCGACGCATGGCAATGCGTAACCCACTTGGATCGATTGCCCAATCCCAGTTCGTATACTCAACATACGGATTAGACACTTCTTTATACAAACCTGGCATTCCTGATTCTTCGGTAGAGCCTTTTTCTCCAGTATAGTTTGGTTTTCCTGCTCCTACACCATCTAGGCGATTTTCTTTAACAGTGGCTGTTTGATAATAGTTCAGTCCTAGGAAATCGGGTTTGCCTTCTTTTAAAAGATCAAAATCTCCTACTTCAATAGTTGGAGCAATGCCATTATCTTCAAAGTATTTCCAAGCCACTTTTGGATAACGTCCATAAACATAAATATCCATCCAGAAATTCGCATTTATTTCTTCGCGGTTTTCGGCAGCTAATTGATTTTTAGGATCTGCATCAAAAGCATAAGTTGGACCATATGCGAAGCTAGGCCCAATCTGTCCTTCTATATCCAATTCATGGAATAATTTAATGGCTTTCGCATTGGCTAAATTTGCATGGTGGTTGGCTTGTAACATCCGTTTTGGGTCTTTTACATTCGGCGGATGTGAAGCAGCTAAATAACCATGTGAAATAAAAACATTCTGTTCATTGAGTGTTACCCAATATTTTACTTTGTCTTTAAATCGTTTAAAGACAATTTCGCAATAACGAGTAAAATCGTTAATTATTTGGCGACCTTCCCATCCTAAATACTCATCTTGCAAAGCTTGCGGTAAATCCCAATGATATAGAGTCACCACGGGTTCAATCTCGTTTGCTAATAGTTCATCGATTAAGTCTTCATAAAATTTTATCCCAGCCTCATTAACTTCGCCATTCCCATCTGGTATGATACGAGGCCAAGAGATTGAAAAACGATACGCTTTTAATCCTTGTTCAGCCATTAGTTGAACATCTTCTTTATAGCGATGATAATGGTCGACAGCTACTTCACCTGTTGTTCCTTTAAAGGTTTTACCAGGAATTTTTACGAATTTATCCCAAACAGATTCGCCTTTGCCATCTTCATCCCAGGCACCTTCTACTTGATAAGCAGCGGAGGCTGAACCCCATAGAAAATCACTTGGAAATGAATCTAATTTTTGATGATGCATATCTTCACTCCTTATTTATTCGATACACTTACATTATAACCTATAACAATTTCAGCACCAAACGATTTTTTAGTAAAAGTCTATTTGGTGTATTGTAAACTGAAGTGCACCAGTTAGAAACAAAAAAAGACATGAAGATTTGTTATACTTTAGTCACTACACAAAAGTAAGGAGAATCTTCATGTCCAAATTAAATTCTAACACAAAAAAGACCAAGACTTATACACATTTGAACGAAACTGAAAGAGAAGATATAGAGAGATGGCTGAAAGAAGAAAAAAGCAAGTCGGAGATTGCTCGTTTATTAGATAGAGACAGATCAACCGTTACCCGTGAAATTAATAGAGGAACAACCACTCAAATTAAAACGATTAATGGTTATCAAAAAGAAGTAAAAGAATATATAGCAAGTACAGGGCAGGCTG